>CAZUWM010000072.1:0-6931 GCA_964624155.1 uncultured Planctomycetales bacterium
AGGTCTCATCCCCGGGCGAGGAAATACTCGTGATCGACGGGCGGATCTTAAACGGCGCCGACGTGGCGCTTAATCCGGTCCCAGCCGGCGCAGCAAGATTCGTAATCCGGATGACCCCGGCGTCAGACACCTTTCGGGTCGCCCCAATCGCGCCGGCCGACCAGGCGTAGTCGTTATTGCCGTCTGGCCCTGAGGTGAGGTTGGTCACAATGGTGAACGTATCCGCCGTCGTCCCGAAGTTGCCGTCGGTGTCATACTCGATCTTGATGTCGCCGATCGACCCTTGCTTGTTCCAACGAATCGATGGCGCGTACGTCGTGCCCAACGTCCACGTATCGGCTGAGGTGGGTGACACCACGCTCAGCTTCCCCTTGAGGACATAGCCAGCGACCGCCCCCGCCGTGCAGGAGGCGTTGTCGCTTGCGCAGTTGACCTTGATGGGATCGAGGTAATCGGAGACACGGAAATCCACGTCATTCGAAATCGAGTTCGGGATGTTGGTCCATGTCCATCTTCGATAGTCTCCCGAAACGGTGAAGCAGGCCGATCCGCAGCCTGAGCCTGGGGTGATCTCAGCCCACGTGCCGCCGTTGGTCCGGTACTCCACCTTGAAGACCGACATCGCCCCGTTTGGCTTCCACTGGATCGTCTTGCTGCCGGTCACCTCCAGATCCGTCGTTGCGGGAGTCCCGTCCGCGATCACGGTCACATCCGTGAGGCTCCCGATGATGCTGTTGTACCCTGGGGAAAGACCGCTCACATCCTGCCAGTTATCGCTGTGCGTGTTGATGACCTTGGCCTTGACATTGGGCGACGGGGCGTTGGGGATTTTCCAGCTACAGGAGCCGCTCCCAGCCGTCCCCACGGAGACCCCGGTGCAGGGTGTTACGCCATCGGCCTGAAGGGCGGGTTGCCAGGTCGGGGAAGGATCGTTGGCGTTCGTGGAGTAGAGGACATCGACCGTCCCCAGGCTTCCGGTGTAGTCCCAGGTGACGTACTTCACGAACCCGATTTCGAGATCGATTGGCGCGCCAGGAGTTGGATCGGCCACCGCATTCTTGATCTGGACATTCGTGATGGAGCCTTTGGTGTAGAAGAACCCGTCCGAATCATCGTAGCTCTCTGCATCGCCCACCTTGCTGATGCGGATCACGCCCTGGTTGGTCATGAGATCCGGAATGAGCCATTCGTAGCTGAGCGCGGCTGAGGCCACGGTGGCCGCGATCAATCCACCCTTCGCGGCTAAGGTGGGTGGAGAGGTGTCCGACCACGTGGTCCCGCCATCGGTCGAAACCTGGATCTTCAACGAGTCGGCAGCGCCTTGAGGCGGGTCCCACGTGATGTTGTAGCGGGTTCCGACCACCCACTGGAAGGTGTTGTTGTTTGGCGCATTCAGCTTCAGCACCGGTTTAATCTTCAACGGCGCATCCGAGGTGTCGGTGACGGTGGAGTCACCCACCGCCGTGATCTCGACCACGGCCGTCTCTGCGACCACTGAGTCGGGGATGGGTCCCCACGGGAAGGGTTTGACTCCGGCGTTGTTGGTCGTGATCGAGTAGCTATTTGCATAGGGAGCGCCGTCATCGTCATACCGGAGGAGGATGCTGACATTCCCCACCGTCCCGGTGGTCTCCCAGTCGATCAGCTTGTTCTCGCCAACTTTCCAGTGGGGGCTCTGCGGGCCGTTGGGCGTCGTGAGGGTCACCGTGCCGCGGATCCGGAAGTTGGCGGCTGAAGCGGCGGACGTGGCCATGCCATTGGTCAGGCTCGCCGGGTTATCGAGGCTCTCGACCCGGATCCTCGCCTGGGTGGTTGGCAGATCAGGGATCGTCCATTCCCAGCAACCGGTGTAGCCGCTACAGGCGCTCCCCGCGCTTGCCGGGACAAAATTGTAGGGGACCGATTCACCGCTGGTATACAGCCCCGCCTCCCCAGGCCCCGTCACAATGGTCGCGTAGCCTCCCGTTCCACCCGTCGTATCCAACCGGATGCGCACATTGCCCACGTTGCCCCTGGCCTTCCACTTGATGAAGGCCGTCGACCCTCCGACCTGGTACACCTCCCCACCACCTGGCACGATGTCGTAGAGCTCCCCTCGAATCTGGAACGGGGCAGACGACGCGTCGACCTTCAGGGTGGGATTGGACTCATGGAGCAGGCCGGTGAACCGGAACGTGCTGTTCTTGGTCCCCCCGATATCGATGACGTTGCCTCCGCAGCCATCCGTCGCTGCCACCGTCCAGGCAAACGAGGTGGCCTGGTTGGTGCCCTCAGGTCCTGGCGTCGGCCCAGGACTCAACAGCAGCGGTGTGGCACATCCCGTCCGGAGATACTCGATCCTGAGATTCCCCAACGTCCCTTTCTTCTGGTACTGGATTCCGCCCGACACCGCGTTGCCGACGATGAGGGTATCCGTGCCCGTCGGAAAGACCGGGACGATCTTCCCTTTAATCGCGAAGTCGGAGGAGCCATCCCCATAGACATCGCTCGGGAACGTCGAGGATTTGACCCGAACGCGGATGGCCGTCCCAATGGCATCCGGCACATCCCACACAAAGGCCCCCACATCGCTGAGGGGGTTGCCGCCATTGATGGCGTTCGGGAAGCCGCCTGAGCCGCTGGTCGTATCGTAATTCAGCAATACGTTCGCGGAGGTCAAGCGGCCCTTGGTCGTCCAGGTCATGTTGCTCAAGCTCGTGCTGTTATCGCCGACGTAGAGGGTCGGGGCAGGGACGCCGACATTGATGAACTGTTTCTGGATGGTCAGCGGGCTGGCGGAGGTGTCGGAGATGCCGGAGGCGTCTGCGACGGCTTCGATCCGGACTTTGATGTTGGTGTTGCGGTCGCTATCAATCACCAGCTCTGGATCATGGGCGGGATCATTGGCCGTTGAGCCTGCACAGTTATCGTTATAGCCGACACACCAGGCGTAGGAGCCATCCGCTGACGGCTTCGTCGCAATCACGTAGGGGTAACTGTCCAGGCCGCCATCCTTGGAGTATTTGAGCCGAACATCCCCGAGGGAGGTCCCGTTCTTGGTCCAGGTGATGGTCTTCGTCTCCCCGATCTTCCAGGGGGTGGTAGGATTCTTGGCCTCCCCGGTCAGGGTGACGGAGCCTTTGATCGTAAAGGCAGCAGACACGGCTGAGGTGTTGGCTTCATCCCCAACCACTTCAACCTTAATCCGGTCCGCGTTTGAAATGAGGTCCGCGTCAGGGATCGGCCAGGTGCATGTGCTGGGCGTTGCCGGGATCACCGCGCTGTCTTCCGGGCTGGGCCCGGCAGGCCCCAGGTCACAGACCACCAGGTCGGCGGGATTCCAGGTGACGCCATCTTTTGAGTACCGGAGCCTGACGTTGGCCGTCCAGGTGCTGGGAGCGGCGGTCCAGGTGATCGTCGCGGTTTGACCAATGTTGTAGACGGCCTGGTTGGTTTGGACGTTCGTGAGGTTCCCCGTGATCGTGAAGGTCGCCGACTCCCCGGCCACCCCATCGGGCGTGGTCGGATCAGAGGGCAGGGCGATCTTGATCTTGCAGGTCGCGAATCGCTGATCCGGGATATTCGTCCAGGCGTAGTTGGTCGGCGTGTTGGGATTAATGCCGGTTGCAATCTTGAGCGCATCAGGATACGTGGCGCCGTCATCGGTCGAGAGGTAGATATCCACGGGGCCGTTCTTCGACATCACACTCCCGAACGTCTGCCACTCAATCGTCTTGCTGCCGCCCACCCTGAGGATTTCACCAGAGGTCGGTTGGTTCACGACGATGCGGCCTTTGACGGTGAAGGGGTTGTTCGATGTGTCAGAGATCAGATCCGCCAATCCATCGAGGTTGGCGTCTGGATCCGCGGTATCTTCAATGGCCACCTTGACGTTGGTGCTGATGATGTCCGGGACCGTCCAGGCAAAGCTTCCCGTGGAGGCGGTCAGGCTCTCGGCGCCGGTGATGGTCGTCCAGGCGCCGTTATCCACCGAGTATTTCAGCCGGACGGTAGTGACCCCGCTGCCTCCCCCCACGGTCCAGGTGACATTGCGAGACTCCCCCACCTTCCAGATCTCTGTCCCGGCTGAGGGGCTGGTTAGATCCAGGGAGGCGATGAAGCTAAACAGGGTGTTGTCCCCAGAGCCGGTTCCGACATCATTCACCGCAGCGTCGGCGGTCCACAGGATCTTGATCCGGGCGGTCGTACTCTTGGGGGTGCCGGGCGGGATCGGGTTCCAGTCATAGCACTTATTCCCTCCCCCACACGTGTAGGTATAGCCTGAGGTCGTGGAGGCCCCGGCATAGCCTGAGGTGCTCGCCACGATGTCCACCCAATCCACCCCATTGACGCTGTACTGAATCTTGATGGGGGCCGACGGATCAGTCGAGAACCACTCGATGGTTCGCGTCCGTCCGACCGGCCACTGATCCGTCTGGACGGGTTTGACGATCGTCAGATGCGGGCTGATAGAGAAATTCGCCGCAGAGGTGTTGGAGACTTGGGTGTAGCCTGCGTTCGTGTAGGACTCCACCTTGACTCGATACTGTGTTGAGGCTGTGTTCGGAAGCGGGTTCCAGGCATAGGTCTTCGTCCCGAGGTACGGAGAGCTCGCATGCCCGGTGCCCAGGGAGACAGTGGCGAGGGAAGTCCAGTCGGTGCCGCCATTCGTGCTGTAGTACAGGTTGAACGCGTTGTTCCCAGCCCCGTCACCAAACCGGCCGTTATACTGCCAGGTGATATCCCTGGTCGTATCGTCCAGGTACCAGAACTCCCCGCCCTTTGGACCGCAGCTGGCGCAGTTGACGTTGACGCTGCCCCGGATCTCAAAGTCGGCGTTTGAGAGGTCGGAGTTGTAGGTCGTGTCATCGAGGTCGGTGATCCGAATGCGCGAGCTCGTGCCCATGACGTTCGTTGAGCCGATCACATCCGGAATCTCCCACGCGTAGGTATCCAGGTTGGCGCAGACACTCCCGGTGATCTGAAGCGGCGAGGCGCAGGTCGCCCCATCCTTGCACAGCTCAATCTTCAACGTGTGATTCGTTCCGCCACAGGTCCCACCCGTCTCCAACGAGGACGCGTGCTTCCAGGTGATGTTCTTCGACTCACCAACCTTCCAGACCTCTGCCCCATTCGGGGATTTCAGGGTGAGGGGCGCAAACTCCACGAGAAACCAGTTCACATCGACTGCGATCTCCGTCACCCCCGCATCATCGGTCCGATCAAGCTGGAGGGTCGTTGAGTTCGGGATCGACGCGCGGACCATGTAGTTGTGCAGGTTCACCGCGGCGGTGGTCGAGGTCCCGCCCGCCACGGACACGATGGGGATCGTCCTGGCCGGATCGATGGCGTAAATCGAAGGCGTGGTCAAGGTGGTGACCTGCTTCGAAAATTCAGTGGCGAGGAAGCTCGTCGTTCCTTTTTGGACATTCGATGAGGTATCGGTCAACTCGACGAGGTACCAGGCGATGTACACATCGTCCCCGCCGTCCCCCGCCGCGCCCCGACTAAAGGTCAGCGTGGTCGTGTTGGTGATCGTGCCCCTGACCATCATGAGGGCATCGACCCCTTCAATGTTGGTCGTGGCGCCACCCGTCGAGGAGCCGCCGGTGTAGTTAAAGATGAGGAACGCCTTGCCGGTAGCCGCGATGGGTGACGCAGACAGATCAACGGTCGCTGAGGAGCTGGCGCTCGACAACGTCACCGTTCCTTTTCTCACCGTCGCATCCGTGAGGAGCTCGATGACCTGCCAGTTGAGGGTCACCGGGGCCGCCCCGGTGTTCTGCTTGCCTGCTGTGAGGTGCTTCCGTTCAAGCTTCAGGGTCTGGTCAGTGGGGAAGCTGGCTTGGAACATGTAGGCTTCGTTTTCATCGACGAACCACTCCGGCGAGTTCACAGACAGGATGGGAAAATACGAGTTGGCTTGCAGGGTCGGCAGGGTGATGTTCTTGATATACGTCGAGGGGTCCCAGTTGCTGGTGCCCTTCGTGATGCGGACGGTGCCGGGGTCATTCACGAACTCGGTCGCCAGGTATTGCACCGTGCCGGCGAACGTCCCCTTGTCCGAGTCCCGCACGCGCGAGGCGTAGACGGTCGAGGCGTCCTCGAACCCTGTGAGGTACAGCCCCATCCCCTCGCCACCATCCGTCCGGACGGAGGCCTGCACCGAGGAGTCGTGGAGGTCGTCAGACTGGTTGGTCGCCAGGAGGAATGACGTGGTCAGGTCCACCGCGTTGGCAAGCGTGGCCTGCTTGGCGGTGTCCGCCGCCGCGAAGGAAAGGCTCCCGCTTTGGACCCGCTTGATCTGGGCCGCCTCCGCCTGCGGAGGAAGAGGGAGCGGACCGCCGAGGAAGGCCATGGAACATGCCAGGAGAAACCTGGCACAGAGGAAGCAGGAGGCTAGGCAGTCCCACCACACGCGCTTCCACCCGAGCCTCCTTCGAAGCCTCGGGTGAGTTCGCGTTGGTCGCCTTGAGTGCTGACTCGCCTCTGGTCCTACTGCCTCAGCCATCAATCGTCTCAGTCCCTCGAGACCAACCCTGTCTGGGCGGGCTTTAAGAACGTGATCGCCGTCGCTTGACGTGAAAGGACCTGCGTCTCACGTTTGAGACGTCCATCTTGATCTGGTTTCTCCACGGTTCGTTGTTTCTCCTCATAGGTCACCTTCACGGCATCCCCATACTTGAGTTCATTGAGGCGCTGCTTGTGCCTCAGCTCAACCTGATCTCCCAACGTCAGGTAGATCTCATTCGAGACGCCTTTTGTGGAATCGGCGTTGTACTCAATCGTGATGAATTGAGGGCTCACTGCGCTGATCTTGCCACTCACTTCCTTGGTCACGACAACGGCGTCTTCCTTGTCCTCTTGGTGAGCCGATTGGGCATGGACAGAAGAGGCGCCGCAGCAGAACCATCCCCCCAACATCACGACCCAGAGCGCACTTTGGATGTGG
>CAZUWM010000073.1:0-6476 GCA_964624155.1 uncultured Planctomycetales bacterium
GGCTCCATCATCGCCTTGACCGATAACCGAGGGCAGGTGATCGAGTCCTACCGCTACGACCCCTTCGGCACTCCCACCCTCCTCGATCCCGCCGGCCAGGTCCGTGCCCTCTCTATCGTCGGCAACCGCTTCCTCTTCACCGGCCGAGAGTACGATCAGGAAACGGGGTTGTACCACTACCGGGCGCGCGCCTACAGTCCAACCCTCGGCCGCTTCCTCCAGCGGGATCCGCTGGGCGAACTGTCTGAAGAGAATCTCTATCGCTACGTGGGGAATAACCCGACAAGTTGGACGGATCCCTTTGGACTGGTCACGTTAGCACCAACACTTCCTCTGCCGACCTCCCGACCGGTCCCGGGCACTGAAGCTGGTAACAAACAGCGTGGAGGCAAACCCGTCGGCTTGCAGCAACCCGAGACCGGCAAGAACATGGCCGAGACCGCTGACGCTGCCGAGGAACAAGCTAAAGGGCAAGGGGAGAAGAAGGGCCGAGGGCTTGATGATGTTCTTAACAACTGGGAACGCTTCTTGGAATGGCTAAAGCGAAAGTTTCCAGCAGACAAACCCTATTCCGCGCAGGAGGCACGCAAGATTTGGGATAAGTTGCGGGAAACTGGGCTTAACCCTCGACTTGATCCTACCTCTTCAAGAGGCAGATATTGGCAAGGTCCTCATATCAACGCGCAAGTCGGGGGCACAAACGTCCACATTCCTATAAGTTCTGACTTTCAGCCATAAACTGTTCAAGGATGCTCACGCGACTATACGTTTAAAGTTACGTGGAGGGTAATGATGTTCTTGGAGAACGTAAGCGAGGAAAACCACGAGTTGGATTTTCGCTTTGAGGTATTTCCAGAACAGGACAGATTCATATTTGTGCATCACGGCTTAAATCTCGTAGACCTTAACCGGACGATAGATCTTTCCTCCTTTGGTTCCACGTTCTTCATCCTGGGAATCATGTCACCATTTTCAACAGCTGAGGTCATCCACAACCCAAGACTATTTGAAGAACGGTATGGGGTTATTCCCAGCACACACGGGCCGTATCTTCACTTTGATACTAACCGGTTTAAGCGATTCCTCGAAGCGACGAAGGACGACTCTGAGCTCGACTGCACCATTCTTGGGGCCAATCAGGAAACGATTTCCGAACAGATGCTCCCAGAACTTCAAGAAACTGCACATCAGAAAGAGCATTACGGCTACCTAACACATTCGTGGCAGCAATCCTTTTTCGATGTGCATGACAACCATTTCATGTATATAGCAGGGAGGTCGATCCAATTGCTGCGGAGACTCATCGCGGAGAGCATCGTTGGCTTTTTTAATCACGTTTATCCTTGTGACTATTCACCAATCCCGCCCACACTTATTGATTTTCTCCTTTCCAACTACTCTACAGTCCCGATAGTCTGCGTGCCTAGAAAATGGGATGAGGAACAACTAACCGAGATCCCTGGCGATATCCAAGTTGATGAGACGGAGGTGCGCGCGTTCCTGACAACTTCAAAGTCCTCTTGGACAGCACAAGAAACCGAATTCTCAGAGCGCTTACTTGGCCGTCAGTTTCTAGTCGTTTACGCGATCCAAAATCGGAAGTGGTCTTGGAATCCCATCCCAATTACAGAAGGGACAGGTTGAACATCAAGACCGTGTAATACTGGTGTAATACTGGGGACAGGATACAGCAATGCTCCTTGACAATCGGCCTCCCCCGCTCCTAGCATGAGCACATGGCTCGGTTAGCGCGCGTGGTGGTCCCCGAATTCCCCCATCACGTCATCCAGCGCGGGGTGCGGTCCCTGTCCATCTTTACCAGTGACGGAGATCGCGCCGAGTACCTCCGACTGCTAAGAGTCTTCGGCGCCCGGCATGGCCTGCGGTTCTGGGCCTGGTGCCTGATGACCAACCACGTCCACCTGGTCGTGGTGCCTGCCCGGATTGATGCGCTGGCACGGGCCATCGGGGAGGCCCATCGGCGCTACACCCGGTCCATCAACCTCCGCGAGGGCGTGCGGGGGCATCTGTTCCAGGAGCGCTTTCATTCCTTCCCGATTCAAACCGAGCGCCATCTCCTCACCGTCGTGCGCTATGTGGAACAGAATCCCGTCCGCGCCCGCCTGGTCAGACGGGCGAAGGACTATCCGTGGTCGAGCGCGCGGCACCACGTCACCGGGGAGCCCGATCGCCTGGTCACCGAGAGTCCCATCCGCGGCATGGTCTCGGACTGGGGACGTCTCCTCCAGCAAGAGGAAGAAGCGCTGGAGACGATTCGTCGGCATGTCCGGACCGGACGACCGTGGGGCACGGAGCGGTGGGTGAAAACTCTTGAGCAGCGGGTCGGTCGTGCGTTGTTACCGAGGAAGGGCGGGTGGCCGAAAGGGAGGCCCCGGAACGTCTGAGGAGTAATGGAGTATCCTGTCCCCAGTAATTCTTGACAGAGAACCCATGATATTGCATACTTATGCATAGGCATGAATATGCATCAGTAGGAGGCGACGAGGACCGATGCGCATGACCATTGACCTGCCGGATGACCTGCTGGAAAAAGTCGCGGTAGAGGCGTTGAAGAAGCGACGCAACAGTAAGGCCCTGGTAATTACGGATATCCTCCGGGCGCACTATCGCCGGAAGGGAGCCGAACGTCTTCCCAACGCCTCGTTGCAGTGGCGCATCTCTCCGGCCGTGGCTCGGCAAATCCAGACGCTCCGGCAACAGGCCAAAACCCAGTGGACATGAGAGTCACGTGCGACTCGGACGTCCTGAGTCATTTTGGCCGTCGATCGGGACGCGGCGCTCGTGAGGTTGCCGAGGCGATTCGTACGGGAACGCTCAGCCTCAACGTGATCTGTCTCTTTGAAGTTCGGGGAGGGATGGAAGATCCCACGCGGATCCGCGAGTTCGACCGGTGCTTGAGCCACTTGCCGGTGTTGGAATTTACTCGGGAGGCGGCGCTCCGCGCCGGCGACTTGTGGCGAGCGCTGCGCCGAAAACATCAATCGCTCGCCGTGCGGGACCTGTTCTTAGCCGCCCTCTCCGATGCGCATCAGGTCAAACTGTTGACCGCCGATCACGACTTTGTCCCTCTGCAGCGGTTAGGCTTGGATATCGTCATCATTGAAGAACCCTCCACGATCCTGGGTTGACAATCCCTCCTGAGGCGCGTAGGATAGCGCACGTTGATGGGTGGGTAACGGGAAGTCCCGTGAGATTCGGGCGTGGACCCGCCGCTGTGATCCTCAGTACAGGCTCTAGCTGAAGGCCACTGTCTCACACCCAGCGAACTGGGTGTGGGATGGGAAGGCGCTAGAGCTGAGTCCCTCGACAAGCTCGGGATCTCAGTCCTGAGCAGAGTCGAAGGACTGAGGAAAGCCAGAAGACCGACCCCCCATCGTTCGTCAACTCGTTCACCACAGACTTCGTGGAGGGAGTCGAGGTGACATTCCGGAATCGTCTCATCCTGCTCACCGGTGCGACCCGCAGCGGCAAGAGTCGTTTGGCTGTCGAGTTGGCTAAGCGGTTTGGCCCACGCATCCTGTACCTGGCCACCTGCCGTCCCACTGACCGAGAGATGACGCAGCGGGTCGCGCGCCATCAACAACAACGTCCCGCCTCCTGGAAGACCGTCGAAGCCCCGACTGACCCCACCGCCGTCATCGCGCAACAAAACGGCACGATTGACGGCGCGATCTTCGATTGCTTGACCCTGTACGTCTCGCAGCTCGTCATGCGGAAGATCTCGGACGAGACGATCCTCAAGCGGATCCGCGCGCTCTGCGAGACGATGCGCCGGGCGCCGTTTCCGATCGTGATGGTGACGAATGAGGTCGGGTGGGGTGTTGTGCCCACGACACGACTTGGTCGTCGGTTTCGAGATCTGGCCGGGTTCGCCAACCAGCTTGTCGCACAGCGCGCTGATGAAGTCTACCTTGTGGTCGCTGGCCTTCCCCTGTGTCTGAAGAAACAACGACACACGGATTCCACAGATTTGAAAACCAGATTTCACAGATGACATCTCGGCGAAATAATCCGCGTAATCATTCGAAAATCTGTGTAATCGGCGATTCGTTCTCCGTGCGCATTGACCCGCTCAACGAAGAGCTGATGGCCCAGGCGCAACAGCGTCTGGACCGGCTCACCAAACCGCTCGGTAGCCTTGGACGGTTGGAAGAACTGGCGAAACAGCTTGCCGGCATCCTCGGAACCGTACGGCCCTCGCTCCAGCAGAAGGTCATCATCACCATGGCCGCTGATCACGGGGTCGCAGATGAAGGCGTCAGCGCCTATCCGAAGGTCGTCACCCCCCAGATGGTGCTGAACTTCTTGCGTGGGGGGGCCGCGATCAACGTTTTCGCCCGTGCCGTCGGGGTTCGCATGATCGTCGTCGATATGGGTGTCGCGGCTGAACTCCCGGCTCATCCGCAGTTGATCGCTCGCAAGATCGCCTACGGCACGAAGAACATGGCCGTCGGCCCGGCGATGACTCGCCAGGAGGCGCGTGCGGCCGTGCAGGTCGGCGTGGAGATTGTGGAGGACGCCATCCGCCAGGGGGCCACCATCATCGGAACCGGCGACATGGGTATCGGCAATACCACTGCCAGCAGCGCTATCGTGGCGGCGATGACACAGGAGAACGTCCAACACGTCACAGGACGAGGGACCGGTGTCGATGAGGCGATCTACGCCAAGAAACTCGCGGTCATCCAACGGGCCTTGCAGGTGAATCGGCCCGATCCGTCCGATCCTCTTGATGTCCTCGCCAAAGTCGGCGGCTTTGAAATTGCCGGCCTGGTGGGGGTGATCCTCGGCGGCGCGCAACGGAGTCGGCCGGTCGTCATCGACGGGTTCATCTCCGGCGCGGCCGCGCTGGTTGCCGCAGGCCTTGAACCTCACGTGACAAGTTATCTCATCGCCGCCCATCGCTCACAAGAACCCGGCCATCGAATCATCCTCGAACGGTTAGGGCTTCGCCCGCTGCTTGAGTTGGAGATGCGCCTGGGTGAAGGTACCGGTGCCGCACTCGCCATGCCGCTGCTTGAGGCAGCCTGCAAGATGCTCACTGAGATGGCCACCTTCGAAGAAGCCGGGGTTTCGAACCGCTCCTGATAAAACGATTGGATGATTTCACAGATTTTAAAAATTGATTTCACAACATGATAAGTTTACGGCTTGCGTTGGGGTGCTTGACGATCTTGCCGGTCGGGCCGCGATCCGCGCCAGGCGACGAGGCTTTCGGTCGTTCGTGGGTGTGGTTTCCGTTGATTGGTCTGCTGATCGGCTCGATCCTCGTCGGGACGCACCACGTGCTCACGCCCGTGGTGCCTGCGCTTGTCGCGACAGTCCTCCTGCTGGGTGTCTGGGTTCTGCTCACCGGTGCGCTGCATCTCGACGGACTCGCAGATGTATGCGACGGGCTCTATGGTGGTCACAGCCATGAAGAACGCTTGCGTATCATGAAGGATCCCCACCTGGGAACCATGGCAGCGGTAGTCTTGAGTGTGCATCTGCTCCTGAAATTCGCGTTGCTCCACAGCCTGCCACCCTCGGAGATCGTCCCCGCCCTGCTCCTGGCGCCCTGCCTCGGTCGATACGCCATGGTGATTCCGGGCACGACCCTTCCCTATGCCCGCACGGAGGACGGCACGGCCGCGCGGTTCGTGCGCCACGCCACGGTATCTTCGCTGCTCATGGCCACCGTCTTGGCACTCCTGCTGTCATGGTTGATCGCTGGCCGACACGGGCTGGGTTTCTTTGGGGTGGGTGGCGGCGTGGCACTGATCGCTCGCGGAGCCTTCTCTCGGACCCTCGGGGGGATCACCGGTGATGCGCTGGGCGCCGTCGGAGAAATTACGGAATCGGTGGTGCTGCTCTGCGCCGTGGTGTAGCTCGGACAATGATCCCCATGTTGACTCGACAGCGGATTCACGGAGGCACCGCACACGCGTTGTTGGACTTCAGTGTGGATGTGAATCCCCTCGGCCCTCCGGAGAGCGTGCGGGCCACCGTTGCGGCTCACATCGAGGCGATCCAACGCTATCCTGATCCGCATGCGCACGCCTTGCGGCAGGCCATCGCGATGTCCCATCGTCTCGGCGCCGAGGCGATCCTGCCGGCCAACGGTTCCGCCGAGCTGATTGCGCTCATCGTCCAGGCGCTTCGTCCCGCTACCGCCCTCGTCGTGGCACCCACCTTTACGGAATATGAATGGGCCCTCGAACAGGCTGGCGCGTCGATCCGCTACGCCATCACGCAAGAAGCTGACACGTTTCGCTGGGCTGACTCGCTTGATGGATGGATCCCGCCGCTGGATGACATCGACCTGGTGTTCCTTTGCAATCCGAATAACCCAACCGGTGTCGCGATCCCCCGCGATCGCGTTCTCGAGCTGGCCACGCGCTGTCAGGAGCACCGCATCATGCTCGTCGTGGATGAAGCCTTCGTCGAATGGACCGACGCGCCTGAACGGATCAGCG
>CAZUWM010000074.1:0-6177 GCA_964624155.1 uncultured Planctomycetales bacterium
AGGTTGATAGCTAGTGTCATTGGCAGGTGAATTCGAGGATGGTTTTGTAATCGGTTGAAGAGGACAACTGCCGGCCCATGATCGGCGCCCTGGGATCGCCGGTCAGCCACCACGTCGTGTCGCTAGACTTCGTGGGCTTCATATTTGTAGACCTGCTTGACGCGCTTCGTGGGACCGGCCCTGCAATCGTTCTCCCGATGCACAAACAGATCAACGATGACGTGGCCGCCTCGCTCTTTCAATGAATTGATCCTGACTCGATCCCCAAGATCCTGCGACGACCGATGCACAAGTCGCTCGCCGTCGTTGATCAAAAAAGCCAGCGCTCGAAAATCCCCGCTGCCGCCCTCACCTTCGGAGATAATCACCGCCGCGTCTTTGAGTTCGTCACGGTTAAAATCCCCGTACACATAGTGGCTTTTATAATCGAGATGGTAAAATAAGAAGAAGCCGTCGCTCGATTTTTCGCGCCATGAATACCTGCCGTTCACCAAGGTGACGCTCTCAAACCAATCAGGATAACTGGTCAGATACGCCATGTTACCAAATACTTTATTCGCAGCGGCCTTGGACTGGTAGCCGAGAAGCGCAACGGCACAGCCCATGAAACACGCCGCCATGCAGACGGTGCCAATCCAGACATTTTTCAATCGCATATAAACACCGGCCTGTCGTCAATCGTGCGCCAATGCCCTTCTGTACAGCGGTATGTTCCTTTTCTTGGTTCCTTGTGTTTTATCGTCTTGTCGGCAAGCGACTTTCTGGCGAATTCAGCTTCATACGAGGGAACTTTTTGGACATACTGCCTTATCTGATCGGCCGTGGACTTCTTGGTGTCCGTCGATTCAAGGAATTGTTCCACCTCGGTCCATAATTGCGGACTTCTTCCGGATTCCTCTGCACGATGTTGGGCTTCGGCAACGCGTCGTGGGCCGCCATTGTACGCCCCAAGGACGAGTTGGTATCGCTCTCTGGAATTCTTAACGGCAATAGGCGTTAATGGTTTCGATGATGCCGCCGTTTTACTGAACATGCTGTCAAGGTCTTTGAGGTATCGTGCCGCGGCAGACGCGGCGTAATCAAGATCGAAGCGCTGGTCGTTGTTCTTTGAAACGCTTAAACCGTATTCTTTGGCGGTTGCCGGCAGGAATTGAAAGTGGCCGGCCGCGTCAGTGGAGCCGCGCTCTCCCAGCATGGTGCCGAAGCTACTTTCTTGTCCGTATATGGCTTCGAGCGTATTCACCGTCAGGCTGTCGTTGGCATCAAAGTGCCGGGAGGCGCTCTCAAGCGCCTGGCGGACCCGAGAGGTTTCCCGCCCAAGCCATTGGTCCACATTGGACGGCTCTGTTGCTTCTTTTCTTTCTGACGCGGCAACCTGCTTCCTGCTCATTCCACTGTCACGCGTTTGGCGAGGTTGGGCGTCATGCGTATCAGCGATAGCCGGAGCGTGTTCGCTTCTGGAGCTTGGCAAGATCGAGCTTGTCTTGAGAGCGCCCCGCGACTTGCTTGCTCTTGATCACTTCAGAAAGACCAAGCATATGAATGGGCGTTTTACCGTAACGACTTCTGACCCTCCGCTTCCAGGCTTCCTCTGCCGTTAAGCCCGGTACTGCCATCATGATATCCACCCGGACCGGCGGAACGCCAATCTGGAGGATCATGTCTCGCTCGGCAAAACTCTTCGACGTAAGGTCTCTGAGCGGCGCGCCGTAGGCCTTCAGCGCATCGTAGACCCGCTGGCTGTCATTCAGCTCAGATGGAATCCAGACATCCATGTCTTTTGTGAAGCGCGGCTGTGTGTAGAAGACGACGGCATGCGCGCCCACGACGAGGTACTTAATCTTATAGGCGTTCAATATTTTGAACAGATCTTCGTAGTCTGGGCTGACCACGGTATTTGCCTCGCAGTTTCAAGAAATCTGTGACGGTGCTCCAGGTTGCAGCGAATCGAGCGGCTGCGCCGGCTCGACGCCAAAATTTCTCGTCGAACCTCTCCGCGTCTTCGAACGATGTCGCCTTGTGTACCCACACCTTTTTCATCTCTCAATCACCTCATCACTACACGGGTCACTCCACCGTCACGCTTTTGGCGAGGTTGGGCGGCTGGTTGCTAGATCCACTCGATGGAGACAAGATGCGCGACACGCTTGAATTCCGGATCGCCAGTGACGATCGTTGACCCTCGCGCCATCGCCACAGCAACCGCGAAACAGTCGGCGTACGACAGCGGCCACTGGGCTTTGAGCCGCGCCGCGTTAAGGGTCAGCTCCCAGGTCGTTGGTACCAACGTGACCGGGATGGTCGAGAGGTTGGCGAGTACCTCTTCGGCTCTATCCAAGCCCGCATGTCGGCCGATCGCGTAGAACAACTCACCGGCGTTGATTTCGCTCATCACAAGTGGCGTTCCGGCTTTCCGCGCTGCGAGCAATAATGTCTTGACGCGTTCCGAGCCGGCTTCCGCTTTGAAGAAGCGAACGAGACAGAACGTATCAAGCAATTTCTCGTTCTTCACGTTCCCGCTCCTCTCGCCGCATCTTCAGCAGGTCAGCCGTGGAGGGCCCACCCTTCTTGAGAAATCCATGAAGTGCCTTGATGGGGTCTTTGGCAAGCGGCTTCAGGATTACTTTTTGCCCAACGATTGTGAGCAAAAGATGGCTGCCGACTTCAATCCCAAGCTGAGTCCGAACGGCTTTCGGGATCACAACCTGGCCTTTTGCGAGGGTCTTCACTACGGTCATGCTATTTCACCTCCTGATAAAAGTTTAACTGATAAAAATAAGTTAGTCAATGTATAAATAGTTATACTACTCAACAGCGAGCGAAGCGAGTCGAAGGGGAGTCGAAGGATCGATGTCGCCAGCGCATCGGTTACTCGACAGTTACACTCTTTGCTAAATTTGGAGGCTGGTCTATATCGCACTTGTTCAGCTTGGCGATGTGGTAGGCCAGCAATTGCAGCGGCACGGCGACGACGGCCGGCGAGAAAAGTTCTTCGGTCTTTGGCACGGTGATCAGGGCTTCGGCGTGGCGCTTCATGGCCTTGTTGCCCTCTGAGGCGATGACGATGCACTCGCCCTTGCGCGCGCGGACCTCTTCGATGTTCGAGACGACCTTCTCGTAGACCGGCGAGTCGGTCGCGAGAAAGACGACCGGCCAGCCCTTGCGAATCAGTGAAATCGGCCCGTGCTTCATCTCACCGGCCGCGTAGCCTTCCGCGTGAATCGTCGGACAAATCTCTTTGAGCTTCAGGGCCCCTTCCAAGGCGCTGGGGAAATTGTACCGCCGACCCAGGTAGTAGAAATCTCTCGCCGACGCATACCGCTTGGCGATTCGCTTGATAGCCCGTTCCGTCGAGAGCGCCTTCTCGATCAGCTCCGGCAGGCGACGCAGTCCCTCGGTCAGCTCCTGCCATCGTGTTGGGTCGAGCGCACCGTGCGATTTGGCTAAGAACAGCGTCAAGAGATAGAGCGCGGTCAACTGTGACGTGTAGGCTTTCGTGGAAGCCACGGCAATTTCCGGCCCTGCGTGCGTGTAGATGACCGCGTCGGACTCGCGCGCAATCGAGGAGCCCATGACGTTGCAAATCGAGAGGATTTTGGCTCCCTGGGATTTCGCCAACCGCACGCCGGCCAGCGTATCCGCGGTCTCACCGGACTGGGTGATCGCCAGCACTGTTGTATTAGGGTCCACCGGGATGCCGCGATACCGGAACTCGCTGGCCAAATCGACATCGACCGGAATCTTGGCGAATTCTTCGAGCATGTACTCGCCGACCATCCCTGCGTGATACGCCGTGCCACAGGCCAAAATCACGATGCGCTCGTCGGGACTGAGGCGATTGAGCAACGCGCTGGTACGACGGTCGAATGCGATCTGGGGAGCCGCCGAGGCGAGCCGATTGAACAGGGTCTGCTCAACCGCTTTGGGCTGCTCGTGGATCTCCTTCAGCATGAAGTGGTCGTAGCCCTCTTTCTGGGCTGAGGCAAGATTCCAGGTCACCTGCGAGGGCTTGCGCCTGACGGACTTTCCCTCAAGCGTCATGATCCGCACGCCTGAAGAGGAGAGCTCCACCACCTCCTGGTCGTTGAGGTAGATCACCCGCCGGGTCTTGGCCAGCACCGCCGGCACGTCGCTGGCGAGAAACACTTCGCCCTTCCCGACCCCAATGATCAGAGGGCTTCCGCACCGCGCGCCATACACATGCTCGGGGTCGCTTGTTGCCACAAGCGCAAGGGCGTATGACCCTCGCAACGCTTGCAGGGCTTTGCGAAACGCCTCCCCGAGAGGAAGCTTCTTGGCTTCTTCTTCGATCAGATGAGCGATGACTTCGGTATCGGTCTGCGACTGGAACCGATGCCCTTGGCCCGCGAGCCGCGCTTTGAGCTCCGCGTAATTTTCGATGATCCCGTTGTGCACCAGCGCCAATTGTCCGTTGCAGTCCAGGTGCGGATGGGCGTTCACGTCCGATGGAACGCCATGGGTCGCCCAGCGGCAATGTGAAATACCGATATGCCCATCGATCGATTGGTGTTGAAGGGTTGCTCGAAGGTCTTTTACTTTGCCTGCCCGCTTGAACACGTGAAGGCCCTGACCGTTGAGCACGGCAATGCCAGCGGAGTCGTAGCCGCGGTACTCGAGGCGGCTGAGCCCGTCGAGGAGCGTTTCAATAACAGGGGGTTTTCCGATGTAGCCGATGATGCCGCACATTGGCTCGCTACGCTCGCGGTGAACGGTGAACGGTGAACGGTGAACAGGCCAAAGAGGCGATCATCCGCTCATGGGTCGAGAGTAGACGGGGCGACCGTTGATGAGGGTCATCGAGACTCGAAAGTGATCGTCGAAGACGACGAGGTCGGCGTGCTTGCCGACTTCGATGGACCCGAGCCGCGTGTCTTCGCCGATGGCGCGCGCCGGGTTAAGGCTGGCCATCCGGATCGCATCGACGAGCGAGAGCTTCCCAAAAGCCATGGCGTTGCGCACCGCGCCGATCAGCGTCAAGCGGCTGCCGGCGATCGTCCCGCTCGCCAGCCGATACGCCCCGCCGGCGAGCCTGGCCCCCCAGGCGCGATGATGGTACCGGATCGAGTCTGTCACCAACACGATGCCCTGCGGGCCCTTGCAGCGCAGCAGCATCTGGAACGCCACTGGATCTACATGGATTCCGTCGAGAATGACGGTGGCCGTCAAGCGGTCATCGGTGAGCACTTCGCCCAGTAGCCCGGGATCGCGATGGTGCAGCGGGCGCATCCCGTTGAAGACGTGCGTTACCAGCCGCGCGCCGGCCGCAACCGCGCGCTGCGCCGTCGAGCCGTTGGCGTCGCTGTGCCCCAGCGCCACCACGATGCCGTGCCGCTCGCACCATCGAATCGCCTGTAGGCCGCGCGGGATTTCCGGTGCGAGCGTCATCAGCTTCAGATGCCTCTGACCGTACAAGTGTAATTGCCGAAGCTCACGGCTCGTCGGAGGCCGCAGCCACCGGCTCGCCAGGGCGCCAGCCCGAAGCGGATTCAAAAACGGGCCTTCCAGATGCACGCCGAGACAGCGCGCCCCGTTGATGACCGGCGCGGCATCAAGCTGTGTCAGCCGGTTGACAAGACGCTCTGGAGACTCGGGGCCGACCGCGTGCAAGAACGCGGTGGTGCCGACGCGAACCTCCTCGCGGGCCACCCGCTGTGGTTCGCCCCAGATGTGCAGGTCAATGAGTCCCGGCGCGACGTACTGCCCCTTAGCGTCGAGTCGCTTGCCGCCTCTGACCGAGGCACTGCGCCGTACCTCAACGATCCGCCCGTCATGAAACCCGATGCTCCCACGCACCGTGCGCGTGGGCGTAACGAGCGTCGCATTCACCAACCACGCCACTTGAGATGGCATCACCAAGAGGACTTTGGTCCGCGACACGGTGTCATTTCTTCTCCTTCAGGAGGGTTTTCAGCCGGTCGAGGTCAAGGCCGCTCTCCTGAAAGAACTGCTGGAGGTTCGCGCCTCCCTCGGCATCCAGGTTCAGCCCGAAGAATTTCTGGGCATTGGCCCCGCTCATGATCCACTTGATGTCCGCCTGCTGAATCGCCTGCGAGAGCGCATGGAACTTCGCCAGCATCACGTCCCGGTGGATGTCAAGAATCTTGACGTTGATGGCGACTTCGTTGAACTGCTTCAGCGCCTCGGCGAGCTTCAAGG
>CAZUWM010000075.1:0-6040 GCA_964624155.1 uncultured Planctomycetales bacterium
GTGGCGGCCTGTCGAGCCGTAGGTTGCGGGTTCGAGCCCCGTCGCCCCCGCCATTCTTGAAACAGAGGCCCTTCTGCGACCCAGCAGAAGGGCTTTCTGTATGTTGGGGAGGGAGTTACATCGCGGAGGGTACAGTTCGAAAGTAAAAGGCCGAGCACTCGGCGCTTCTGGTCGGTTGTCGCCCGAACGAATTGCGCCCCAATGTCTTTGGCAAGTTCGAGAATTTTGACGCCCTGCTCAAGGTAGTTCTGATCCGCTTGCTGATGCCGGCCAAGTTGCTCCTGAAATCGGGTCTGTTCTTCGCGCCATTCGGCGGTCTTGGAACGCCAAAATTCCTCCGTAACGGCCCCATCCAACTTGTCGAGATAGATTTCCTCGATCCGACGCTGAAGGCGGTCGTACTGGCCTCGTAGGGCCTCAATTTGGGCCTTGTGGTAGGCTCTCTCATCCTCATGGCTGTCTAAGAGGGCGCGTTTGATCAACTCCAGCTGATCCTGGCCGAGTTCGACCCTCCGCACAACCTCCAGCATCTTCGGCTCCAAGACCTCAGCCCGGATGTAAGGTTGGCCACACTTCCCGCGAAATCCCGTGCACCGGTAATAGGTGTATTTCCCCCGGTGCACCTCGCCGACAATAGCGCAGCCGCAGCGGGAGCAGGTCAAGACGCCGGATAGCGCGAACCAATGCCGGCGCTCCCTGGCCTTGTTAAAGCCCCGGAGCACATCTTGGACGGCATCAAACAGGCCCTTGGTGATAATTGGAGTGTGGGTGCCTTTGTGCCGTTGCCCTTTCCAGATGAAGTCGCCGTAGTAAATTGGGTTTCGAAGTATGCGCTCAACCTCGCTCTTGGCGAGCGTTCTGACTGAACGCCGGCCGCGCAGCCCCTCCTTGTACGCGATGTCTCGGACTTGCCGGATCGAATAATTTCCGGTGGCGTAGAGTTGGTACATCTTCCGAATGATGGACGCCTCCGGCTCCTTCGGTTCGATGATGTGTGACTTAAGGTTATTATCGATCTTAAGGGTATTGCGGTATCCGATTGGAGCGAGAGACGGGTATTCTCCCTGAGCGACCTTCTCAGCCAGGCCCTTCCTCACTTCCTCGGAGAGGTTGTCGATGTAGTTCTTCGCCATGAGAGCCTTGATGCCAAAAATGAACTTCTCATGGGATCGCGACTCACGGCTTAATTCCGTGTTCTCCTTGACCAGTACAATCACCAGATCTTGGGAGCTGATGAGGTCATCCAATGTTGCGATGTCGCGGAAGTTTCTGGAGAGGCGGTCCGTTTTCTCGCACAGAAGATATCGGACCTGGGGGTTTGTTTTCAGGAAGGCCAACATCTCATTGAAACCATCTCGTCCTGTCTGCTTGGCGGTCTCCGCGTCTGTGAACTCTTGCACAACTGAGAGGAGTTTTTGTTCAGCATACTGTCGAAGCAGTTTGAGCTGAGCAGGGATGGAGAAGCCTTCTTCCTCCTGCTCCTTGCTGGAAACCCTGGCGTAAAGAACACTTTTACTCATGGTCTTTGTGTTTTGTGCAACAGCGAACCAGGTCTCTGAAAGTTCTGGGGTTGTATTTTTCAAAAGATTCTTGGTCCACCAAGAGCCACTCATAGGCGACCTCGTCTTGCCTTGTATTAACGTCCTCGCACCATTGCCGGAGTCGTTGTATCTTCAATGGCACATCCAGGTCTTCCTGCCCTTTGGTCTCGACAATGACCATCCGTTTGTTGGATAGCTTGACCAGAAAGTCCGGGTAGTAGTTGGAGATGTCGCCGTCGGCGTTGACGTAGTCCAGCTTGAAATGCACCGCCAGATAATTCTTGGCGTATGAAACCACGTCGTCGCAGTCTTCCAGGAAGCGGGCGAACAGCAGCTCAAAATGGCTGTCTCCGATAATCCTGTTAAAGAT
The DNA here is from genome assembly GCA_964624155.1 of uncultured Planctomycetales bacterium. Classification (GTDB taxonomy): domain Bacteria; phylum Omnitrophota; class Gorgyraeia; order Aquiviventales; family Aquiviventaceae; genus CAZUWM01. The sequence goes on from CAZUWM010000075.1 coordinate 1,912, forward strand.
ACTCTTTTTCGGGATGAGATAGCCCTGATCCTTTGCGACGAATGGGCGCGTTTGCCGCAGCTTGATGGTGTCGCGGATTTCGGCATCGCCCTTGTCCTGCACGGTGAGGGCGTTAATTGCCTTTTTGAAGGACTCGATGATGGTTTTGGTGGCGTCCAGTTCCGAAAGGTTGCGCAGGGTGTTCGGGCGTTCCAGTTCTACCGGGCGGTCAAACAACTCAGCTTGCACGAAGGCTTTGACCTTGCCGTACAGCACATCGTAGCCACTCACCAGCCGTAAATCCTTCATGATGGTCTGCGCGAAGTAGCCGATCACGCTGCGGTAATCGGCAATGCCCGCCGTGTCGAGAACGGTGGTATGCGTCACCTCGCCGGTGGTGATGTCCTTGAAGACGATCTCCCGCTGCTCTTCCTCGCTGAACAGCCGGTAGACCACACGCTGATGACCTTGCGCGCTCACATCCAGCGCAGCCAGGTTCTTGTATTCCCGGTAAACGCGCGGCGTCAGCACCGGGATTTCAATATCCAGCGCGTCGATGTCCTTGTTGACGTTCTCCTTGTCGACCTCCACCACCAGTGGCGTCTTGGGCTGCGTGCCTTCGCCCATCGGTTTGCGTTCAAGTACCACGCCTTCAGCCTGGATGGATTCCACGAACTCCATGAAGGCATTCGTGCCGACCACGCTGACGTATTCTTCCAAGCCGCCGGGGTACATTTTACGCAAGCCGCGCCCCAGGGTCTGTTCAGGCAAGATATTGCTTGGAGCGGCATAGGGGCGCAAGCCGACGATGGTGGTGACGTTGCGCACATCCCAACCCTCTTTGAGCACCATCACGGAGATAATGGCCTTGTGGGGGCTGTCCAGGCTGTCAATCTCGTTGGCCTGCTTGCGTAGCAGGTCCAACTCCTCTTTATCTTTGCCTGTCGTTGCCTCCGAAATCTCGCCGTTGTTCTTGGTGTGAATGACCAGTACCGCGTCTTTTTCAGCAAATTCTGGATAGGCTTGCAGGTACGTGGCCACGTCATCGCAGTTGCGGGTGTCGTCGGTCATCACAAACAGGATGGCCTTCTTGCCCAGCTTTTCGTGTTCGGCAAACGCCTTGCGCCATTCGATCACGCCCAAGTGAATGTAGTCGGCGTATTTCTCGGTGTACTTGGCGCTCTGGCGCTCCACGAGCTTGGCGCGGCTCGGACCATCGGGTACGACAGGGTGTTTGACCACATTTTGCTTGATGGCTTCCACCAGCGGATAATCGGCGACGGTTTGCACGAAGATCGCGCCGTTGTTGTGCCTGGGTGTGGCGGTCACGTCCACTTGCAGAGAGAGGGCCGACCCTTTTTGCTTCAGGCGGTTGTGAATGTCCTCGATGGATTTGAACCAGGCCATGCGCGGGTCATGGATGTGGTGCGCTTCATCATTCAGCACCGCCAGTTCGTCAATGTCGTGGACGATCATGCCCAAATCCACCTTAGAGTCGGTGGTCGCACCCGTTGGCCGCTTGCCCAGGAAGTAATCCATCATGTTCTCGTCATCAGGCGAGGGCGGCATGTCATCGCCGGCATAGACGCGGTGGATGTTGGTCAGAAAGATATTTCCTGTCGGTCGGGTGATGCGCACCTCGTCTTGCCGGTGCAGGGTCAGTTGAAAGTCGTCGCGCCAGTTGTGCCCGTCTACGCCGTTATCCGGGATCATCGGGTCTTCAAAAAAGGTACGCAGGCCCTGAAAATCCTTGTAAATGCGGTCCAGCACGATGATGTTGGGAGCGATCACCAGGAAGTTTCTGGCCAGATCCGACTTCGGCTCATACAGTTTGTGGTAAAAGCTCCATACCAGCACCAGGCTCAACACCTTGGTCTTGCCGGTGCCGGTCGCCATCTTCACCGCAAAGCGCCGCCAGGCTTCGTCAAACATGCCGGCGGTTATCATGCCGGAGCTGTCAAAGCGCATCAGGTCGTACTTGTCCCGCACGGCCACCACGTCATACAGATAGATGATCGTCTCCAGCGCCTCGCGTTGCGCGAAGTAATACTGGAACTCAGCCATTGTGCCGTCGGCCTGTGGCCGCAGGTGCGGCATGTTGAACCACCAGTTAAGCAGACTGCGGCTGGTCTCCGTCGCCCCCGCATAGCCGCTGTCCCGCCATTCCTTCACCTTCTTGCGCAGTTCCGGCACCAGCGGCGGCATGAGCTTCTCCATGCTGGATTCCCGCAGGGCCTCATCTGCCGGAAACCAGCGGATGGCAGGATTGAGGATGGTGTAGGGCGATTCGGGGAAGTTGGGATGGAGCGCCATTATTTCTTCCTTCCCACGTTGACTTCCAAAATGGTCATGGTGTCGTTGCCGAAGATGTCCACGACCTTGACCGCGATCTTGCGCCGCCCCGGTTCGCATTCGTGAAAGACGCTGGTCAGTTCCAGCGTGCGGTCTTTCTTGGTGCGGAAGGATTGCCACTCGTTCTCGAAGATGTAATCCCCGCTCCAGCGCTCTTCCCACTTGCCGGTTTCCTCGTTCTTCACGCGGATAATCTCGCGCTTGCTCTCAAAGTTGAAATCTACCGACCAGTAATCGATCCAGTCGGTCCAGTTCTTGGTGAGCACCTCCCGCTTCACAATCCCCTTCGCGTCCTTGTTTACCTTCACGATCTGCCCCTTCTCCGCCACGATCTTGCTGGCTTTGTCCTTGAGCGAGGCTTCGGCGTTGGCGATGGAATCCTGCGAATAGAAGACCGAGAAGTCAGTCAGTTCCACCGCCACGCTGTTTTTCTTGACGTGCGGCTTAACCTCGATGGCTGAAACGTCGTGAAAGACCACCTGGTTCTTTTCCACCGCCCGCTTGTCGAACACCTCGGCGGGGATGTACTTGGGGGCGATGTCAATGCCTTTGGCGCGGGCTTCGTCCAGCACGTTGGGGAACAAGCCCATCTCGAACTCAAAGCCCAGAATGTCCACGCGGGTGATGTGCTTCTGGCGGCATTCCAGGATGACCTCTTCCACAAACAGGCGCGTCACCGGCAGGTTGACCGGCCCCACCGCCACCAGCCGCCCGGCCTTTTTGCCGTGGAAGGTGGCAAAGCCGTCGGTCTTTTCGGCGCGGTAGGCGCGCAGGATCAGGTCAACGAAGGCGGCTTCCTTTTCCGCCAGTTGCTGTTGCTGTTCGGTTTCGCGAAGGTTGGGATTGACGCCGATATAGTGCTGCCGCTCGTACTTGCCCAGGTTGAGGATCTCGAAGGCGCGGTAGTCCTTGCCTTCGGCTTTCAACTCCCGTTGGACGCCGATCAAACGCTTGCGGGTGGTGTGGATGGCGAACTTGCCCAGGTCGCTGACGATCCACTTGCGCCCCAGCTTTTCGGCTACGGCTGCGGTGGTGCCGGAACCGCAGAAAAAGTCGGCGACGAGGTCGCCTTCGTTGGACGAGGCCTTGATGATGCGCGCGAGTAGCGCTTCGGGCTTTTGGGTGGGGTAGCCGACAGTCTCGGAACTTTGGGCATGTACCATAAATTCCTTACCCATCCATATATCAGCGGCAGTCAATCCTTCCGTCTCATATCTTTTCAGCCGCGGCATGTTTCCTCGGATTTGAACAACGCCATTTGCCCACCCTTCGTCAATGCGATTCTGAGTCCAAATCCAATGTTTGCCAGGGGGAGGGGCTATTTCCTTGTTTCCAAATCTTCTAGTCGGGCCAGCGCCAGCTTGCGTAAAATTATCCCAGACATATCTTTTTCCAGTTTCTTCCTCAACCTCAGGAAAGCGCGCAGCCGTAGCCGCCTCATTTCTTTCATCATACTGAGGGTGAAATTGATACGTTTGGGATTTGGTGTAAAAGAATATCGTATCATGGATATTTCCAAATCCGCTCGTTTGCGCCTTTCTCGACATTGTTTTCTGCCAAATCAGCTCATTCCTGAACCCCGCTGCTCTAAAAACCTCATCAAGCACGTTTCTCATATATGTGCACACCCGCCAATCACAATGCACATAAATGCTCCCATCTTCCGCCAGTAAATCCCTCATCAGGATCAGCCGCTCGTAGATCATGGCGATGAAGGAATCCGCACCCTTGCCCCAGGTGTCACGGTAGGCGATCTCTTCCAGGATGTTGGGCTTCTTGGTGAAGGTGTCGCCACCGA
>CAZUWM010000076.1:0-5792 GCA_964624155.1 uncultured Planctomycetales bacterium
AGATAGCCTTCGACAAAAATCGAGTTGGCCGGATACAACGCCAGCGGCTGAAGCGACCGGAGGTTGACCTCCCGACCGCCCGCGGCTCGCAGGTCGCTTTTTGGATTGAGGAATCGGAAGAGGCACAAGATTTTCAAGCACTTCATGGGTGTGAGCTCGTGCAACGATTCCAGTGGCGTGCCTTGAATCGGATGGAGAAAGTTCACTGGCAGCGAGTTGACGCGCAGTGCGCGCAGCGACAACGCCAACTCCACCACATCCTCGTCCGTCTCCCCCATTCCGACGATCCCTCCGCTGCAGGTGTGGAGCCTGGCCCGCTGCACGGCGCGAACCGTACTGATCCGATCCTGATACGTGTGCGTCGTGCAGATGGTGGGATGATGCCGTTCGCTGGTATTGAGATTGTGATTGACCCATCCCACGCCGGCGTCTTTGAGTTGACACGCCTGCGCCTCCGTCATGATGCCCAGCGACACGCACACCTCCACCGGATAGCGGGATCGGATGAGGCGGGTCACCTCACAGAAGTGGGCGATATCCTCGTCGCTCGGCCCCCGGCCGCTGGTGACCATGCAATAGCGCTTCGCGCCGGCCTCAGAGGCGCGGCGGGCGCCTTCCACCAATTGATCAACAGGAAGCAGCGGATATTTGGCGATCTGTGCGGTGGAGACCGCGGATTGCGAGCAGTAATGACAATCTTCCGGACAGAACCCGCTGCGCGCGTTTTGCAACACGCAGATTTTCACCCGCTTGCCGTAGGTGGTCTTTCGCACCTCGAAGGCGGCACGCAACGCGGAGGGAACCTCGTCATCAGGAAGGTTGAGGATCGCGAGGGCTTCATCGCGTGAAATCGCCTCCCCGCTGAGTGAGCGCGAGACGATTGATGACCACTCGAGCATATTCGTCAGGAGTCGAGGGCGCCGGTCAGGACAGGGTCGGACGCCTCCCAGAGACCGAGGCCAAGCGTGATGAGCTGTTGTTTGACCGTCCGTCGCTGCTCGGGGCTGAGCCGCGAGATGTTCACGTCGCCCCGCATCGCTTCACTCATCCGGTTGACATGCTCAGAGAGACTTTTGTAGCCGACCTGCTGCTTGGGGTCGATGAGCATCCGGCACACCGATAGTCCCTTATAGCGAACCGGATGATTGGCGGCGTCGATCTCGATCGCCACCCATACGACGAAAAACGGCTGTCCCTCCTCGAGGAACTCCTGTCTCGATACCATCGCCACTTGGCGCTCAATCTCGCTGCGTCCATGGAGCGCTCCGGCATCCACCCGGATCGTGCCGTCTGGAGCTAAGATGAACGCTGTGACCAACGTCTGAGGCGCCATCACCTCGCCGACCCCTGCGGAAAGTGGAATCTCTTGTCCCATCTACCACCTCTTGAGGTGTTCGTAGAGCGTCGTGCGTTGCACCGGCTGAAACCCCGCTTCACGGATGAGGGTCACGATTTCCTGCACCGTGGTCTTGTTGATGAACGCGGTGGCAGCATGTACGTTCTCCTCAAACAACGTCCCGCCGAAATCATCCGCGCCCATGTGGAGGGCGATCTGCCCTGTCTTCTTGCCTTCTGAAAACCATGACGCCTGAATGTGCGGGATATTGTCCAGGTACAACCGAGAGAGGGCGATGATCCTCAGGTACCTGGTCGGATGGGCGTGATGGGCGATGCGTTTCTCCAAGGGGGTGTTGCCGGGCTTGAATGACCACGGGACAAAGGCTGTAAAGCCGCGCGTCTCGTCCTGCAGATCTCGGATGTGATTCAGGTGCGCCACGATGTCGTCATCCTCTTCGATGTGGCCGAACATCATTGTCGCGGTCGACTTGAATCCCAGGCCATGCGCTTCCCGATGCACCGCCAGCCACGCTTCCGCCCCGCCTTTCTTCGGGCTCAAGCGGCGTCGAATCCGATCCGAGAGAATCTCCGCTCCCCCACCGGGCAGCGTGCATTGTCCGGCCTCTTGTAATTTCAGCAACACCTCTCGAATCGAGAGGCCTGAGACCTGCGCCATCATCGTGATTTCAGAGGCCGTAAAGAAGTGGGGGGTCACGTGGGGAAATCGCCGGCGCGTCTCAGAGACTAACGTGAGGTAGTAATCCAATGGGAGGTCAGGATTGTGCCCCCCCTGCAGCAACACCGTGGTCGCTCCCAGATCGACCGCTCGCTGGATCTTCTCCATCACCTGCTCGGTCGTCAGGAGGTAGCCGTCTGGCGAGCCGGGTTTGCGATAGAACGCGCAAAAGACGCAGTCGGTGATGCAGACATTGGTGTAGTTCGGATTGGAGTCGATCACGAAGGTCACGACGGGATCTGGGTTGTGACGGAGTCGGACCGTGTTGGCGAGTTGCCCCACTTCCAGCAGGTCGCCTGCTTGGAGGAGGGCGAGGCCGTCCTCCCTGGTCAGGCGTTCGCCGGCCAGTACTTTCTCGGCGACCGACTCACAACAGATGGTACTCATGCGTACATATGATTTCACAGATTGATGCCCTGATTACACAGATTAATCACGCGGCTTTGCAAAGTTGGGCGAAGCGCTGGATGGCGCGTTCTTCTTCTGTGCTCAGGCGATAGATGAAGTTCCCAAGGTACTGTGTCAAATCTTCCGCCGCGACCTGCCATGAAGCGGCCGGTTGGACGACCAGTTCGTTGAGTTGGCGAAGATTCACCGCCAGGGTGTGTTGAAGCGCGGCGCTAAGGGATCGTTTGGCTTGGGCATCGCAGTCCTTGCGAATGGCCCACACGGCGAACACGAACGGCAGGTGCTGCCACAACCACCATTCAAAGGCCACGTCGATCTCGAAGGGATAGAGCCGATTGGCTGCGTGGAGGCGCAAGGCGTCATCGCCGATGAGGAGGACCGCCTCTGCGTCTTGCGCGAGGGGTTGGATGCTTGGTGTGAGGAGAGCCTTCAGGTGGTAACGCTGCTCAAGCAGCACGCGAAGCAGCAAGGACGTCGTTGACGTCTCCTCGGTCACGGCGATCGTCACACCGTCAAGCTGCCGAATAGGTTTTCGGGAAAAGAGGATCGCGCTCCCCGCTCGTCCTCGCACCGCGATCCCCAGCGGCCCAAGCCGCTCAAAGCGATCTTGAAGCCTGAGAAAATCGACCAGGGACATCGGACCTGCCGTCACCTCGCCGGCCTCAGCGAGCTGGCCTAATTGTCGAGGCGAAACATCCGTCGCATCCCATCCTGATTCGAACCTGAGACCGGCAAAGAAGGGCGCGCAGTTCAGGTAGGGGATACGCGCCAGAACGAAAGGGGGAGGGGGGAAGGGGGAAGGGGGGAGTTTGCTTCCGACTTCTGACTTCTGACTTCTGACTTCGCCAGTGGCCATGGCCGTCATCGAACCGCAGCGGCCTGGGTAAGTTCCGCGTGGCCGTTGCCGTTTGATATGACGCGGTAGAGCGCATCGCGTTCCGCCGGCACGCACCCTGCGGCCCGGATGAGCTCCAACAAGCGCTCGCGGGTCTGCCGGATCGGGGTCGCGGCATCCGCGGCGTGCATGATGCGCTCTTCGCCGATGGTTCCATCCAGGTCATCGGCCCCGAAATTCAACGCGATGGAGGCGGTCTCTTCCCCCATCGTCACCCAATACGCTTTGATGTGGGGGATGTTGTCGAGGACCAGCCGCGCGATGGCGATCGTCTTGAGGTCTTCGATCGCTGAGGCCTGGCGTTCCACCACGCGCGTCTTGCCGACCTGGTACGCCAGCGGAATAAAACTCATGAAGCCGCCCGTCTCATCCTGCAATTCGCGCAACTTCAAGAAATGCTCGACGCGTTCCTCGTGCGTCTCCATGTGACCGTAGAGCAGCGTGGAATTGGTGGGAATGCCGAGTTGATGGGCCATCCGGTGAATCTCCAGCCATCGGGGGGCGCCGATCTTGAAGGGAAACAGCGCCTTGCGCACCCGCTCCGAGAAAACCTCCGCTCCCCCGCCCGGCAGTGCCGAGAGCCCGGCCTCTTGCATTTGACGCAAGACCTCTTCGGCGGGGAGACGAAACTTCTTGGAGAAATAGTCGATTTCCACCGCGGTCCACGCTTTGATCTGGATCTGAGGGAAGCTCGCCTTGATGGCGCGGATCATCTCCAGGTAGTAGCCCCACGTCCAATCCGGATGCAAGCCCTGGACGATGTGCACTTCCCGCAGCTCTGGATTGAGACGACCGAGGATCTCCTCGATGGTCATCTCATAGGCGCTGACGCGTCCTCGCTTCGTGGCGAAATCGCAGAACCGGCAAGAGAGGACACAGATGTTGGTCGGGTTGATCTGCCGGTTGATGACGAAGTGGGCGCGATCGCCCCACCTGAGCCGCTTCACCCGGTTGGCCAGACGGCCCAAGCCGATGAGGTCGTTGGTCTCAAAGAGCTCCAGCGCATCCGCTTTGGTGAGGCGGCCGCCACACTCGATGGAATCCGTTAGGCGCTGAAGTACTGATGCCATCGATGGGTGACTCGTTCGACAATCGTTGGATCCATGATCACCGGATCGGGATAGCCGGCTTTGAAGGTCGCATCGATTCCCAGACAACCACGGTAGACAGGCCAACTGCCATGCAGCTCCGCCTCGGTAAACACCACGTCGCGAGCGGGATCAAACCGCGTGAACATCCCCCACAAGAGGCTTTCTCGGTCGTGCAGATCGACATCGGGACTCACGACGGCCACGAGCTTCGCGGCGCGTAAGACATCGGCTCTCACGAGCGCTTCAACGACCGAGCGGCCTTCCCCGTCCACCTGAACCGCGACCAAACACCCTTCCAGCACGCGAAGGGCTCGAATCCGAGGATGGAGACACCGAATCGCGTCCTCGTCGAAGGATGGAATCCCTGCTGCGGAGACGTTCCCCGGCACGCCGGAGCGGGCCGGGGTCGCATCCAGCACCATCTTGCTGCCGAGATTGAGAGTCAAGCTGGTAAAATCCAGCGTATCAAAAGGCACTCCGGGAAGCAAGAGAAAGTCCTCCGCCGGATCAAAATGATCGCGGATGGCCCGCAGGACGGCGTTGGCATCTCGCGCATCGACATCAGCGTCAACGAGCACCAGACATTTGGTGAGCGCCATCTGCCCTGTCCCGAGTAAGCCCAGCGCGGTCTTCATCCCTTCTTTGCCGAATCGCTCTTCCACCGCCGCCACGGCCAAGCTGTGAAATCCCGCCTCGTAGTAAGCCCAGAGGTCTTTCAGCTCCGGATGGATGAGGCGGATCATCGGCAGCAACATTTCTTGCACCGCGTTGCCGATGTACCGATCCTCTTGAGGAGGCTTGCCGACGACCGCCGAGAGATAGACGGGGTGTGCGCGTCGCGTGACGGTTTGGATCCACATCACCGGAAAGGGTGCGGGGTGCGAATAGTGGCCGAAATGATCGCCGAAGGGTCCCTCAGGCATCCGCTCATCCGGCGGCACCACACCTTCCAACACGATCTCCGCCTCTGCGGGAGCTGCGGTCACCTTCGTCCGACCCAAGACCATCGCAACCCTGCGCCCGCGCAGAAAGCCGGCAAACGCGATCTCGTCAATGCCTTCAGGCAGAGGTGCCACCGAGGCGAGATAGAGGATGGGATCGCCGCCAATGACAACAGACACCGCCAAAGCCTTGCCCTGCTGCTCGGCCTTCCAGTAGTGGAACCCCCCGCCCTTCTGGATCTGCCAGTGCATGAGTACTTGATCCGGACCGACGACTTGCATCCGGTAGATTCCTAAGTTTCTGACGTCGGTGTCAGGGTCGTGCGTCAGCACCATCCCGCAGGTGATAAACCGGCCCGCGTCCTTCGGCCAGCATTTCATGG
>CAZUWM010000077.1:0-5721 GCA_964624155.1 uncultured Planctomycetales bacterium
GCCAGGGAACATTCGACATAATGACCGAGCCGGCGATGCTCATGACGATCATCGGGGTCGTGCCGTGGCTGTTGGTGGGGATGATGGCGGTGATCGTTGTCTGGTCTCTGCGTCACGATGACGATCAGAAGCAAATCTCTGTGCAATCCGCCCTGCTCGCGATGGTGCTGATACCCTTGACCACGATGGTGACGAGCGGCCTGGAGCTCACGGGAGAACAGATTGGATGGATGCGTTTTCTGTCCGTTCTCACCTTCCTCTACATCATCAAGAAGTCGCTACCACCGCCGAAGCCGCGCAAGCCCGAGACCCCGACGCCCTCGACCTCTGCCGCGACGAGCACGATGGCCGCGAAGACCTCGGCAGCACCCCCCACGACCACGACGAGCAAGCTGCTCGCCCTTCCGTTCCTGGCCGATGGGGATCCCATCTCCACGGAACACCTGCTGACTCTGCTGCTGTTCCTCGGCTTGGCGTGGGTGATCATGTCGAGAACGAAGCCGACGTCTCGCACCGCTTCCGCTGGCCGGCCGGTTAGGGAGGGCGGACCAGACGATGTGATGAGGAAACAGGTCATCGCGGTACGGTTGCTGGGTCAGGCGCTGACCAGCGACTCGACGAGTGCGGGTCCAACACCAGCGCCCGAGTCCACCAACCTCCTCAGAAGTCTCATCGCGCTTCACAGTCACATCCGGGCGATCGAGGCGCGCATGCGGCAAGGCTACACCTCGGTTGATAAGCAGCGTGACTTCGAACAACTCCGTGGCAGTGATGACTGGAAGAAATGCCAAGCGTGGTTGCTCGAGCCTGGCGGGCTGGCGACGTTTGTGCAGCAGCATCAACCCCACCTGCCCCAAGAGGTCGCGTTGTGGAATGGGGTGCAAGCCGGTCTGAAGTCTTACTTGGAGGGTGAACGATATCTTGGCAGCAATCTGGAGACGCTGGAGACATTGGTTCGATGGGACGGCCAAGCAAGTACCGTGCCGTCAGATGACCTCGCGCCGCGGCTGTCGTTGGCGTTGGCGAACGTGTGGGTGTCGTTGCAGTCGTTAACGGTTGCCGACATGCCGGATCTTGTCGCGATGCAACAAGCCTCATCGACCGCGGAGGGGGTGTCGGCGCAGCGTCGCTTGAACATCTACGAGCTGATTCGCCGAACCGGCCTCCAACCGGCCCAAGTCCTTCGTGAGTTGAACAGCTTGCCGCCAGGGTCGCCTCCCCTCCATCAGCCGTTCCGGTTCCCGGCGTACATCTGGAGGATCTTCCAGGAGAAGCTGCGGGCGCTGCCCGACGGAGAACGCCTCTACGGGTACGTGAAAGACCATGGTCTTGGGTGGGTTGATGGGCGGGGCACGCCGCACTTCATTGATGAATCGGTGTACTGGGGTGAGTTGACGCTGCCGCAGATCGAAGCGATTTGGAACGCCGCCAAAGACGCCATCAACGAAGCTAACGCGGAGCGCTGGGCGGAGACAGCGGAGAAGAGGCTCACCACGAGCGAGCAGGTCAAAGACGTCGTGGGCTACCACGAGCGGCTTCACGCCACGTTGCACCAAGAGCGGTTCAAGATGCTCTTGCCGGCGTTTCGGAAACGCGTTCTCCAGCACCTCTTTCACGGTCATCTCCCGATCGAATCAGAGCTCCTGTCGCATCCCTTCATCGCGGCCTTCCAAGCGGCCTATGGACACCACAATCCCGCTGAACAACCTCCGAGCGGTCGCCTTCTTCTCGATTGGTATGTGGAAGAATTGCTCGTGCTTTCTCTGCAAGAGGCCAGCCTCTTCCACGATCCCAACGCCGTCTTGAATCGGCTGGTGCGCGCACCGTTTGGATCGGGTACAGCGACGTTGCCGCTCCTCAATGATGAGGCCAAGCAGGCGATGCGGGCGGCCGTCGCCGAAGTGGACCTGGCTCTCAAGATGCCGGAATTCCAGCAGGCCATCGAGCGCCTCGCGCATCTGGACGGGGCTGGCGCCAAACGGTTGCTGGCGCAGGTGAACGCCGTGCAGCGAGGGCTCGCGGAGGTTATAGAGGCTGGCAGAGGGGTGGAGGGTAAGCGAGAAGCCAAAGGCGTCTGGAGTCGAATCTACGCGGTTTATCGGCTCGAGGAGGAAGCGAACAAATTGATCCGGATGGACACAGACGTTCAGAAGGCCTTCGACGCCATGCGCCAGATCGCCGGCGCGCCGACCGAGGGCAGCACCGTGTCCAGCGAAGACCGGCAGCTCTGCCAGACCTTGGTGGAGTTCCAAAACGGGCTGAACGAGGAGCGCGCGTACACGCTCGTCCGAACCCAACTCCCAGACCTCGACATCGAGAGGACGCTCTCAGAGCCTGAGGCGTGGCTCCATCATGTGGGCAATGGATCGAGCCTGTTTGCCACCGCCATGAAGTTGATGGCGGCGGGAAGATTTCAGCCTGCCACCTTGGATCGCGCGCAGGTCGAGGCGTCCGGCCGCGTGACGCTGGCACTGACTTACCTGAAATCACTTCGGGTCGTGCGCTATGAGGCTGCTCGGTTTGCCCATGAGGTGGCCCCGCTCATCGCCGATCTCGCCGATCAGGTAGGGTCGCAGAATGCCCAGGCCATCGAGGAGATTGCAACAGCCCTTAGCTCACACGTGATGACGGCCGTTGCCCTCGGCGATGCGCAGGGCGTTGCTCTAGAGGTTCAACGTCTTCACGGGGCCATCAGGCACTCGCTCAACAATGACCTGAGGCCGATTCTGGGACACGCCTCTCTCTCAACCAGTTCCCAGCAGCCGATTTCCTCCTCCGGCCTAGCGGCGATTACGGGAATGGTCAAACGATTGCAACATCATCTCGCCGTGTTAATCCATGTACCGGATCTCGTCTACGTCAACGGCGATCTCGACCTCGATCAGCCGCCGGTTGAGATCCTGATGATTCGAAATGAGAACGAGCCGGGGCTTAATCAGATCATGCAGGAGTGGCTTCGCCGGACCGCCGGCTATCGCCTCACACCCGTGACACCGGCGGAGGTTCAGGTGGCTGCTCAACGGCCCACCGTCAAAGTGGTGCTCGCAGGACGCGAAGCCATTGAGCGAGCCGGCGCGGTAAATCGGCCGCTGATTGTGATCACGGGCGGTGATCCTCAGGAGATCGAGGCCAGACTGAGCCGGCGCGGGATTCCAGTTGACATCGTGCTCCGATCACTCGACGCGACCACCGAGCTGATCTCGACGATCACCACGCTGTTGGAACAGCAGCCAGGCGGAACGCAGCAGGGACCATCGCCGTTGACGTCCTCACCGCTGCTTGCGTTGGGGTGGTTGGTGCCAATCGTCAGTGCGCTGGGCCTCAGCGCCGTGGCGGTCATCGCCGGCGAGGCGATCTTCGCGCAGGGCGGGCTGCTGCGGACGCTCGGACCCGCGTGGCTGACCGTGCTGATTGTGGTGCTCACAACACTTGCAGGCGCCACGGTGGCGACGGTCCGTGCGGGGCGCAGGCGGCGGGCTGCACACGCAGTCAAACCCGCCGTGGTCTTTCCTCCTGAGGTGGAGGCCGTGCGGCAGTTCGGGAGGGTGCTGCAAGATGAGCTTGGCAAGACGATCGATGACATCCGGGCGAAACTCAATGACATTCTGAGTGCGGATGCCAATCCCTCACTGATGACGGCGGCAGCCGAGCAAGAAGCCGTGCAAAAGGCCAACGAGATCCTTCCGAAGCTTGTCGCGTCTGACGAGTGGCAGCGGATGGTCCGGTGGTCGGGCGAAGGGGGGATGACGAAATGGACGGTGCATTGGAAGGCGCATCACCCCAGGACCAGAGCGCCGAGAATCAAGTCCCTGACCGATGAGCGGTTAGCGGAGATCGAGCGAGGCTTCCGCGAGTTCGTCGGCAACGATTTGCTGAACGTGGAGGCGCGGATGCGGCGCACCGTCGGGCCGAGGACGACGGCGAAAGATGTGAAGGAGCTCTTCAACATGCGCATCCGTCCCGCCCTGACCAAGTTGGAGACGGCCATCCGCGCGCTGCGAGAAGCCAAATCGCTTGAGGGACAGACCATCACCGTCAGGGATCATCCCCAGATCAGCTTTGAGAGCCTGAAGGCCCAGATCGACCAGCCCATGCCGACCACTCCGGCCCTCCGCTCGGTGACGACGCCGACCGTGACACCGCTGCCGATGAGGCAGCGCGTGGTGACACACACCAAGCAGGCGGTCTCAAAGAGCCTCTCCGCCCGCAGCGTCCTGAGCCCCTTGCTGATCATGTTGGAGGCGCAAGTCAAGATGGGAGCCGATGCGCCCTCCGTCGTCGTCCAGGCGAAGGAAACGCTCTTGCAGTTGCTCCGTGAGCTCAAGGAAGTCGAGGGCATCGGTAAGACGGAGCAGGCCGAGCAGATCAGGGAAGTGTTGAGAGCCGCCCGCAAACATCTGCCAATCTACCGGACGTTCTTCAGAACGCTAGTGCTTCCAGGGGATGTGCCGCAGACCATCGAGCACGTGCAGCGACTCATCGACTCGGCGGAGTTTGTCCTGGCGTCTCAGGAGCAGGCTGAGTTGAAACAGGTGATGGCACAGGCCGCCGAGGCGCTGCAGCACGTCCGTGCTCCGGCGACACAACCCACTGAGGGTCTGACCGCGACCCTCGAACAACTGACGCTCGCTCTGGCGAAGGTCCAGGCGGTTGAAGGGAAGATCGGGGTTGACCGGCGCAAGGCATTGATGACGTCGATCAAGGCGCTGTTGACGACCTGTCGCCTCCGACTGCAGGATATCGTTCAATGGTTGTCGAGAGAGCAGTCGTTGGCCGAGCAGAATGTCGCCAAGCGCCGCCTCTTCGTCCAGACGTTGACGCACGGCGCTCCCATCGAATCCTACGACCTGCTGCAGCGCTGCGAGGTGACACGGGATGCGGTCACGGCGCTCGAGACCCTCGCCCAAGAGGCGATCGACGAGAAGAATCCTCGAGCGATCACGCAGGATGATCTGCTGCCGCTGTGGAGGGCGTTCATCATGCTTGAGCGGGCGGAGGATCGCCTGCGGACGCTGGCCCAATCGGAGGCGGCCCTTCCGTGGAAGTCGTGGCGCGATGAGGCGGCGAACGAGGCCGGCTTCTACATGGCCTTCGATGAAGCGGTGGAGTCCGGCAAGCCGCCGGTGACCGACGCACAGATCCGCCAACGCATCGAGGTCTTCCTCAGTCGAGCGCAATTGGAGCAGGCGGTCTCCGATCCACGCTCATCCAAGACCGTGTCACCGACAATCTTCGTCCCCATGGTCCCAGAGAAGACAGAGGCTCGCCGCCGTGTCACGGTGGTGACCGATCACAAGCGCACCGCTGGCGTGCTCGCAGGGCTGATGAGTCCGCGGCATGAGATCAGCAGCGCTCGGGGTCTCACACCATTGTTCGATGCGCTGGGGGCCGCTGACCGACCCGAGGTCGTGGTCATCGACAGCCGCGTGATGAACCCCGCGAAGGGAGTGAACACGGTCACCGGTTTGATTAGGGAATTGCGCCGTCGTGAGTTCACAGGACGGATCATCGTGATCAGGAAGGAGGCACCCGCGCCGGAGGAGGCAAAGACGCCCACGCCAGCCGACGTGACGCATCTAGTCTGGGGCGCCTTCACCATCGGAGGGCTTCTCGATGCGGTCGAAGGCCCCCCTGTCGCCATGACTGAGCCACCGCAGCCCACGTCGGGCGGGACGCAGCCAGCTACCGTGAAAGAGGCTGGACCGGGATTGCCGGACTTGC
>CAZUWM010000078.1:0-5667 GCA_964624155.1 uncultured Planctomycetales bacterium
GACCTCGACTATTCGGTGATCTTCGAGCACCTTCACCGAGTCCATAGTCCATAGTCGATAGTCCACAGTCCAAGCCAAAGACAAAAAGAACGCATCTTGTCTATGGACTATGGTCTGTGGACTATGGACTAAACAGTGACGAGAGTTATGAACCCTGAGCTGTCCCAACAACAAAAACTGCTGCCGCTGCGCCAGGATGTGCGCTTCCTCGGCGAACTACTGGGCCGCGTCCTCATCCATCAGGAAGGCCAGGCCTTGTTCAACACCGAAGAGCGCATCCGCAGGCTGGCTATTCGGGTTCGGCGCAAGGCTCGTCGAACCGATGAGCGGGCCTTGGTCAACGTGCTGGGCCGTCTTGATGTGGCCACCGCCACGAAAATCATCCGGGCGTTTTCCGTCTATTTCCAGTTGGTCAACATCGCGGAGGAGAACCATCGACTTCGCCGAAAGCGTTACTATGAAAGCCTGCCGGGATTCCATCCGGCGCGCGGCTCGATTGAAGACCTCGTCCGTCGGTTCGCCATGGCGAAAATCCCCGCGCGGATCGTCGCCAAACAACTCGAGCAGCTCTCGATCATCCTCGTGCTGACGGCCCACCCCACTCAGGCGCTGCCTCCGACGGTGCTGGCGAAGCATCGCCAGATTTGGGATCGGCTGTTACAACGCGAGCTGGTTCGTCCAACCCCGAAAGAAGAGCAACGGATCGTCCAGGCGCTCTACGAAGAGATTATGAGCCTCTGGCAAACCGACGAGCTGCGTTCCCAGCGTCCCACGCCGGAGGATGAAGTCGAGCACGGACTCTACTATCTCTCCTCCGTGCTCTACGACGCCCTGCCGGATACCTTGCTGGCATTCCAGGCGGAGGCGCAACGGGTTTACGGAGCGTCGCTGCCGCTGCGGCCGTTGATCCGATTCGGGAGTTGGATTGGCGGGGACAAAGACGGCAATCCCCACGTCACCCATCACACGCTGCGCTGGGCGCTGCTGCGCTATCGGCAAGCGATCCTCGCGAAATACCTCGATGCCATCGAGCAACTCAAGACGAAGTTGACCCACTCCGATCAACTCTGTCGCCTGCACCCGGCCTTTCTCCGATCCTTGCAAAGCGATCGCCGCAGTTTTCCGGCGTTGGTGGAATCGCTGGATGCGCGGTATCCTCACCAACCGTATGCTCAAAAACTGACAGTCGTCAGCCATCGCTTACGGCACATGCTGCGGCATCCGACCTCTCACGAGGAGGGGTACGCCGGCGCGGAGGAATTCCGCCAAGACCTTGAGCGAATTCAGCAGAGCTTGGCGTTTCACCACGCGGATCCGATTGCCTCAAGCGCGGTGGAGAAATTGGTGTTGCAGGTGGAGCTCTTCCGGCTGTGCTTCGCCCGGTTAGATGTCCGAGACCACAGCCACCGGCACCTCGAAGCCTTTGCCGACATCGTCAAGCTCAATGGATTAAGTCGGACCGATCCGCGCACGATGCCCGAGAGCCAGCGGATAGAGCTCTTGACGACGCTGCTGACCCAACCCAGCTACCTTGATCTCCTTCGAGGCGTGTCAACCGACACGCAAGAAGTGGTGCGGACGTTCAAGGTCATGGGCGAATATCTTGAGCAGGTCGATCCGGAAGCGATCGATGGCTACATTATCAGCATGACCCATCAGCCCAGCGACGTGCTGACGGTTCTCTGGTTCTGCCAACAGACGGACGTGTTCCGCCGCTCGTCGGTGGGCTGGCACAGCGCCGTGAACATCATCCCCTTGTTTGAAGGCATCGACGATCTGCGGCGCGCCCACGAGACGATGGCCGTCCTCTACAACCATCCGGTCTATCAGCACCACCTGAAAGCCCGAGGCAACCTCCAGCAGATCCAGCTCGGCTACTCGGACTCCAACAAGGACGGGGGGTTTTTCACCGCGAACTGGGAGTTGTATCAAGCGCAGCGACGATTACACAGCGTCTCCACGGCCCACGGGGTGAAACTGCAATTGTTCCATGGGCGGGGCGGGACGATTGGTCGTGGCGGTGGACCGCTGCATCAGACGATCGTGGCGCAGCCCTACGGGACGGTGGAGGGACGGATCAAGATCACGGAGCAGGGCGAGGTCGTCGCCGCGAAGTACGCCAATCCCATGATGGCGATGCGCAATCTCGAGCTCGTCTTGTCGGCCGTGCTGGAATCGACCCTGCTGATACGCAAGCCCGTGAAGCGCCTCTCGGAGTGGGAGCAGGTGATGGAGGAGCTCTCGCAGGAGGCGTACGGCGCCTATCGAGCGGCGGCGTATGAGGACGTGGAATTCGTCCGCTATTTTGAGCAGGCCACCCCCATTGACATCATCAGCGAGTTTCGCATCGGCTCAAGGCCCGCGCGTCGGACGGCGTCCCGGCGGATTGAAGATCTGCGGGCGATTCCGTGGGTCTTTAGTTGGGTGCAGAGCCGTCACCTGATTCCGGGTTGGTTCGCGTTTGGGACGGCGGTCGAACGATTCTGCGCACGCCATCGGGGCGGGTTGACCCTGCTGCGGCAGCTCTATCGCGACTTCGCCTGGTTTCACGTGATGGTCGATTTCATCCAAACGAGTCTGAGCATGGCGGACATGCGCATCGCTGGCTCCTATGCCAGCCTCACCAAACCGACCTCGTTAGGACGGCGGATCTTCTCGATGATTGACGCGGAATATCACCGGACTCGCAAGGCGGTCCTGTCGATCACCACGCAGCGGGAGCTGTTGGATCAGAACTATGTCCTGCAGAACGCGATCCGCTTACGCAATCCGTATGTCGATCCGATTAGTCTCTTGCAGGTTCGGCTGCTGCGGCGGCGGCGCAACGGCGCCGCTCGTCCGCGCCAGGACGCGTTGAGGCGCGCCCTCGCCCTGACGATCAACGGCATCGCCGCCGGCATGCGCCACACGGGATAGCAGAAGACGTGCAGACAGACACGGAAGGATCTGAACAGCCTCCTTTTTGATATAATTGGCTGACTCATCGAGAGTTGCCTATGAAGACACTTATCCCTCCGCCAAGAATAACTCACGAGGCAAGCCCAGAGAACAATAAACTCAGGGCAGAAGACCTTGCTGCCCATCATTGGTATCGGTTTGTGTTGTCCTTCCCTCCGCACTTGGTGCGTGACTACCTTGAGCGGTTCAATCTTAACTCCCACCACTGTGTTCTTGACCCGTTCTGCGGGACTGGTACGACGTTGGTCGAATGCAAGAAACTGGGCATGACGAGCATCGGCGTCGAATCCAATCCGATGGCGTGTTTCGCCAGCAGAGTCAAGGTGAACTGGAATGTGGATCCAGACAGCCTCATGCGACATGCTCGCAAGATTGCCGACCTGACATTGGAAAAGTTTGAAGCAGCTGGCGTTGATGATGAGGAGCCCTTGCCGTTGTTTCACACTGGCCGAAAAGTTGTCGCCGCCAGCCTCAAGGTGCTCCCTGATGAAGTACAAAAACTCCTCCTGAGAGATTCAATTAGCCCGCTGCCGCTCCATAAGACACTGGTGTTACTTGAGACTCTGAAGGACCATGAAGACGAACGATACAGCGAACATGCGCGACTGGCCTTAGCCAAAGCGGTTGTCTTCCAAATTAGCAACCTGCACTTCGGACCAGAGGTAGGGGTAGGTCCTGCTAAATCTGACGCTCCGGTCGTGGCGACTTGGCTGAATGGCATCCGGGAAATGGTTGATGACCTTCGTGTATTAAGGGTTAAAGCTCATGCCCGATCCATCGTTCATCGAGCCGACTCAAGGTGCCTGAGTAAGATCTTGGAGCCAGGTTCAATAGACGCCGTGATCACGTCGCCGCCATACCCTAATGAGAAAGATTACACTCGAACCACCCGTCTTGA
Organism: uncultured Planctomycetales bacterium; assembly: GCA_964624155.1. Classification (GTDB taxonomy): domain Bacteria; phylum Omnitrophota; class Gorgyraeia; order Aquiviventales; family Aquiviventaceae; genus CAZUWM01. The sequence continues at coordinate 3,857 of CAZUWM010000078.1, forward strand.
ATCGGTGCTGCTAGGGTTTATCCGTCACAAGCAGGAATTGCGCTTGGTGAAGAAGGAGTTCGTGCGATCCAACACCCGTAGCGTGTACAGGGACGATCAGGATGACTTGCTGGTAGCTCATCATAAGGAGATCCAACGAATTGCTGACGCCATCGAGAAAAGACGAATTGAGCTTGGGAAAACCTCTGGTTTTGAGCGCCAGTATGCCCGGGTCACAAAGCTGTACTTTGGAGGCATGGCGTGCCATCTTTCTGGCCTCCGTACCATATTGCGTCCCGGTGCCCAACTCGCTTACGTCGTAGGAGACCAGGCATCATACCTCCGGGTGATGATTCGAACCGGACAGCTTCTCGCTAGCATCGCTTGCTCGCTAGGTTACGAAGTCACGGGCATCGATTTATTCCGGACCCGCCTGGCAACAGCAACAAAAGAACAACTACGCGAGGAGGTCGTGCTCCTCCGCTGGCCCGGCGAGAAAGATCATAAAAGGACAGCCTCGTGAGCCGACAGAAAATCTACGTTTCGATCATTGAGAAGATTTTCCGCTCGAAGTTCAAGCCTGGCATGCGGGAAGTGGACTTCGAGCGGGAGGACATCGTCAAGTTCGGCAAGGTACTCAAGGTTGACCTGCCCAAGAACCTGGGGGATCTGGTCTACAGCTTTCGATACCGTGCAGCCCTGCCGGCCAGGATCCAGGTCACGGCTGGCAAAGGCGAAGCGTGGATCATTCGACCGGCGGGCCGGAGTAAGTACCGCTTCGTCCTCGTACCCAATGCTCCCCTGGTCCCCAATCCAAGCATGACCACAACAAAGGTACCTGATTCTACTCCAGGTATCGTCGCGAAATATGCATTCAACGATGAACAGGCGCTCCTCGCGAAGGTACGCTACAACCGGCTTGTGGATGTTTTCACCGGAGTGACCTGCTACTCGCTGCAGAACCACCTACGGACCACGGCGCCTGAAATGGGCCAGGTAGAGACAGACGAAATCTACGTCGGTGTTGACAAGAAGGGAATCCACTATGTTTTTCCGATACAAGCTAAGGGCGGCACTGATAGGTTGAGTATCGTGCAGATCGAACAAGACTTCGCAATCTGTGCTCAAAAATTCCCATCCCTGATCTGCCGGCCAATCGCCGCACAATTCATGCGGGGCGGCGTCATCGCGTTGTTTGAGTTTGAGCAGAGCGAAAGCGGAGTCAGTATTGCGGCTGAGAAGCATTACAAGTTGGTGCCGCCGGAAGAAGTCACCGAAGCAGATTTGGATAGTTACCGTCACCGGACATCTGAATGAAGTATTCGTGTGGATTGGGATGCTCGACCGCGCGCTGGCGCTGACGATCAACGGCATCGCCGCCGGCATGCGCCACACGGGATGACATGGCTCGTAAGAAGTGGGAAGTCGGAAGTGAGAAGTCGGAAGTAGGAGAAAAACAGATTTATAGTTGACAGGGAACATGCGCGATATACAATAGCCAACTTCGATGAAACACTCAGCCAACGTCCAGCGTTTTACCACTCTCATCGCTGGGGTCAGCGCGATCGCGCTGTTCTTCGCCGTCGCCGCGCCCCACAGCCACGAACACTCCTCGGTTTCCCATCAGGCATCCACCTGCCGCGCCTGCCGCATCCAGGAAGGGTTCGCCGCGACTCCCGCGACGCCGGCGGTCGCCGCCACCGCGCCGGCGTTTACGACCGTGTGTTCGCTGCGCCCGTCGGATGCGCCTCGCGTGGCGCTGGTCCTTCGTCCGTCGTCCCCCCGCGCCCCTCCGGTTTCCTCCTAAGCGAAGTCCGTCGTTCGTTTCGCAC
>CAZUWM010000079.1:0-5160 GCA_964624155.1 uncultured Planctomycetales bacterium
AACTATATCATGCCGAGGAAGAACCTGTCAATGAGACGAGAAGAATTAGGACGTTACTTAAACTTTAATAAACACTTAATGAAGATCACGCTGGTGACGCGCTTGTGTCGGACGCGACGTTACGATATAATCCGCCTACCATGCCGGCGAAAATTCGCTCGATCACGGCGAGGGAGATTCTCGACTCTCGCGGCCAGCCCACCGTCGAAGCGGATGTCGTGCTGACTGACGGATCGATGGGGCGGGCGGCCGTGCCCTCTGGCGCTTCGACCGGCACCCACGAAGCGTTGGAGCTGCGCGACGTCGATCAGCGTCGTCGCTATGGCGGCAAAGGAGTTCTCAACGCCGTGGCGAACGTCAAGACCACCATCGCCCGCGCCCTCAAAGGGGCTGATCCGTGTAATCAGAGCGCGGTCGATGCAACGCTCACGAGGCTCGACGGCACCCCGAACAAATCCCGACTCGGGGCGAATGCCATCCTCGCGGTCTCCCTCGCCTGCGCGAAAGCCGCCGCCGCAAGCCGACGGCAACCATTGTATCGCTTCCTCGGCGGCAGCAAGGCCGTCACCCTTCCGATCCCGTTGATGAACATTGTCAACGGCGGCGCTCATGCCGATAACACCCTCGATGTCCAAGAATTCATGATCATGCCCATCGGCGCTGCGACGTTTGCCGAGGCCCTGCGCATGGGCGCGGAGGTGTTCGCCACGCTCAAACAGATTCTCAAGCGCCAGCGGCAGACGACCGCGGTCGGCGATGAGGGTGGATTTGCGCCGAATCTGAAAGACAACGAAGAGGCGATCCACCTCCTCGTGCAGGCGATCGAGCAAGCGGGCTACACGCCGGGCAAGCACGTGATGCTCGCGCTGGACTGCGCCGCCAACGAATGGGGCCACGAAGGCACGTATCGATTATTCAAGAGCCGCCCCAACGACTCGTTGGCCGCATCGGATCTGATCACGCAGTATCAACGCTGGGCCTTGACGTATCCGCTGGTCTCCATCGAAGACGGGTTAGGAGAAGACGACTGGTCTGGGTGGAAGCAGCTGACCGAAACGCTCGGCAAGCGGCTGCAGATCGTCGGGGATGACCTGTTTGTGACGAACGTCCAGCGCCTGGAGCGAGGTATTCGAGAACGCACGGCTAACGCGATTCTCATCAAAGTTAATCAAATCGGCAGCCTTACTGAAACCCTCGAAGCCATCGAAATGGCCAAGCGCGCGCAGTACGGCACGATCATCTCGCACCGATCCGGCGAGACCGAGGACGTGACGATCGCGCATCTCGCGGTGGCCACCAACGCGGGACAGATCAAGACCGGCTCGCTCTCCCGCAGCGAACGCGTTGCCAAATACAACGAGCTGCTGCGTATCGAAGAGCAGCTGGGACAGCGCGCCGTCTACGCCGGCACACGCTGGCCGCTGCGTGCATCGAGCAAGCGATCAGGCGCTTCGCCGAAGGCAGCCCTTAACGCCACGTGAGACATGAGGGGAACCCATCGTCGATGGCTCGTCGGGGGAGGCCTCATTTTCCTCGTCGCCTGTGGACCGTTGCTCTTGGATCTTATTGACGTTAGTTGGAAGCGGTATACGATGCATCGACGCCTGCAGCAACTCGAAGCCTTCCATCGAGCACTCACCGAAGAACAGCAGCGCCTGACGTCCGATCCGGTCTATGTTGAAGGCCTCATCCGCTCCACCTTCAAAGTCGCCAAACCCAACGAACTCGTCATCCCGAAGGAATCGCTGATTCCCGCTGATCGGCACGCGGATGCACGCTGAACGTGATCATCGGCGTTAATCAACGTTGCTATCAGCGTCGTTCAGCGTTATAATCCATGTCACCTGATTACTGCGGGGTGGAGCAGCCAGGTAGCTCGTCGGGCTCATAACCCGAAGGTCGGCCGTTCAAATCGGCCCCCCGCTAATCCGTCGACAAGGGGCTACGACGTTACGTCGTAGCCCCTGTCGTGTTTGACGACCCCTCGTTCCTCCGTTACAATGAAGATTCGTGCCACACTCAATCATCGATAGAAGGATCGTCTCCCGTGAGTCATCGTCTCCTGGCGATCGCCCTCCTGTTGAGTAGTGGGGTCGTGTCGGGTTCAGCGTTCGCTGAGCGACCCGACCCCGACCTGACCGTTGGGCGCGCGGCCTATCAGCAGCAGTGTGCCCGCTGCCACGGCGTCGAGGGCAAGGGCGACGGCTATGATGCCAAGCGCCTCTATCCCCGCCCTCGCGACTTGACCGAAGGCGTGTTTAAGTTCCGCTCAACCGCGACCGGTACTGCCCCCACCGATGAGGATCTCTTTCAGACCCTCACCGACGGCCTGCCAGGGACCGGCATGCCAGACTGGAACCACCTCGATGAGAGCCTGCGTTGGCAGCTTGTCAACTACATCAAAAGTCTCTCGACGGTCTTTACCGACAGCCCTCCCGAATCCGCGAATCTTGGCACTGATCCCGGATCCAAGCAAGCCGATCTCACCCAAGGCAAAGCGGTCTACGAAAAACTCAGCTGTGCCGCATGCCATGGCGCCAGCGGCCGAGGCAATGGGCCGTCCGCTGCCACCCTCGTGGATAACTGGGAACGGCCGATCCGCCCGAAGGATTTGACCGAGCGATGGAGCTATCGCGGTGGCAGCAGTCCTCGGGAAATTGTGGAGCGGATCTTGACCGGCATTGATGGCACCGCGATGCCCTCGTATGCGGAGGCGGCTTCGCCCGAAGAGGTGTGGCAGCTCGCCTACTACGTGCACTCCCTTCAGCAGGACATCCAGTCCACGATGATCGCGCACTCGCACCGCGTGGACGGTCCGCTGCCTCAGAGTCCGGATGATCCTCGATGGGACGAAGCGCCTCGGGCCGACTCGCGACTTCGCTACGTGGTGGATCGCCAGGGAGCCGTCAACGCCCCGCAGACGGTGACGCGGTTATCATTCTGGGTGTTGCACAACGATGAGGCGATCAGCCTTCGGATCACGTGGAACGATGTCAGCGAAGATCGCCCCGACTCGATAGCAGTCGGGGCCGATGCCCTGGCGGTGACGTGGCTGCCTCACGGTGTGGCCGGCGATGTGGTCAGTCTCCAAACGTGGCCGCTGCGAGGCACCCCGCCACTTGATCTGTGCCTGTGGACGGCGAGCGAAACAGGTGGGGCCGTACGTGAAGCGGTCGTTGACGACTTCGATGGGCTGCTCAACAAGACGATGGCGGGAGTTGCTCGCGCGGGTCAGGCGGCCTATCTCGACGGGGAATGGACGGTGGTCATCACGCGGCCGCTGTCTCCCTCGGATGTCGAGGGTTCTGCGCAACTTGCTGATCAATCCATCGTGCCGGTTGGATTTGTCGTGTGGGACGGCGGCAACGCCGGTCAGCGGGCTGTCTCAATGTGGGTGGATGTCGTATTAAGGAGGGATACGCAATGACGTCTCGTCTGCGCGCAAGGGTCACGATGGTGGTCGGACTGGTTGTGGCGATCGGGTGTGGAGGCGGCAAACCCCAAGATGCTTCAGCCAAATCCAATTCGGATGCGCAACCCGTTCAACTTGCCCAGGCTCCCGAGGGTGTCGTCGCGGCACAGCCGGCTGGCAGCGCCACCGTGTCAGGGACTGTGAAGTTCAGCGGAACGCCGCCGGCCGCTGAGCGCGTGAAGATGGACGCCGACCCACAGTGTGCGTTGCAACATAAGGAAGCGGTCAACAAGCCGGAGGTGGTCGTCAATACCAACGGCACCCTCAAGCACGTCTTCATCTATGTGCAGCAGGGCCTGGAAGGGAAATCATTTTCGGCCCCGACGTCACCAGCGACCTTGAATCAGCACGGGTGCATGTACGAGCCCCATGTCTTCGGCCTCCAGGTGGGGCAGCCGTTGGAGATCATGAACAGCGATGCCACCTTGCACAACGTCAACTGCAAGGCGACGAAGAGCAAACCGTTCAACCTCGCCCAGCCCACGAAGGGGATGAAGACGTCGAAACAGTTTGCCGCGCCGGAGATCATGGTCAAGTGCGTGTGCAACGTCCATCCGTGGATGGCGGCCTACATCGGCGTGGTGGCGCATCCCTACTTTGCGGTGACCGGGGATGATGGCAGCTTCAACCTTACCGGATTGCCGGCCGGAACCTACACCGTGGCCGCCTGGCATGAGAAGTACGGCGAGCAAACACAGGATGTGACGGTTGCCGATGGCGCAGCGCAATCTCTCACGTTCGACTTCAAGGCCCAGTAAACGTGGCGCACGTGTGGTTTCCGGAAAACCTGTCCTCGATTGGCGGCGCCATCGATCAGATGTTCTGGGTGATCCTCTGGATCACCGGCATCATCTTCTTCCTCGTCGAAGGGGCGCTGTTGTGGTTTCTGATCCGTTATCGTCAGCCGGCTCACCCGCGCGCCGCCTACGTGCATGGACACCACACCGCTGAGATGATCTGGACGGTGATCCCAGCCCTCATCGTCACCGTCTTGGCTGTTGCGAGCCAGCGGGTTTGGGCCCATGTCCGGGGCGAGCCTCCCCCGCATCAACTTGAAGTCGAGATCACGGCGGAGCAATTCGCTTGGAATGTGCGGTACGCCGGCCCTGACGGACGATTGCATACCGAGGATGACCTTGAGACGATCAACCAACTGCATCTGCCGGTCGATGAGGTCGTGTTGATTCACCTGAAATCCAAAGACGTGATTCACAGCTTCTTCGTGCCGCAGTTTCGCGCGAAGCTCGATGCCGTGCCGGGATTGACCGGACGGCTGTGGGTGCAGCCGATCAAGGCCAGCCAAGTCGAGATGGTCTGCGCGGAGCTCTGCGGCCTCGGCCATTATCGGATGCGGGGGTATGTCACGATTGAATCGTCCGAAGATTTCCAGCGTTGGCTGATTGAAGCAACCGCGGAACAGGGATGAGCGTGTGGCGGAAGTACATCTTCTCGACCGATCACAAGATCATCGGGATTCAATTCTTGTTCACCAGCCTGTTCATGTTGCTGGTGGGCGGCGCCCTGGCGATGCTCATGCGCTGGCAGCTCGGCTGGCCGAGCCAGCCGCTGGCCTTCATGGAGAAGCTCGCGCCGAACGGGATGCCCGGCGGGGTCATGGTGCCCGAATACTACAACATGCTCTTTACCATGCACGGCAGCGTCATGATCTTCTTCGGCATCATCCCGAT
>CAZUWM010000080.1:0-4996 GCA_964624155.1 uncultured Planctomycetales bacterium
AGCCGGAGCTTGGCAATCTCTACCGCGCCGGCGTCAACGTCCACGCCGTATAGGCAGTTCTGGATGGCATGACGCTTGAAGTGGTAGGAGGTGCGTTCGTGAACGTCGTTGAAGTACGGCGTAAGAGCGGAGCGGGCACGGACGATTTCGGCCATCATGCCTACGGGGAATGCCCCAGACCCGACGGCGGGATCGCAAATTGTGATTTCCGCCAACTTCTCGTCAATCAGTTTCGCCTGCTGCTCGATGCTCTTGGGCAACCTCGGTCGGTAACTGCTAGTGCCTGACAATCGCGCCGCCTCGTAGAGTGCCGCCTGATCGCCGAGATGAACAAATGTCTCAACGTCCTCATGCGGCACAAGTGCTTTGTCCTTGTTGACAGCAGTGTCGAGGTAGTTGATAAGGCTTTCCTGGCACATATAGTGGACGATCTCGCGCGGGGTGTAGTATGTGCCGAGACCTTTGCGCCGGTTTTCCTCAATCAGATTTTCAAAGACCATGCCGAGCATTTCGGGGTCAATGGCCACTTCTTTTTCGAGCGGCTCGGCTTCGTTGACGGTGAAGTTATAGCGGTCGAACACGTCGAGTACGCCGGTGCCGGTGATGCCTTCCTCGACAGGCTCAGAATTGGTGAACACGCGGTTGGGCAGAAGGATGTCGGTCTTGCGCCAGGCGTAGTCGCCAAGCGGCTCAAAGAGGCCGCCGTTGAGGAACGGGATGCGACACTTGAAACGGTTACACCACGCTTCATGGCCACGGTCGGTGGCCAGCGTGTCGTAGAACAGCGGTTCCAGGATGTCGTTGAAGAAGTTGGTATATTTTCCGTAGTCCCCGCTTGCCAGCCGCCGCAGGAAATCACGCGGACCGGTGCCCCAGTCCTGCCCCTTTGCCACGCCCAGCCAACCTTTCTTCTGGAGGAAGTAGAGAAACACGATCTGGCCCATGAGTTTCTTGGCGAAGTCCACGGGGTTGACGTTCTTCCCCTTGAACTCGTCACGGATGGCCTTGTCTTTTTCGGCAAGTTTCTCCACCGCCTTGTGGATCTCGTTGAATAGCTCGGCGTACTTCTTGAAGAACTCTCGGGTGACCGCCTCGACGCTGAAGGCCTCCTCGAGGTCGGCCAGCGCGGGGTCGGTCTCCGTGTCCCGTAGCAAGTCAAGGAAGCGGGTCTGAGCAGTGTGGCAGCTCTCGCCTTCGCCGACGAGGTAGGAAAACCGACGGGCGGGAGTCAGGCGCGTTTCTACACCGATCTTACCGGAATCCTTTTGAATGGTGGCGTACTCCATTTTGACGTAGGAGAAGCGCCACTGTCTCTCGGCGGGCGACACAAACGCAACAAGAGCAGCATCTTTCTCGTCGCGGGTCTTGAGGTGGTCGGCGACGAAATTTCGGATCGCGGTGCGGGCGCGCTCCAATTTCGATTCCGTGGTCAAATGAACGATCAGCACGTCCAGCTTCTCCTTCTCGGGCGACGTGTATGTGCCGAGCCGCTCGTAGCGACGGACGTGGTCTTTGAAAGCATCCTTGATGTATTGGCTGTTCCAAGCGGAAGCCCTCGACTCGTCAATGCGGTTGAGCAGGTTGTGGGTGAAATTGACGAAGCGGCCCCTGTCGAAGGCTTGGGCGAAGGTTTGACGGATGAGACTGCGAGCCTGATCGCGGTTCATTTTGCCCCCAGCAGATACGATGAGAGAATGACTTCGCGGGGGCTGAGCGTGTGATGGGCTACCTGAGCGCGCGTCGGCTGGAAGAACTGCGGCGGGATGTCCCTCCGCAGAATGCCCAGGACTTTGAGGGGTTCGATCTCTTTCTTCAGCGCTTCTGCCACCTTTTTGGTTGTGGGCCGTGGTAGCGCTCCGTCTGTCAGAAGCTGAATGACCTGTTGGATGTAAGCTTCATCGTCCTCAGTATAACCGTGGTAGCGGTGGACCTCTTTTGCTTTGAGCCGCCTGAGGATGTAGGCGTCGTTCGCGCCACCTTTGTGCTTTGGAATTGCGTCGTCCAGTTCCGGACTGGTCACCGCTTCAAACGCTCCCTTGTTTTTGTCGAGCAGAGTGTAGAAGTCATGGGGGATCGTTTGGCGTTTCTCCAATGGATCGGCTGGCTTGAGGATTTTGGTGGCGGCGAAGAAATCGAGTTCGAGAGGTTCGGTATTGCCCGGCCGGGCCAGGAAGAACTTGTCGAGCCTACCTTGGCGGAAATACGTGAGAAGCGACGAGAACTCCTTCGCGCCCGCACTGGTTTCAGCGGAGACGAGCTTGGTTGAACGCGCTTTCTTGGGCAGTCGCTTGATTCGCGCAAAGAGCTCGGGCTGCTTGTCGCGCACCTCCCGAATTTCGGTAAGAAATTCCAACTCGCTTTCCTCCTCTTCGTCCTCGCCCGTGATCGTTTTCTTGGAGTTCAACCTGGCAAACAGGTCGTGAGACTTGATCTCCTCGCCCTCTGTGAGCAGCCGGGCGTCTGCACCGAGCATTTCGATGAAGGCGTGGATTTTGGCTTCGGCAGCCTCCTTGAGCTTGATGAGGTCATTGCTCTCCTCGGTCGGGAAGAAATTGTAGGTGTGGATGGTGTCGAACTGCGTGTCGACACGGTTGACGCGTCCTACCCGCTGGATAAGACGGGTCGGATTCCATGGGATGTCGTAATTGATGACGATGTTGGAGCGATGGAGGTTGACACCTTCGGAAAGCACCTCAGTAGCGACAAGGATTCGGTATTCGTCTTTGGGCTGAAACGCCCTGGCATCGAAATTGGCGATGACCTCCTTGCGGACGGACTCGTTGGAACTCCCAGTGAACAGCAGCACGTCGTGTTCAACTTCATCGGCAATCCGCTGTGCGAGGTATTCCGCGGTCTCCTTCGACTCGGTGAAAATGATATGCTTGCCTCTCTTTAGCTTGGACTCACCGCGCAGCGTGTCACGAAATGATTCCCACTTGGGGTCGCGTTTGATCTGCTTCCAAAGTTCATGAATCCTGAGTAGGATCTTTAGGTCACTCTCTAAATCCCGAATGAAGTCCGCAGAGAAGTTTTCCGTAGCCAATCGTTCGGCCTTATCGGCTTCAAGCAACCGCTCGATGGCCTCTTGGTCATCGGTCTCCAACAGATCGAAGATTGTGTTGATGTGCTTCTTGCTGATGTAGACGTGGCCGTTGCGGAATTCCTCGATCACGTGTTCATACGACCGGATGAAGCGGTCGAGAGTCAGGCGAAACGCGTGGAAGCTACTCTCAAGGCGTTTCACCATCAGGATTTTCATGAACTTGGCCAGGTTGCGCTGGCTCTGCGCTTCGCGCTGCTCGCGCTTGCCCTCGTAATAGGTCAGCGGTTTGTAGCGGGCGTACGTAAACTCCAATGTGAGTAGGCGCACAGTCTCGTTGAAGATTTCGTTTTCGGTCTTGCTGAACTTGTAGAAGAGTGGTTGCGGATCGGCGACTTCCGGGAATTTAAAGCCCTGGAGCTTCAGATCATCGCCGTAGTATTTCATGATTTCGTTTCGCGTGCGTCGGATCATCAGGTACTTGAGGATTCGCTCACGGGTCGCTTTTGCGTTGGCCTGTACAATCTTGAAATATTGCTCGCGGTCCCGTTGCCGGTCCAGACCTTTGAGGTTTTTCTGAAGCCGCGCAAAGAAGGTTTCCAGATTGCGCAGGTTAGGGATGGTGCTGTTCTTGCCATTCTGGAATAATTTGATCTGACTGAGAATGTCCCGAGGCGTGTTGTTCAGAGGGGTAGCAGAGACCAGAATGACGCGCTTGCCGCGGCAAACCTGGGCAAGCATTTCATAGGTCTGGTTTGTCTCGGTGCGGAAGCGGTGCGACTCGTCGATGAACACGTTCTTGTATTTGGAGACGTCGCGACTGAGCAGATCCTCCAGTTTTCCGATGGACTCGAAGTCGGTATGTGGAACTTGGAAATCACCAAAGACATTGGGCCATGACCCTCGATTGTCCTTATCCAGTAAAAGGGGAGGAGCAATTACCAGGGAACGTCCGTCGAGTTGCCGGGCGAGCAGAGCTGCCACATAGGTCTTGCCGAGCCCAACGACGTCTGACAAAAACAAACCACCGTATTCCTCAAGCACTCTACGGGCACTGAGGACAGCCTCCTCTTGATATTTCAGCCTCTTAAACCCCGTGGGAACGTAGATGCCTTCCAGTTCGTCCGGTCGGTTTAGCTCGTCCTTGAAGTACTCGTAGAGGAATTTCAGATAAAGCTCGTATGGCGTGAAATGGGCGTAGGGCGAACGGTTGACGACGATGTCTTCATAAGGTTTCGAAACGTCAACGGCCACAGCCCACAGTTCATCAAACTTGCTGAGAGCAAATTCGTAATCAGCCCTGTTTTTCAGCTCGACGTTGAACTCGAGATTCTCTTGGAGCCCCGATTGTGTCAGATTGCTCGAACCGGTTATGACGCGACCCGCGTCTCGGTCCCCCTCGGCGAATGTCATGATGTAGACCTTCGCGTGCAGTTTTTCGGCCGGGTAAGCTTTGATCTCGAGCTTGCCCGAACGCACCCACTCAATAAACTTAAGAACCCCCGTCTCGACCTCAACACTATCGGGTGAGGTTTCAAGTTCGCTCAACGCGTCTTTGGAAACCCGTTCCTTTGTCGAAGCATGGGATTCCAGCGGCAACGCACCCTGTTCTTTGGCCCGTTGCATTAGTTCATATGCTGTTCGGTCGGTTTGAAGGCCGACCAAGATGCGGATTTTCTCTGTTTTTTCGAGTGCCGGATGCAATTTGTAGAAGCCGCTGATAAAGAAAAACCCCACCAAGCAATCAAAATAACGGGTGTCCTTGCTGAGTAAGGCGCCGAAACGATCACGGAGGGTATTACCGGCCTCGTTCGTGATGAAGGTTAGATCAGATGACACGGTGCGTTTTTGGTTGATAGTAGGCACGCTATCCCCGCTCCTTTGGGGCGCCCATAATCATTTTCTTGATGTGGTACTCCTGGATCTGGCTGGGTTTGACGTGGCGGTTGATCCAGC
>CAZUWM010000081.1:0-4889 GCA_964624155.1 uncultured Planctomycetales bacterium
TGGTTGATGCGGTTGATCAGCTCGAGGAGCCGGCCGTAGTCTCGGCGGTTGAACTGAAAGATGAGGCGCGGCAAATGCCGCAACTCAGGCTCATCCGCTTCATCAGACAGGGCCGAGCCTTGTTTGAACGTGCCCGAGGAGAGGATATCCCGAAACTCCCGTCCCAGTCGCGAGACCCCCTGGGCCGTCAGGCGCTGGCGGAGGCGCAAGACCACCTCATCTCCCACGTAGCGCAGCGAGTGGTAGACCGAGTAGAAACGCAGGATGACGTCGGCGGCTTCTTTCGCCGAATGGGCCACGGTATAGATGGCGCGTTCGCTCGAAGAAACCATCCCCTGACGGATGATCTGCTCGTCGAAAAACCGCAGGAGCGGCTCCCAAAACGACTCGCGGGGGGATTCAACAAAGACGATCGGCCGCGGATCGGATTTGCCGGTTTGAACGAGCGTCAATGATTCAAACCCTTCATCCAAGGTCCCAAACCCTCCGGGAAACAATGCGGTGGCATGTGATTCTTTCAAGAAGAGCAGTTTGCGGGTGAAGAAGTACTTGCAATGAATCAATTTCTGATCTTTGGCGATGACGGGGTTCGCCTCCTGTTCAAACGGCAGGCGAATGTTCAACCCGAAGCTCGCCGTTCGGCCCGCCCCCTCATGGCCCGCCTTCATAATCCCGCTGGCGGCCCCGGTGATCACCATCCAACCTGCTTTGGCCATGCGTTGGCCAAACTCGCGCGCCATCGCATAGGATGGGTGTCGACGAGTCACGCGGGAGGAGCCGAACGTCGCGACTTTTCGAACATGCCGATACGGACGAAAGACCCTGAAGGCATGCCGGAGCTCTTTGAGGGTCGTATTGAGGATCTTCAGGTCCCCGGTGGAGGCATGATCCAAACCAAGCCGGTAGACGGCCGCCATCATCTCGGCGAGCAATCGGCGGTCGAACTCATCGCCCACCTGACGCACCAGGTCGGTAATGGTTTTATCAATAACAGGATTTCCTGATGTATAGGACATTTAATTGGACATCGGTGCAATCGGTGTTACCCATCTGTGCAATCGGTGTCTCATCTTACCATCCCTCTCGTTGAGCCAGGACCAAAAATTCAGACAGATCCTCCACCAGCGCATCAGGGATCGCCGCCGTCATGACCTCACGGTCCTGGAATCCGTGAGCCAGGATGACCGTGAAGACCCCGGCGTTGCGACCGGTCTCGACGTCGATGAGGCTGTCGCCAACCATCAAGGCCTGGGACGAATGCAATCGTTCGCGCCCCATCAGCTCCCGGATGGCAGTCGGATCAGGTTTTTTCGGATAGCCCCCACCGGTGGCGATGATGTGGGCGAAATATCGTTCAATCTCAAGCCCACGCAGTAGCGGCCTGACAAAGGGATGGGGTTTATTGGTGATCACCGCCTGGACTCGGTCGCGGAAGTGCTGTAGCGTCTCCTTCGCGAAGCGATAGAGTCGGCTGTGATTCAGCAGATGCTGGCCATAGTATTCCCCGAATAACCGTGTGCCCTGCTCGACCAACATCTCATCGGTTGTCTTCAGGGCTCGTCGAACCAGATCGTGGAGTCCTCTGCCCACGAACGCTCGGATCTCCTCGGCGGGGAGAGCGTCGCCCGTCAACGTCTTGAGCATATAGTTCGTCGCATCCGCGATGTCTTGCGCGGTATCCACGAGGGTGCCATCCAGGTCATAGATGATGAGCCGCTTCCGCATGGGGGCCATCTGAGGGGATTGACGGAGGGATGAGGTGGCGGCGACAGGACTCGAACCTGTGACCCGCGGCTTATGAGTCCGCTGCTCTGCCAACTGAGCTACACCGCCTCGAGGTTGATTTCTTCAACGATGACGTTGTCAGCGCCGCCAGGCTGGTAGCCCGCACGCGCAATCCCCACTGAGCGGAATCCGAATCGTCCGTACCGTTCCACAATCTGCTGACGGAGTGTCGCGTCGTCAAAGCGTCCGACCTCATCGCGTCCCACTTCAATGCGGGCATGGTCCCCCAGATGACGCACACGAATCTGATGAAACCCCAGCGCCTTCAAGACCGATTCAGCGCCTTCGATCTGCGCCAGCTTTTCCTCAGTCACGCTCAACCCGTGCGGGATGCGAGAAGCCAGACAGGCATTTTGGGGACGATCCCAGCTCGGCAACCCCAACTGCCGAGCCCAGGCTCGAATCTCCCTTTTGGTCAATCCGGCTTCCTGCAAAGGAGCCCGCACCCCGCAATCGACCGCGGCGTACTGTCCGGGACGCTCGGAGAGTTGATCGTCGCCGATCGCCCCATAGAGCACGACCGGAATCTGCCGTTCCTCAGCAAGGCGTTGAAGGGCTTCGAACAAGGTGCGTTTACAGATGTAGCAACGTGTCGGCGTGTTAGCCCGGTACTCGGCGCGCGTCACTTCGTCCGTGTGGATCACGAGATGCGGCAGATCCAACTGTTGTGCAAGACGGCGTGCCTCCTCCAACTCGGTTCGAGCCAATGAGGCGGAATCGGCCGTCACCACCAAGACGTTGGTTTTGCCCAATACCTCCCCCGCCACGTGAGCGAGCAGCGTTGAATCCACTCCTCCAGAATACGCCACCGCCACCCTCTTGAATGACTTGAGGGTGTTTTTGACGCTCGAAATTTTTTCTTCGAGGTGTTGCTGTGGACTATGGACTATGGACTGTAGACTCATGTGCAATCCATCCGCCCCCCAACACCGCATCTCCCTGGTAAAACACAGCCGCCTGGCCAGGCGTGATTGCCGTCTGGGGTTCGTCAAACTCAAGACGCACGGCGCCAGCCCCAACCGGTGTCACGGTGGCAGATGCCGCCTCATGGCGGGAACGGATTTTCACATGGGCTCTCAGCGCAGCGTCCGGGGTTTCAATAGAAACCCAATTGACCCGTTCGACGTGGGCCTCGCGCGACAACAACGCTTCTTGTGTCCCAATAATCAGGCGGTTCTGCTGCCGATCCATCGCCACCACGTACATGGGCACCCCGCACGCCACCCCTAACCCTTCCCGCTGGCCAATCGTGTAGCCAAGCAGACCGTCGTGCGTCCCTCGCACGCGCCCCTGAGTATCCACGATGGGACCTGCGGTCTCATGAACAACGTGAAGTTCTCGACGGAGAAACCCGTCTTTGTTGCGGTCTCTCACGAAACAGATATCCTGGCTGTCCGGCTTATCCGCCGTCGGGAATCCCAGTTGACGCGCGAGTTCACGAACCTTCGGTTTGGTCAATTCGCCAAGTGGAAATCGCGCCCTTCTCAACTGCTCCTGCCGCAGATTGAACAAGACGTACGATTGATCTTTCGAGGCATCCTGCGATTGACGAAGTCGGAAGCGACGGGCGGTTTCATCATGGTCAACCCGCGCGTAGTGCCCCGTCGCCACGGCATCCGCTCCCAATGCATCCGCTTTCTCCATCAGCGTTCCGAACTTGATGTGGTCATTGCACGCAATGCAGGGATTGGGCGTCAGCCCATTCGCATAGCTGTCAACGAAATAGGTGATGACCCGCTCGCGGAAGGTTTCAACCAATTCGAGCGTTTCATGGCGAATGCCCAATTGACGCGCGACCGCCTTCGCGTCCAAGGTGTCACGCACTGAGCAACACAACCGCGATCCGCTCGAGACGCACACGTCCTTGCCCCATAACTGCAAGGTCATGCCGATGACCTCGTAACCCTGTTGCTGGAGGAGGGCAGCGGCCACTGAGCTATCCACCCCCCCACTCATGGCCACAATCACACGCTGCGTCACGTCTCAGCCCTCCGTTGACGTGGCCCCGGTCGAACCACCCGCCGGGACGGCCTGCGGTACCTGCTCATCATACAGGGAAAAGAGATACTCGACCAAATCGTCAAGCTCAGTTTCCGAAATCCGATCTTTCCACGACGGCATGTAGGACGGCGAGCGAGGCCGAGCCGGATCACGACGGGGCACGGGCTGACGGCCATCCCGAATGAGCTGCTTGACGTGCTCGCGATCGTAGTACATCTTGACATAGACCAGCGAGGGCTCCTCCTCGCCGAGTTGCGCATTCCAATTCTTTCGCCCTCCCAATCCACCCGCCCCATGACACCCGGCGCAGCCGTACTTGTCGAAGACGGCACGACCCCGTTCGACGGCCGTGGCATGGATCGCCTCGACCGTGGGTTTGGCCGGCAAGACGTAGGTGGCCGGTAACGACTCGGCCGTCAAACTCAGCATATAGATCGTTAAGGCCCGCGCCTGTTCATCCGTGAGGCCGAAATGGGGCATGAAGGTGGGATAGACTTCCTCTTCTCCCAGCGGCAGTTCGGTGGTGCGAAAGCCGGGGGTGACCCGTCTCGGTTCTTTGAAATGCTCTTCGACCCACTGAGCCAGATGGTGTCCGCCTTCCACGAAGGTAAAATCCAACAACTGCCAGGGTTTGTCGCCCATATCGGACAAGTCAATCGAAACGGTTTGGCCGAACCCGTGGACCGTGTGGCAGCCCGCACATCCCAACTGATCATAGAGACGGATGCCGTGGGCCAACAGAGGAACATGGGCCTCAATCTCCTCGACGTTGCCGTGGCACTTCCGGCAGGAGGCCTGGACCAGCGGCCCTCGTAACAAGGGTTGCTCCCAGTGTTTGACTTCACCGTGGGCGGCTTTCACCTCGGTCGCCAATCCTTGCCCACCGTGGCAGACCGTGCACCCGAACTGCTCCGGCGGGTGCCAGGTCAGGTACTCACCGGGATGAGCGGTAAACGGTTGTTCGGCGAGAGCCAAGTGAGGCTTGTTAATCGCGACGTGACAGGTCGTGCATCGATCCACCCGCCCCAACGGTTTGACCTGGGTCTGTTGGATGCCGCGAGGGAGGCCCCGCCGTTCATCCTTGTTGAGTGACTTGAAAAATC
>CAZUWM010000082.1:0-4828 GCA_964624155.1 uncultured Planctomycetales bacterium
AGCAGGCTCTGCATGAGTTTCAGTTTCGCCGTCAAGGGTTGTGGGTCACCCTGCTCATCGTCGGCTTGTTGATCGTCGGCTTGTTGCTCCTGATCCGAGAGATCGAGCGTCCCCGTTCTTCTTCGCCATGAACGACCCTTCACCAAAACCTCCGAGTCTCCTGCGCAATCCCATCAGCTTCTTGGGCGTCGTCATCGCCTCGGTCAGCACCGCGTTCGGCCTGCCGATGATGTTCATCGACATGTTCAGCCGGCGCGCCCATCCGTATCTCGCGGTGGTGATCTACCTGGTGCTGCCGTTTGTGGCGGCGGGTGGGATCACCCTCATGATCCTCGGCGTCCTCTGGGAGCGCGGTCGTCGGAAGCGACGCCCCGGCCAACCGATTCCTCCTCTGCCGCACATCGACCTCAATCAACCACGGCACCAGGCGCTCGTCATCGCCACACTGACCGTCATTATGGTGGTGATCGTCCTACTCTCGGTGACCGGCTACCAGGCGTATCACTTCACCGAGTCGGTGAAATTCTGCGGGCTGGTCTGCCATCAGGTGATGAAGCCGGAATACACCGCCTATCAACATTCGCCCCATGCGCGGGTGGCCTGCACGCAGTGCCATGTGGGGCCGGGGGCAAGCTGGTTCGTCCGCTCGAAGATCACCGGGGCCTATCAGGTCTACGCGGTGGCCTTCAACAAGTACCCGCGCCCCATCGCCACCCCCATCAAGAATCTACGTCCCGCGCAGGAGACGTGCGAGCAATGCCACTGGCCCGCCAAGTTTTTCGGCGCGCAGCAGAAAACGTTCTCCCATTATCTCGCCGATGAGACCAACAGCCCGTGGCAGATCCAAATGCTGATCAAGGTGGGGGGCGGGGACCCGACGACGGGGGCTGCGGCCGGCATCCACTGGCACATGAACATCGCCCACGAGATCGAATACATCGCGGCGGACGAGAAGCGGGAGGTGATCCCCTGGGTCCGCGTCGTCGATCCGAACGGACAGGTGACCGAGTACATGTCCACGGAGCAGCCGCTCTCCCCGGAACAGGTCGCCGCCGGAGAGATCCGGCGCATGGATTGCGTGGATTGCCACAACCGCCCGTCCCACATTTTCCGTCCGCCGGATCGGGCGGTGGAGCAGGCCTTTGACACGGGGCGGCTGGACCGTTCGCTGCCGCATCTCAAGCGCGAGGCCGTCCGTCTGCTAGCCCAGGGCTATGCCTCAGAGCCCGAGGCGCACGCCGCCATGCTGAAAGGACTGGCGGAGTTTTATCAGAGGACCTATCCGGAGGTCTACCGTGAGAAGGCGCTGGCCATCCAGCGGGCGACGGTGGAGCTGCAGGAGATTTACGCGCGCAACATCTTCCCGGAGATGAAGGCGGACTGGACCGCGTACCCCACCCACATCGGGCACATGCACTCGGAAGGCTGCTTCCGGTGTCACGACGGCTTGCATCAGAGTCGGGAGGGGAAGGTCATCACGAAGGACTGCAACGCCTGCCATACGATCCTTGCGCAAGGCCCCCCGGAGGAGATCGCCCGGGCCACGCTGACCGCCCAGCCGTTCCGCCATCCGGTGGACGTCGGAGTGGATGTCACGGAGTTCAAGTGCAGCGAATGCCACACCGGCACCAGCGGGTTGTAGACCTCCTCGGCCTTCGCTTTGCATGACGCGTGTCATAGAGACGGTTGTCCGCTGACGCTATCATGCATCCCATCGTCATGGAAAGCCCTGCGACGTTCTTGAAGGTGAAGCGTCAAGCCCCAACCCATCGTCCGGTCCGCGAGCGGCTCACCGATTTCCGCGACGTCGCGATCCTGCGCAGCGACACGCAGTCCCGAGAGCAAGCCTCGCGGTGCATCAACTGCTTCCTGCCGTTCTGCCACTGGACCTGCCCGCTCGGCAATCATGTGCCTGACTGGAACCAGGCCCTCGCCGAGGGCCTGTGGGAGCGCGCGTATCGACGATTGCAGGAGACGAATAACTTTCCGGAAATCACGGCGCGCATCTGCCCGGCCATGTGCGAGGCCGCCTGCGTGCTGGAGCTCAGCTGGGAGCCGGTGACGATTCGAGAAAATGAGCTGGCAGTGATCGAACGCGCGTTTCAGATCGGGCTCGTGGTGGCGGAGCCGCCGAGCCGACGCACCGGAAAATCCGTCGCCGTGATCGGGTCCGGACCGGCAGGGCTTTCCTGCGCCGACCAGCTCAATGGCGCGGGGCATCGGGTGGTCGTGTTCGAACGGGACACGCAGCCCGGCGGGATCCTGCGCTACGGCATCCCGGATTTCAAGCTGGAGAAGTGGGTGCTGGATCGACGGCTGAAGCTGCTGGAGGCGGAGGGGATTGAGTTCGCGACACGCACGAGCGTGGGGGACGACTATCCTGTGGCGTCTTTGCAGAAGCGGTTTGACGCGGTGTGCTTGGCCGTCGGGTCTCGCGTGCCGAGGGATCTGCCGATTGAAGGCCGAGGGTTGACCGGCATTCACTTCGCGATGGACTACTTGACGCAATCCAATCGCCGCGTGGCGGGCGAGACGATTTCGCCGGAGCGGCTGATTGATGCTAAGGGGCAGCGCGTCGTCGTGCTGGGCGGCGGGGACACGGGTGCTGACTGTGTCGGGACGGCCCACCGGCAGGGCGCTGCCAGCGTCACGCAATTGGAAATCCTTCCGAAGCCTCCCGAGACGCGTCGGCCGGGCGATCTCTGGCCGGACTACCCGAACCTCCTCCGGACTTCGAGCAGCCACGAGGAAGGCGGACGGCGCGAGTGGGCGGTGCAGACGAGGCGATTTCTCGGAAGAAACGGACAGGTGACAGGACTTGAGTGCGTGCGTGTCGAGTGGGCGAAAGCCGAGGGAACCGACAGGCCGAGCCCGAAAGAGATCCCTGAGACGGCATTCACGGTTGACGCGGATCTGGTGCTGTTGGCGATGGGATTCATCGCACCGGATCGCCACCCCCTCTTGGAGGCGCTGGGGATTCGCGCCAACTCGCGCGGCGCCATCGACACCACCCCGGACTATCAGACCTCGGTACCCGGCGTCTTCGCGGCCGGGGATGCGCGACGGGGCCAATCGCTGGTCGTCTGGGCGATCAGCGAGGGCCGTCTCGCCGCCCGCGCCATCGACGAATACCTCATGGGCCGTTCAGACCTTCCCGCGCTATAATTGATGTTGGTCAAGCTTGGCAGGGCCTTCCGCTCGTACTCGCCTACACCGTGAGCATCTACGGGATTTTCCGCGGCAAGGTCCGCCTCGATCACCTGAGTTATTGATGTCCTCGGATGACGTGATATGATGGACATCATGAAATCCCCACTCCTTCGATTCCTCGGCTCCCTCCAGATCGCGGTTGTACTCTTGATCGCCATTGCCTTCGTGCTGGCGTGGGGGACGATCTATGAGACGCGATTCGGGACGGCGGCGGTACAGCGCGCGGTCTATCAAGCTTGGTGGTTTCAGGCGATCCTCGGCTTTCTCGCCGTCAATCTCGCCGTGGCAGCCTTCGAGCGGTACCCGTGGAAGAAGTCGCACGTCCCGTTCGTGCTCGCCCACCTCGGGATCATCCTGATCTTGCTGGGCGGCATCATCGGCGGGCGATTCGGCATTGAAGGCCAGTTGATCATCCCAGAGGGCCAGGCCGAACGGATGCTGCAGCTTCCCAGGAACATCCTGAGCATCAACCACCATGCCTCGGAGACGACCCAGGTGTTCCCAGTGGAGTTCGAAACGCGCGCCTGGGTTCACGAACCGAACCGGCGATTCGTCGTCCCGTTCGGAGCACGCACGCTCCATCTGACCGTCGACCGGTATGTCCCCGATGCGCAGTTAACCGAGGAGATCACCGGTGCAGGCACCGAGGACTTTCCCGCCGTTCAGGTCCACCTGATCGACCAGGCCCAGGACGATACGATCTGGCTCCTGGCCAAGGACCCCGAGCGATTCGGGGTAGGCTGGGGCGAGGCGCACCTGTTGTTTTTTGCCCCCGAGACGAAGGCGCAACGCGATCAATTACTCGGCACGCCGAAGACCGTCACGCATCCGCGCGGGGTCGTGTCGGTGAAGCTCCCCGACGATTCGCACAACCACGACGTGCCGGTGCCGGATCGGCTCGGTCAGCCCATGGCGATTGCCGGCACCCCCTACACGATCACGTTCAAGGACTACTTTGCGGATTTCGCGCTCGGCGAGCAGGGGCCCGTCAGCCGCTCACAACAGCCCAACAATCCGGCGGTGGCCTTTACGCTCAGCGGTCCGGAGGGGATTGACGCCCATCTGCTCTTCGCGCGACATCCGGACTTCGCGGCCATCCACGGCCGTTCGCATGTCATCGAGGTCCAGGTCACCTATCGCCACGAGTCCACCGCGACCCTGCCTCCCAACACCATCGCCCTCATCCAATCCTCCGGCAATCTGACGGCCGTGGTGACGGATGAGCGTATGCAGCGAACCGTCTTCGAGATGATCGAGATCGGTCATGCCTATACGCACCCGTCCTTGGGCTACACCTTCTCGATTGCCGCCTACCATCCCAAGGCCAAGGTCGTAGCGCACATCACCAACCGGAGCAACGACGTCCGCTCGGAGGCCATCCATATCATTGGACGGCTCGAGGACCAGACGGCCGAATCCTGGGTATGGCTACGGCAGGCCGTGGAGCTGCAGTTGGGGAACGAGTCTGTCGTGGTGGAGTATCGGCCGGGCACGCGGGAGCTTCCGGTGACCATCAAGCTCTCGGACTTCCGCAAGATCACCTATCCGGGCAGCTCGATGGCGGCCGGGTTTGAAAGCGATGTCCAGCTGACCGACCCCGGCCGCGGCATCATCCTGA
>CAZUWM010000083.1:0-4809 GCA_964624155.1 uncultured Planctomycetales bacterium
GCCGTCGCCTTGGCGATTCCTTCGGGGATCGTCTGGGCGCGATCGGCGACGTAGATCGCGCAGCCGGCATTGAAGGCGACGATTTCCCGCGCGGCCGATGGCTTGCCGCTGAGCACCTCGCGGGCGATTTGGGCATTCGCCTGCGCATCACCTCCGCGCAGCGCCGAAAGCTGCTCGCGCGCGATCCCCACGTCCTCGGGACGCAGGCGCTGCTCACGAATGGTGTCCTTGCGCACTTCAAGCAGCATCGTCTCGGCTGTCGTGGTCACCTCATCCAAGCCGTCGGCGCCATGCACCACCAGGCCGTGACGAATCCCCAACGCCTGCAGCGCTTCGGCCATCGGCCGCATCAGCCGCTCTTCCGACACCCCCACGAGTTGAAACGTCAACGGTGCGGGGTTGGCGAGCGGTCCAATGAGGTTGAAGATTGTGCGGATCCCAAGCGCCCGGCGCACCTCCGCCACGGCCTTCATCGCCGGATGAAAACGCGGCGCAAAACAAAATCCGAATCCGAGCGTCTCAATCGACTGAGCGACGCGTTCAGGCGAGGCATCCAGATTCAGGCCGAGGGCGGCCAGCACGTCGGCGCTGCCGCACTGACTGGAGGCGGCATGGTTGCCGTGCTTCGCCACCCGCACGCCGCAGGCCGCGGCCGTCACGGCTGCCAACGTCGAGATGTTCAACGTCCCCTGGCGGTCGCCGCCTGTGCCGCAGGTATCACACAGCTCAAGCGGGCGGGAGAACGGCAGTTTCACCGCGTGATGCCTCAGCGTCTCGACCGCGGCCGAGATCTCCTCAGCCGTCTCGCCGCGCTGGGCGAGGGTTGCGAGGAAGTCGGCCGTCTCTTGCGATGGCATGGCGCCCGTCATGATCCGCTCCATCGTCTCGCGCATCGCCTCGCGGGAGAGCGGATGACGAGCCAATTGGGTGGGGGTGGTCATCGCTGACGACGGAAGGCTTTCGCAACGGCCAGGAAGTTTCGCAGGAGATCCTTGCCGGCTTTGGTGAGAATGGACTCCGGGTGAAACTGCACGCCGTAGACGGGATCGCGCACGTGCCGCAGACCCATGATCTCTCCTTCCTTGGTCCACGCCGTGATCCTCAGGGCTTTCGGGAAGCCCTCCCGACGCACGAGCAGCGAGTGGTAGCGTGTCGCCTCAAAGGGGTTGGGCAAGTTCCGGAAGATCCCCTCGTTGTCGTGATGAATGGGTGAGGTTTTTCCATGCATCAGGCGGCTGGCCCGAACCACCTCGCCGCCAAAGACCTCACCGATGCACTGGTGCCCCAGGCAGACTCCAAGGATGGGAATCTCGCCGGAGAAGGTTGCGATGAGCTCATTCGAGATTCCCGCATCTTTGGGGCTTCCGGGGCCGGGGGAAATCACGATGCTGGTCGGCTTGAGCTGCTTGACCTGCGTGACGGTGACCTGGTCGTTGCGAAAGACGGCCAGCTCCTCCCCCAGCTCGCCGAGATATTGGACGAGGTTGTAGGTAAACGAGTCGTAGTTATCAATCATCAAAATCATGAGGATGTCTCGTCTTCGGCCAGTTCAATGGCTTTCAGCATGCCTTTCGCCTTATTCACCGTCTCTTGGTATTCCCGATCCGGCTGCGAATCGGCGACGATGCCCGCGCCAGCCTGCACGTGCGCCGTCCCGTCTTTGACCACCACGGTGCGGATGGTAATGCACGTATCGAGGTTACCGGAAAAACCGATGTACCCCACGGCCCCCGCATATGGCCCTCGATCATCCCGCTCGAGCTCCGCGATGATCTCCATCGCCCGCACCTTCGGAGCGCCCGTCACCGTCCCGGCGGGAAAGGTGGCCCGCAGCACGTCGAAGGCGTTGCGGCCTCTGCGCAACTTCGCCCGCACGGAGCTGACCAGGTGCATGACGTGGGAGTATTTCTCGACCACCATGACTTCCGGCGTGGTGACCGTGCCGATCTGCGCGACCCGCCCGAGATCGTTGCGTCCCAGATCGACCAGCATGAGGTGCTCAGCGCGTTCCTTCGGACTGGTGACAAGCTGCCGGACAAGCTGCTCATCATGGTGTTGGTCTCGCCCCCGCGGTCGCGTCCCCGCGATCGGCCGGGTTTCAATCACCCCGTCCTCGCACCGCACCAACATCTCGGGCGAGGAGCCGGCCAGGCAGATCGAGCCGAAGCGAAGGAAGTACATGTAGGGTGAGGGATTGAGGGATCGCAGCGCTCGATACACGTCGAACGGATCGCAACGAAGCGGCCGCTCGAACCGCTGCGAGAGCACCGTTTGAATGATGTCGCCGGCGCGGATGTGCGTCTTGGCCTGCCGGACCATCCGCGCAAACTGCGCTTTCGTGACGTTCGACCGCACCGCCCCAGCGGGTCGACCCCGACGCGTCGAGGCGGCTCGACGAGCGATGGGTTTTGCCAAGCGAGCCGCGGCCTCCTGGATGCGCGCGACACACCGGCGGTACAACGCCTCGGGCGACGCATCCGCGGTGAACGCGTTCACCACCACGAGCATCTTGTGTTGGGCATGGTCCACGATGACCGTGGAATCGGCCAGCATCATCATGATGTCGGGGACGTGCAGCCGATCCACCCGATGGTTTGGAAGCCGTTCAATGAACTGCACGACGTTGTAGCCAAGATACCCAACCAGCCCCCCGTAAAAACGGGGCAGCCCGGGCATCGAGGCGACGGAATAACCTCGCAAGAGGTGTTCGATCTCCCTCAGCGGATCGGTGTCGGTGCGGTACTGTGTGAGGACTGCCCGCTTGGTCCCGGTGCGCTCCACGATCGAGATCTCGCGGCCCTGACTGGTGAACAAGAGACGTGGACGGCTTCCCAGAAACGAGAACCGGGCGACCTTCTCTTCCCCCTCGACGGATTCCAAGAGAAAACTATGCCGACCGTCGTCGAGCTTGAGGAACGCGCTCACCGGCGTATCGAGGTCCTCGAGGAGCTCGCCCCACACCGGCACGACCGTGGCGCGTTTCGCCAGCCGTTTGAATTCCGCCAACGAGGGCCGGATCTTCATCGCTTCTTGTAGACCTTCAACGGGTCAAAGATTCGTCGTTCAGTGATGTCCAATCGACCGGAACGGCTCAACCGACGAAAGTAGCAACTCAGATAGCCTTGGTGGCAGCCGGCGATGTGTTGCTGCACCACAAAGAGCAGCGATTTCCCTTCACAATCCACATGCACCTGCGTGATGCGTTGGATGTGCCCCGAGGTCTCGCCTTTGAGCATCAGGCGGTTTTGGGAACGGCGAAACACATAGACCTTCCCTTCCTGTAGGCTTTTCTTGAGGGCTTCCCGATTCAGATAGCACAGCGTCAGGACCTTCTTCGACTTGGCATCCTGAATCACCGTGGGGATGAGACCTTGTTCATTAAACTGCAAGACGGATTCGAGATTGGTCATAGTCGTACACAAACTCCTCGGGATGCGAGATCCCGTTTCACCTCAGCGACCGAGAGCTCTCCGAAGTGAAAGAGCGAGGCGGCGAGGGCCGCATCGGCCTGACCAACCGTCAACACCTCGGCGAAGTGGGCCGGGGCACCGGCTCCACCGGATGCAATGACCGGAATGCCAACCGCCCGCGCCACGGCTTGCGTGAGCTCAACGTCATAGCCCGCCTTCGTCCCATCCCGATCCATGCTGGTTAGCAAGATTTCCCCTGCTCCCAATCGCTCGGCTTCCCGCGCCCACCCTACCGCGTCTTTTCCGGTCGGCGTGCGGCCGCCGTGGCTGTACGCCTCCCACGTCGTTTCTGCCTTCTGCCTTCTGCCTTCTGCCTTCTGTTGTTTCTTGGCATCAATGGCGACGACGATACATTGACTGCCGAATCGACGGGCTCCTTCCGTGATGAGCTCCGGATGCTCAACAGCGGCTGTATTCAGTGACACTTTATCCGCGCCCGCCTTCAACAAGGCTCGGATATCCTCGATGGTTCGAATCCCCCCGCCCACCGTTACCGGCATAAATGCGACCACCGCCGTGCGCTCGACAACCTCAAGCATGATCCGACGCTGCTCATGACTGGCTGTGATGTCCAAGAAGACCAGCTCATCCGCGCCAGCATCGTTATAGGCGCGGGCGGCCTCGACGGGATCGCCCGCATCGCGCAGGTTGACGAACTTCACCCCTTTGACCACGCGCCCTTTGTCCACATCCAAACACGGGATGATCCGCTTGGCTAACATCGTTGAATGGCTTGCTTCAAATCAATGGCGCCTTCGTAGAGCGCTTTGCCCACGATGGCGCCGATGACGCCGCGCGATTCAAGCGTTTTCAGCCTCTCGAGATCCTCAAGACTGGAGATGCCTCCTGAGGCAATGACGCGGATCGGCCCCACCTCAAGAACCTCTTGAATCAGGTCAAGGTTCGGCCCCTGCAGCATCCCATCGCGGCTGACGTCCGTGCACACCATCGTCTCAATCCCCAGCATGGCGACACTGCGAGCCAACTGACGAGGGGTCACGGTCGTCGCGGCCACCCATCCGCGGGAGACGACCTGTCCGGCTCTGGCATCAATGGCCACGGCGATCTTGTGGCCGTAGCGGTCCGACGCCTCCTGCACGAATTGGGGGTCTTCGCACGCCTTGGTGCCGAGCACGACACGGGATGCGCCGGCATCGAACGCTCGCGCGAGTGCTTCCTTCGTACGAATGCCACCGCTGAGCTCAACCTGAACCGCCCTACGGGTGGGTACCACGCACGCCGCAATGATCTTTCGTGCGACATCCAGATTGGTGTAGAGGCCGTCGAAGGCACCGTTGAGATCCACCACGTGCAACCAGGTGGCACCCGCCTCAACCCA
>CAZUWM010000084.1:0-4661 GCA_964624155.1 uncultured Planctomycetales bacterium
TGCCGTGGTCGACGTGGCCGATGGTGCCGATGTTGACGTGGGGCTTGGTGCGTTCGAACTTGGGTTTGCTCATCCGTGCTTGCCTCCTCCAATGATCGTCTCCGCGATGTTCTTCGGGACCTGTTCATATCGCGCCGGTTCCATCGTGTAGGCCGCGCGCCCTTGGGAGAGCGAACGGATGGTGGTGGCGTACCCGAACATCTCCGCCAGGGGCACGTGGCCACGAATCACGCGGCTGGAACCCCGTTGGGTAATGGCCTCCACCTTGCCTCGACGGGATTGCAAGTCGCCGATGATGTCGCCCATGAATGCTTCCGGCATCACCACTTCCACCAGCATGATCGGTTCGAGGAGGACCGGCCGACCTTTGAGCACCCCCTGCTTGAAGCCTGCGATGGCCGCGATCTTGAAGGCGATTTCCGACGAGTCGACGTCGTGGTAGGATCCGTCAAGCAGCGTCACCGTCACATCGACAACCGGATAGCCGGCCAACGGCCCGGTCTTGACCGCTTCCATGACTCCGTCTTCGACCGCCGGAATGAATTCCTTCGGAATCCGACCGCCGGTGACTTTGTTCACAAAGGTCACGCCGCTCTTCGAGGGAGCCGGCTCCATGCGCATCACGACATGGCCGTATTGCCCGCGCCCACCCGTCTGTTTGATATGTTTGCTCTCGACCTCGTCGACCACTTGGGTCATCGTTTCCTTGTAAGCCACTTGGGGTTTTCCGGTCATGGTCTCGACGTTAAACTCTCGTCTCATCCGGTCCACCAGAATCTCCAGGTGGAGCTCACCCATTCCTTCGATCAGGGTTTGACCGGTTTCGGGATTATACCGCACCCGGAAGGTGGGATCTTCATCTTGGAGCCTCCCCAAGGCGTTGCCCAGCTTATCCTGATCCGCTTTGCTCTTGGGCTCGATGAACATGGCAATCACCGGCTCAGGAAACTGGATCCGCTCAAACAGCAGCTGCCCATCGTCTCGGCAGAGCGTATCGCCGGTCGTCGTGTCCTTCAGCCCGACGCCCGCGGCGATATCCCCCGCCTTGATGTCCTCGATGATCTCCTGCTTGTTGGCGTGCATCCGCATGAGTTTGCTGATGCGCTCCCGGCGTCGCTTCGTCGCATTGTAGACGGTCTCGCCGGACTTTAAGGTTCCCGAGTAGACGCGCAGGAAGTAGAGCTTGCCGACATACGGATCTGTCGCGATCTTGAAGGCGAGCGCCGCAAACGGCCCCTCCTCATCAGGAGTCACGGGGACGGCTTCACTGGTCGCTGGATGATGGGCTTGGGGCACCGCGACATCCAACGGAGAAGGCAGATAATCACAAATGGCATCAAGCAGCGGCTGAACCCCGATGTTGCGGAACGACGCCCCGCACAGCACCGGCACCAACCCATGTGTGATGGTCGCGTTGCGAATCCCTTTGCGCAATTCCTCTTCGCTCGGAACGTGATCGTGAATGTAGTGCTCCATCAAGACGTCGTCGAATTCTGAAACCCCTTCGAGCATCTCGTGGCGGGCTTTGGCCGCCTCGTCCTTCAGCTCGGCAGGGATCTCGCCGAGCTCCGGGGGATTCGACGGGTTGGCCGAATCAAATTTGAGGCTCTTCATGGTCACCAGATCGATCACGCCGACAAAGCCGTCTTCCTTCCCCCAGGGAACCTGCAAGGGAACGGCCTTGGCGCCCAGCCGCTCGCGGATTTCTTTCAAGACGGCGAAGAAGTCCGCGCCGGCCCGATCCAGTTTGTTGATGTAGGCCATCCGTGGCACGCCGTATTTATCCGCTTGCCGCCACACCGTCTCAGACTGCGGTTCCACCCCTCCCACCCCGCAGAACACGACCACGCAGCCGTCGAGCACCTTCAGGCTGCGTTCGACCTCGGCCGTAAAGTCCACGTGCCCCGGCGTGTCAATCAGGTTGAAGCGATGCTTCTGCCAGAAACAGGTCGTCGCGGCCGAGGTAATCGTGATGCCCCGCTCCCGCTCCTGCGCCATCCAGTCCAACTGGGTCGTTCCCTCATCGATGTCGCCGATCTTGTGAATCCGACCGGTATAGAACAGGATGCGCTCGGACGTCGTCGTCTTGCCCGCATCGATGTGCGCGACGATCCCGAAGTTGCGGGTGTAGGTCAGCCGTTCAATCGAGTCTTTGCTGAGTTGCTGGTTGTCTGTTGCCATGGTACCCATGATTACGGTGATGTTTGCGAAATCACCGCAATCGCTTCGTTTACCATCGATAGTGGGCGAATGCACGATTGGCTTCGGCCATTTTGTGGGTTTCTTCACGCTTCCTGACGGCGGTGCCTTCACCTTTGTACGCGGCAACCAGCTCATCCCCCAAGCGCTTGTCCATCGGACTGCCCTTACGCGACCGCGCGGCATTGCGGATCCAGCGCAGCGCCAGCGACAGGCTTCGATCATGACGGACTTCGAGCGGAATTTGGTACGTCGCTCCACCGACCCGCCGGCCTTTGAGCTCGACATGGGGTCGAACGTTCTCCACCGCTTTATGGAAGACCGTGAGGACGTCGTTGGTCGCCGTGGCCTGCCGAAGCTGATCGAACGCTCCATAGACGATCCGTTCGGCGATCGTCTTCTTGCCGTCCTCCATGATCATGTTGATCAGTTTCTGGATGAGCCGATTGTTATACCGAGGATCGGGTGGCGCCTCGCGCCGTTCATTTCTCCGCCGTCTCATGGGATCATGTCGCCTTTGCTGCCGCAGTTTTTGCCGCAGGGACGGGTTGGGCGCCAGGATGCGGCGCCTTGGCCCCGTATTTGGACCGCGATTTGCGACGTTGATTCACCCCTGACGTATCGAGGGTTCCTCGGACGATGTGATACCGTACCCCCGGCAGGTCCTTGACGCGTCCTCCACGCACGAGCACGATCGAGTGTTCCTGGAGATTGTGCCCTTCACCAGGGATGTAGGCGGTCACCTCGATGGCGGTCGTCAACCTCACGCGCGCGATTTTTCGCAGCGCGGAGTTTGGCTTCTTCGGCGTCATCGTCCGCACCTGTACACACACGCCGCGACGCTGGGGACAGCCCTTCAACGCAGGCGATTTACTCTTCTTCCGGCGCAGGTGCCGTCCTTTGCGGATCAATTGGTTTAACGTCGGCATCGCCTGCAATCGAAAATTCTGCAATCAGCTTGCTGCTTCATTCTCTTCCGCTTCCGAGGAAGGCTCTTCGCCGTTGGTCTGCGAGGCGGCTTCCACCAACGGTTCCAAGACGGCTTTCATCGGCTCCACGAACCGGTGCGCGGAAAATCCCGTCCCCGCGGGGACGAGATGCCCCATGATCACGTTCTCTTTCAATCCGACCAGAGCATCACGACGTCCGCTCGCCGCGGCTTCAGTCAAGACACGGGTCGTCTCTTGGAAGCTGGCCGCCGCGATGAAACTCTCCGTGGAGAGACTGGCTTTGGTGATCCCCAACAACACGGGGGTCGCGGAGGCGGGTTTCTTGCCCCCCTTCTTCACGCGCTCGTTCTCTTCGGCAAAGCGCCACTTATCGATCTGCATCCCGAGGAGGAACTCGGTGTCTCCGGATTCGTCGATACGCACCTTGCGCAACATTTGTCGGACAATCACCTCGATGTGCTTGTCATTGATCTTGACCCCCTGGGAACGATAGACTTCCTGAATTTCGTTCAGCAGATATTCCTGGAGGGCGCGCTCTCCACACACCCGCAGGATGTCTTGTGGAACGATCGGCCCATCGGTGAGCGGCTGGCCGCTTTGCACATAGTCGCCTTTGTACACGTTGAGGTGTTTCCCGTGGGGAATGAGGTATTCCTTCGTCATCCCGGAGGCGCTCTTGATGATGATGCGCCGCTGGCCCTTTTTCGCCGTCCCAAAATCGACCGTGCCGCTGATTTCCGCAATGATCGCTGGATCTTTCGGCCGCCGGGCTTCGAAGAGTTCGGCGACGCGCGGCAACCCGCCCGTGATGTCTTTGGTCTGGCTGATCTTCCGTGCGGTCTTGGCAATCACGTCACCGGTCCGCACGCTCTGTCCTTCCTTGACGGTAATGTGCGCCCCGATGGGCAGCCCGTAGACCGCCAACAGCTCACTCTTCTCGGTCTCGATGACGACTTGTGGGTGGTAATCCCCTTTATGCTCGACGATGATCCGGTTCTTGAGTCCTGTGGCCTCATCGAGTTCCTCGCGCATCGTCATGCCGGCTTTGACGTCTTCGAACCGCGCCACCCCTGAGAATTCGGTCAGGATCGGCGTCGTGTAAGGATCCCACCGGACGAAGATTTCGTCCTTCGTCACCGTGTGCCCGTCTTCCTTCGTCACGACGGCCCCTTGCTGGATGCGATGACGCTCCAGCTCCCGCTCCTCCTCATCGACCACAAAGAGCTCTCCATTGCGGTTCAGGACAAGCAGCTCTTCCGGCTTGGTCTTGACGGTCTTGAGGTTGTGGAATTTCACGATCCCCTTATGCTTGGATTTGATGTGCGACTGCTCGATCACGCGGTGGGCGGTCCCTCCAATGTGGAAGGTCCGCATGGTCAGCTGGGTTCCCGGTTCACCGATCGACTGGGCGGCGATGATGCCGACCGCCTCGCCGAGTTCCACCAACCGGCCCGTCGCCAGGTTGCGCCCGTAGCATTTCGCGCAGGTCCCTCGCTTGGCCTCGCAGGTCAG
>CAZUWM010000085.1:0-4660 GCA_964624155.1 uncultured Planctomycetales bacterium
AGCCGGTGGAGTTCGCCTGCGACGGCTGCCGCTTCCACGCTTTCGCCTGGATGGGGCAAATCCACGTTATCGGCGAGCAAGAATCCGTTTCGGGGAATCGTTCAGGAGAGGTGGATCTACCCCGCGCCTAGTGGCGCAGCTCGTCCAGAAGCACCCAGTCGCCGGGTGCGCGTTCGTAAGACCACTCCGTCCAGCCGCTGACTGCGCGGCCGAGCACAGCCTTCCCTGCGAGGGAGGGGGAGGTGAAGAGCTTCTTGCCCACCTTGATCCGGCCATCCTTGCGGACCAGGGCCCAGTACGTCTTGCCCCGGTTCTCAAGCCGGAGTTTCATGCGCTTCTTGACGTACCGGGCTAGGACGGCCTTCCGTCCCGCGGCGGACGGCGCTGGCTTGTACTCATCCTCCGGCTCGTTGCCATCTCCCAGAAGGGTGCTGCGTTCCATCTGCTGGTACGCGGCGACATCCCGCCGGAACTGCCGCCGCAGATCCTCCGACCGCGCGAAGCGGCCCTTCTGGCGATTCCCCCCAGGGCTGGCGACGCGCAGCACGAGCGACTCCAGCTCCCGAAGGTACTTGGCTGCGCTCGTGGTCAGGTATACGCTGAACCGGTCCCAGGTGTCCGCGTGCCGGTCCCGGAGGTGGTGTTTGAGGCGGACGTTCAGGTTGGAGGCCAAGCCTACGTAGTACAGCCGCTCCCCTCGGTAAAGGGCGTAGATCCCGCGCCGGCGCTTGACGTACCGGCCGATCAGGTGCTGGTACTTTTCCAGCGCTTTGCGCGGCATCCGCTCCAAATGCTGGTAGACCAACTGCGTTTGAGTGTTTGTCCTGGCCATTTTTGGTCAATCCGGGGTTCACTGAAAATGAACAGGGGAATTCTACCATGCGGGCGGGTTGGCCTATCTGGTTTACTGCAAGGTTGAGCTATCCGCAGAAGACAAAGATCTCTCGATGGCGCTGAAAAATTCCGTCTCAAAGCGCTGGAGGTCAGGAAAATCTCGGATGTCTTCTTTCGTCCGGCCCAGTTCCAACTTGTAGACGGCTGTTAAATCGTCGTTCTTGTGAAGAATGACCGCGGTTTCTACGGAGTCTTCCCGTTTTGTTCCAGCTCGGGAGAAAAAGAGCTTTTCCGGGGTTCCGCTGGTGTGGGTCGCAATCTTAGTGATGGTCCAGCCCAGGTTTTTGGATATGGACAAGACCTTTTCTTTGGCGACGTCTGCGGGGATTTCTTTTTGGAGCTCTTTCACATCGGAGATGTAAAGCTTAGGAGAAGACAAGGGCAGGTGTTTCCAAGCCGTCGGTATGTTTGCCGCCGTCCAAACTGCCGGTTTCGCTCCCAGGGATTCGTCAACCAGTTGGGCCAGGGTCTCGAAAGCTCTTTTTTGTAAAGCTTCGTCTGTTTCTTGATCGAGCTTTCTGACGGGTCGGATCTTAGGCGCTACTGCCACAGAGCGAGACGGATTCTTAAGATCGAGGAAGATGCAGTACAATTCGGGCGTCAGCCCTTGGTAGACGGTAGTCGTATAGGTTTGCCCGGTGCGCAGGGCGCCGCGGTTGAGGGGAATTGATGCACCCCGCTTGATGCTGTAGTGGAAAACCCAGACCCCATCCAAGTGGCGGGCTTCAGGGTGATCGGATACCAGGCGCCTTAGGGGTTTCCCTTCGAAATCTCCTTCGAAAATATCAGGGGTCAGCACCACAGCGGTGGTGCCTGTGTCGGCCATGCGTTGTTTGGCAGCTTCCGCGAACTCGTTGTAGAAGCTGTTTCCAGCGTCAAGCCAATGGTATCGCCAGCCAGGGAGAGGATCGGAGACCGGGCGGGTGATGAGGAAAGCGCCGTTCCATGTTGTCCGCGGAGGTTTTTCGGCGCGGTAATAGGGCGGGTTCGTGTTGGGGAGGGCGTCGAAATAGGAGAAGGGCTGTCCTTCCGTGACGACCAGCCCGACTCGTTTGACGTACGGGGGTTTCGTGTAGGCGGTGATAACCGGTCCGCAACCTGCCAACGCCAAAGCTGCCGAACAAATTGCCAGCAGGCCTTTCCTTATCACTGAAATACGACCCTCATCACTGAAATACGACCCTCTCGAAGGAATTCTTGAAGCTTTCGGCGAAGAAATCTACGAATTCGTCCGGCGCGAGCGCAGAGTTGTTCATCACCCCCGTGCCGCCGTGGTTGAACTTGAGCAGCATCTTTCCCGAGGTAGGGTCAAAGATCCCTGCTGCCATAACGTAGTTGATCCCAGGCCCTGTGGTAGTTGTCGACTCCATCGGCACGTAGACTCCGAGGCCTCCTGAGTGCGTTGTAAAGGAGACGGTATTCCCTGGGTACCCATGCACCACCCAGATCTGGTCGCATCTGGCCTGCCGGCCAAGCGTTTTCACCACCTCGGAGACTTTGCGGCCTTGGAGATCGGCCTGAGTGATTCGGTCGTTGAAAAGCACAACCTGCTTGCCCTTGTCTTGAAGCAGAGCTTTGAACGCCTGGATGACAGGTCCTACGATGTCGGCGTCCGCATAGTAGTCCGACGGCACTTTGCCAATCGGTTTGCCCGGATGAATTTTGGTGATATGAATAACGCGGTTGAAATATCCCCCTGCCGAGTCGTCGGTAGACACGTAGCGGATATTCGCCTCGATCAGGGGCCCGAACAGCCGCTTTGTTCCAAAAACCATTTCTGAGGAGTGGCCCTCCACAACCAAGAGGCCGACCGTCTGCACGGTCGGAGGGAAATCGTATCTGAGCGTGAAGAATCCGGGGGCGCAGCCGCTGACGGCCAACAGTACAGTGGTCAGCGACAGGAGGGCAGGAAGGTGCGCAAGTCTTCGGCTGCTAAGGACGTCGACGGCCTTATGGAATCCGGCCACGGTTTATAAAGACCGATCCATGATGGGCAGGCGGGAGGTGCGGAGCGTTGCCCAGCCGTGGGAGCACAACGTGATTGTGAACAGCGCAATGAGCGCGACCAAAAGGGCCACCGTATCCGCACCGGGGATACGGATCCAGAAAACGACCGGTAGGAGTATCAGCATCCAGTCGGTAAGCCCCAGGCCGAGTGAAAGAATCAGCACTCGCCAGAAAATGGCCCATCCGATAAAACGAGCCGGAACCGGGAGATCCCTTTTTCGCAGGACGGACTTCCCGATCCAATTCAGGACCAGGATGAGCGCTACCAGGGCGAGCGGGCTGGTGAGCTCCAGCAGCGTGTCGAATTTCTGTCTAAGTGCTGCCGGGTCGGTTTCAGAAGGGCGCTGGAATGCATACCAGAGAGCGACGGGCACGGCGCACGCAATCTGCAGTGCCGCTCCAGCCAGCCAAGCGCGCCAGCCCACCGACCAACCGACGCTGAACGACTGGCGGTTGAACAAGCTCTTAAAGAATCGAAGCATACCCCTCCATTCAGGCGATTATGCGGGACGCCGAAAGAGGCGGACTAAGCCTCTTGCGACACCATAGATTATCAGACCGTACCCAACGATGCCGATCAGTCGGACGAAGTCCACGAAGAGCCAGCCGAAGCGCCAGAAGGAGCTGCCGCGCTCAAGGGTCCCAATCCACGGCTGGAGAATTTTGACAGAGATGAAACCGGTGAGGAAAGCGATAAAGATGCCCAGGAGGATCGGAGAAATGTGGCGTTTATTGGAGAGCGTTTGCATGCTTCAGCCAGTCAACTTCTTCCTGAACGTTCCGAATCTCTTTCAAGGCAGACCATTTCTTTTGAGGCGCTTGAGGCTTCTTACAGGTCGGACATCGGCTGGGAGCACCGTTTGTATACCAATCGATGTGGATCAGTCGCCCTCCACACTTTTGGCAGGAAGGAACCAATTCCTCAACCCTTTTCTCGATTTCTTGAGTTGGAGCATCCTGCTTCAGCGAAGCAAGCCAGGTAGGATCTATTTCTGGATCATACCAATAGAGGGAGAGGCAGCGATCACACTCGAGGCATGCTACACGTCCTTCTACGGCAGTCGTCGTAACAACCTCGAAGTTGGATCCGCAATCTGCGCAAACGCGCGAAACCTTCTGCCTGTCACACACCGCACGGAAAAATTTGTATGGGCTGCTCATTTCACTCCATCTCCGATCCACTTCCAATCGATTATATCGTCTGAATTGAATAAGTTGTAGTTGAAGATGTCGGTATGCCCCTGTTCCAACGCAACATTCGACGGAGCTTTGATTGCGCTTACCTCCCTTTGAATTGCGACGGTATCTCCCAAATTCTTCGAGATGGTGTCTTGGGGCAGCGAATCGAGCTGAAGCCACTTGCTGCCTTTGACCCTGATTTCCACCACGTCGTAAGCATAGCCTAGGCCTTTTGTTTTCGTCGCTTCTTCGATGGCAATCTGTTTCAGTAAGTTGGCATCTTTGTTTGGATCTTTAAACACTGTGTAGAGGGCCTTTGTTCCATTCGAATTAAATCGGCCCGCCACTCCTGTCATCAAAAGCGGATCCACAGCGCCTTCACGTACCCCCTTCGGAACGACCCTGATGAGCGTGTATTCCGCAGCATCGTCAGCTTTGTTGATGGCTCCTTTAAGAACTGTTTCGCTAGCTTTAAACTCCCACGCTGCGCGACCGACTTTCAATTCACCACTACCCACATCGTAAACTTTACTGCCGATGCGGAAGAAGTTTTTGATGGAACCCCAGACCCGATCCAAAC
>CAZUWM010000086.1:0-4658 GCA_964624155.1 uncultured Planctomycetales bacterium
ACTTCGCCGATGGCCTTCGTGACGTTGATGCCTCGCGGGCAGGCGTCCGTGCAGTTGAAGATCGTGCGGCAGCGCCACACACCACTGCGTTGGTTAAGCACCGCCAGCCGTTCGTCGCCCGCCCGGTCTCGGCTGTCAAACAGGAATCGATGGGCTTGCACGATCGCAGCCGGCCCCACATACTCGCGGTTCGCCCAGAAGGACGGACAGGACGTGGTGCACGCGCCGCAGAGGATGCATTTCGTCGTGTCGTCAAACCGCTCCCGTTCCTGCGGGCTTTGGAGGCGTTCCTTCGCTGGGGCTGGCTCTTGAGCGACGAGGTACGGTGTCACGCTGCGGTATTTCTGGAAAAATCCTTCCATGTCAACAATCAGATCTTTGACCACCGGGAATCCGCGCATCGGTTCAACGACGATGGGCTGCGCGAGATCCTTGATGAGCACCTTGCACGCCAAGCGATTCTTGCCGTTGATCATCATCGCATCCGACCCGCAGATGCCATGCGCGCAGGAGCGGCGAAACGCCAGGCTGCCGTCGTGGTACCACTTGACCGCATGCAAGGCATCGAGCACGCGATCCGTCGGCTCGATCTCGACGGTATAGTCCTGCCACCGAGCCGACGCCTCGCGCTCGGCATTAAAGCGTTTGATCTTGACGTGGACGCGCATCAGACCTGTGTGTATGATAGGGAGGATTTGTCCGAAGGTCAATCCACCATGCTCCGCAGCCTTCGCACCAAACTGCTCGTGTTGTGGATCATCTTCGCCTCCTTGCTGGTGGCGGTAACGAACTTCATCGCCTTTCGCGCCGCCCTGGAGGCGCAGTTCCAGCAACTGCGCCAGACCCTCATGGCGATCGCCACCACCGCCGCCCTCCATATCGATGGGGACCTGCACGCGCAGATTCCGCTGGAGCCAACCAGTGTCGCGCTCCCGTCCTATCGGTCCCTGGTTCAGCAGCTGCGGGCGATCCGCGACGCCCATCCAACGATCCGCTATGTCTATACCCTCGCCCCTTCTGACACGCCCGGCGTGTGGCCCTATGTGTTGGACGCGGAAGAACGACGGACCTCATTTCCGGGTGAGCAGTACCGTGCATCTCGCTACCCGGCGATGATGGAGGGACTGCGCGGTCCCAGCGCCGATCCGGAGATCACCGTGGATGAGTGGGGGACGCTGCTCTCAGGCTACGCGCCGATCAAGGCGTCCGATGGAAGAGCGGTCGGGGTCCTCGGGATTGACATGTCGGGCGAGCAGGTCATGGAAACCCAAGCGGCGCTTCGACGGTGGCGGATCGCCATCATCCTCATCGGCCTGTGCATGGCCGTCATCTTCGGGGCGCGATTGGCCCAGTGGTTCTCACGGCCGATTCGCCTGCTCGTGCAGGGGACCCAGCGCATCGGCGAAGGGGACCTGCAGTACCGCGTCCCGATCACCTCTCAAGATGAAGTCGGCCTCCTGGCCGCCTCGTTCAACCGGATGACGCAACAACTGGCCGACTCCCTCCAGCGTCTCAAGGATCACGTGTTCGCCACGTTGCAGTCGCTCGCGGCCGCGCTCGAGGCCAAAGATGTGCATACCCGCGGTCACTCGGAACGCGTCACGTTCTACGCTGAGCGCCTCGCCCGCCACATGGGCCTTACGGCTGAGGAGATCGAGCTCGTCGGACAGTTCGGCCGCCTCCACGACATCGGAAAAATCGGGGTTAAGGAAGAGATTCTCCTGAAACCCGCGAAACTGACCGCGGAAGAATTCGAGCATATCAAACGCCACCCGGATCTCGGATACAAAATCCTCGTTCCCCTCAAACCTCCGCAACTTGCCCTACAGATCGTCCGACACCACCATGAGCGGCAGGACGGCGGGGGCTATCCGGACCGCCTCCCAGGAGTAGACATCCCGATGGCCGTGGCGATCGTGACGGTTGCGGATGCGTTTGATGGGATGACGGCGCACCGTCCGTATCGCCCCACCCCCATGACGTTTGCGGAAGCGGTGGAGGAACTCCGCCGGTGCACCGGAACGCAATTCCACCCCAAGGCCGTCGAGGCGATGGTTGAGGTGCTGCGCTCCGACGGCAAATTAAGTTAATACACGCGGGGTTTGGGGGGAAACCGGGTGATCGTGACGGGTTTGTAGTCGAGGCGAATGTGATCGCCCTCAAGGTAGGCGAGGGAATGCTTCAACCAGTTCGCGTCGTCGCGTGTCGGAAAATCCTCACGGCAGTGCGCGCCGCGGGATTCCTGCCGGGCCAGGGCCGCCACGGCCGTCGCCCACGCCAGATCCAACACGCACCCCAACTCCAAGGTTTCTTCCAACTCCGTATTGAACCGCAGGCCTTTGTCGTGAATCTCCACCCGCTGGTAACGCGCTCGTAACTGCGTCAGTGTCGCGAGGGCGTCTTTGAGTCCTTGCTCCGTACGAAAGACCGACACGTGATGCATCATCACCTGCTGCAGGGCCTCTCGAATCCGCGCCACTGACTCGCCGCCCACGTTCAACATGAAGCGTCCAAGCGCCTCCTGGGACGGACCTTCAGGATCGTTCGACAAGATCGGATGGTCAGCCCTCGCGGCCCACTGCGCCAGATGGTGTCCGCCTCGCGCACCAAAGACGACGATATCGACCAAGGAATTGGTTCCCAGACGGTTGGCGCCGTGCACCGAGACGCACGCGCATTCCCCTGCGGCGTAGAGCCCGGGCACCACGCGATTGGCGGGATCGTTGATCACTTGCGCGTCGATGGTCGTGGGAATGCCCCCCATCGCATAGTGGGCGGTCGGCTGCGTCGGAATCGGATCGCGGTGTGGATCGATGCCGAGGTAGGTGTGCACAAAATCCGTGATGTCGGGCAGCTTCTTCTCGATCACCTCGCGATCCAGGTGGGTCAAATCGAGATGGACGTAATCCTTGCCGTGGATGCCCCGTCCCTCGCGGACTTCCAAATAGATCGCCCGGCTGACCATATCGCGGGGGGCCAAATCCAATAAGGTGGGCGCGTAGCGTTCCATGAAGCGCTCGCCACGGTCGTTGCGCAAGATCCCCCCTTCCCCCCGAGCCCCCTCGGTGATGAGAATGCCAAGTTTGTAGATTCCCGTTGGATGGAATTGAAAGAATTCCATGTCTTGCAGCGGAAGACCACGGCGAAAAACCGCGGCACATCCATCACCGGTGAGCGTATGCGCATTCGACGTCACGTGGTACATCCGACCAAATCCGCCGGTGGCCAAGAGAACGCCTTTCGCGTGAAAGACATGCAGCTCGCCGGTCGCCAAACACCACGCCACGATCCCGCAGCAGCGCCCCTCATGCAAGAGCACATCCAGCAGATGGAACTCATCGAAGAATCGCACCTGCTGTTTGATGCACTGTTGATAGAGCGTCTGCAAGATCATGTGACCGGTCCGATCCGCCGCGTAGCAGGATCGTCGAACCGGGGTCTGGCCATAGTCCTTCGTATGCCCGCCAAACCGCCGTTGATCGATTTTGCCCTCCGGCGTTCGGTTAAAGGGGAGGCCCATGTGCTCCAGGTCGTAGACCACCTTGATCGCTTCCTGACACATGAACTCGACCGCATCTTGATCGGCCAGATAATCGCTGCCCTTGACCGTGTCAAACATGTGCCATTCCCACCGGTCCGGTTCGAGATTACCCAGCGCCGCGCCAATGCCCCCTTGCGCGGTACCGGTGTGCGAACGGGTCGGATAGAGCTTGCTCACCACGGCCACGGAACAGTGCTTAGAGGCTTGGAGCGCTGCCATCAGGCCGGCCCCGCCCGCTCCGACAATCACGACGTCAAATTGATGCTGAACCACGGGCCGTTTCACCATGTTCTAGCGGAGAACGGGTTGGAAGAAGAGCGCGACGTAGAGCCCTATCAGCAGGAAGACCGCACCGATGGCATACAACGCGCCGATGGCGAGGCGGTGTCCGCGGCGGTTGGCCAGATAGTCGTCGATCAGGATCCGCGTGCCGTTGAGCCCATGGATCAAGGCGAGCATCAGCAGGAGGCCGTCATAGCTGCGCCAAAACCACCCGGCGTAGCGCGCCGCCACGAAATCATAGTTGATGACGTCGACGCTGTTGAGCAGATGCATGATGACGAGATGGCCCAACGCCAGACCAAGCAGGAGCAGCCCCGAGAGGCGCATGAACAGCCAGGACCACAGCTCCAGGCCGCCGGAGGGTTTGGGCGTGGCGTACGAGAGGGAGCGCGACATCACTGACTGACGAGGGGCTTGAGCATCACGTACGCCACGGGCAGCATGATGACGACAAACAACACCATCTCCACGCAAAACAACTGCCGCTGGATCCGGGTGAGGTCTTCCCAGAAGTCGATCAGGATGATGCGCACGCCGTTGAGCGCATGGAAGAGCACCGACGCAAAGAGGAAAATTTCACCGATGCGAAACAGCGGCAGGCGGTAGAGTCGAATGATCGAGTTGTAATGCTCCGGACCGAGCACGATCAGGGAGGTATCGAGGACATGCGCCAGCAGAAACAGCAGCACCCCCACGCCGGTGATTCGGTGCAGGACGAAGGACCACTGGCCGACGCCACCTCGATAGACGGTCATGTGGCGTAGCGGGTCGGGTCAGGAAGGCCGGCTCGGCGAAAGGCGCGTTGGCGCTCGGCGCACTTGTTGCAGCGCCCGCA
>CAZUWM010000087.1:0-4446 GCA_964624155.1 uncultured Planctomycetales bacterium
GGCTTGGTGCAGGTTCAGGGCATAGATTCGTCGATCCACTGTGACAAGTTCCCCAGCAGTAATCGCCGCCCGTGCAGGGGTCGCCCTCATCCGCGCAGGCGGTGTTGGCGGCGGTCTTGGTATCGCTCGGACAGCTGTTGCTGGCGCCGCTGCCTTGCAGCGGCACGGTGATCACCTTCGACAGCCGAGCTGTCTTGACGCCATGAATGACTTCGATGGCCTCAACGGTTTTCGCTCGCACCACCAATCCCACCGTCGTCGACTTCCACATCGCGGACTCCTTCACTTATGAAACAACCGAGGTCCGCCACGCGCTGTGGCGGACGTTCGCCAGCCTATCAAAAATGCGGAGCCCGTCAAGGTGCGCCTGCGAGATTCTGTGGCGCGTCACGCAGGCCGGCAGAATATACAAGGCCGCCAGACTCAACCCAACAAGAACTGCGTGATACCCACCACGCGATCGCTGCCGCAGCCGCTGGAGCGTCTCAGCGGCCAACAACGCCATGACCGGAAACGCGTGGAGCACATACGTCGCTTTGATCATGCTTTCGGGACTCGTGGGGTGCTGGTAGCTCAGGAGAAACCAGAGATAACCCGCGGCGGAGACGATGACCGTCCATCCCAGCAACGCGCAGACGAGGGAGCGAACGTCGGTCGCGTTCCCCATGATGAGGCGCCCGGCTGATCCCACGCCCGCGATGACACCGATCATCATGATGAACGACGGAAGAAGCGCCAATAGATTGACGCGTCCGAGGTAGCCGGCGATGGTCTGCCGATTCGTCCTGAGCCATTCGGGCCGCGGCGGGTGCGCGAAATGGTACTCCACGTCAACTCCCCGCAGATACCGGCCGGTTCGCACGTCCTGTCCATACACTGAAAAGTAGCCGAGATAATCGCCCCACGTCTCGGAGTAGAACTGCGGGAGCAGTCTGGCGTCGAACGACGGTCGGACGGGATCCGTAAAGAGGGCGCGAAGCGGCAGCTCGGTGTAAAACGCCGTCGGACGATTCGACCACGCGAGGCGCGATTTCGGTGTGAGATTAAACGCCGCCACCGACCCATAACGGTGATGGAGCCCGAGGTAGAACCACCCGCCGAGCGCCGTCGCCACCACACATCCGATCAGAGCCGCCGCAACGAGTCGAACTCGCTGACGAGCCCGCCGCATCGCCACCAGCGACAGGAACACGAGACACGCCCCGATGACCATGAATCCCCACTGGCGAGTGAGGATGAGCAACCCCCACACGACGCCAAGTCCCACGGCCCAACCGAGGTGGCGATCGTCCCGCACGGCCAGCGTCGCGGTAAGGTAGAGCGCGACCACCGCCAGCATCGCGAGCAGCGGCTCGGGTCTGACAAACGCAAACGATTTGTAATACACCGGCAGCATCCCCAACAACAGCAACGCGCTGACTTTCAGCGACGCGCAGGCCGGACGCAGCGCGTCGCAGAGCTTCAAGAGGAACCAGGTCAGGATCAGCGAATAGAGGACGTGCAGGAGCTGCGCGGTTTTCATGGCGCCGAAGAGGTCAACGGTCCCGAGGGCCAACGCGGCCGCCGGCAAGGCATAGGAGAGGGGCGGGGTAAAGAACTCGTGCGTGTCCGTCCTGGAGGGGAGACGCCCTTCTGACAACACCTGCAGGTAGCGCGGATGTCCAAACCGATCCATATCATAGCCGCTGAGTGGATCGTGCCGCATCGCATTCCAGCACACGATGGCGTTGATCGCGACGTACAACACGATCACCGCCTTGCTGACACCCGATGGACCGCACAACGGCTCCCGCAACACCCTGAGCACCCGTAAGCCTACGGCGTTCGATAGTGCCATTGGAGATTCCGAACGTACACGACCATCCCCATCAGTTGCCCGACGATGAAGACGGGGTCCCGCCGCCACAGCGAGTAGATCAGCAACCCGATCGCCCCGGCGATACTCAGATACCAGAACGACGGAGGGATGACGCTTTGACGCCGGCGTTCGGTGACGATCCACTGAACGAGGAATCGAAGGAAAAACATCATCTGGCCGCACCAGCCGATGACCACCCAGACGGTCTCAGGACGGACGGCGTGTCCGATCAACGGCAGACTCATAGCGGTCACGCTCCTTGGATTGACGCAGACGCCACAGCGTCGCGCAACTTTCGACAAACCGATCCCATGTCCCGTAATGCGAACGGCCGAAACGCCGTGGATGATGACGCACCTTGACCTCCCCGAT
Organism: uncultured Planctomycetales bacterium; assembly: GCA_964624155.1. Classification (GTDB taxonomy): domain Bacteria; phylum Omnitrophota; class Gorgyraeia; order Aquiviventales; family Aquiviventaceae; genus CAZUWM01. The sequence goes on from CAZUWM010000087.1 coordinate 2,231, forward strand.
CCGACATCCCGCGCGGGCGGCCAGCCACGTGAACCAGCGATGCTTCCCATCCGACAGATCAATGGCGTGCAGCGCCGCGCGCCGAAACACTCGCAGGGCGCATCCCACATCATGCACCGTCTCACGCAGCACCATCCGCCGGACGGCGTTGGCGACTCCGGAGGAGGCTCGCTTCATCCAGGGATCGCGGCGTGGGAAGCGCCAGCCGCAGACGACATCAAAACCTTCCTCAAGTTTCTTGAGCAGGTGGGGGATACCGCCCGGGTCATTCTGCAGGTCGCCATCGAGCGTGATGACAATTTCGCCACGGGCTCGATCCAGGCCGGCTTGCAGCGCGCTTCCCTGCCCCTGCCGGGTCGGAAACGACAGGAGCGTCATGTGCGGCGTGCGCGACCTCACGCGGTTCAGTCGCGCCAGCGTGCCATCGGTGGAGCCGTCGTCTATGACGAGAAGCTCGTACGTGGCCGCCAGCGACTCCATGATCGGGATGAGCGCGCAGACGAGCGGCTCGATCGCCTCCTCTTCGTTATTCACCGGGATAATCACCGAATAGCGAATGTCGGGCATCAGATCCACGCCTTGAACCAGAGGTGATGACGGTAGAACGGCTCCGAGATCGGCAGCCCGATCCAGAGCGGATACCAGTAGACCGCCAGGGCTGCGACCAGCAGGAGGTACGCGACGACCGTCACGCGCTCCATCTCTCCCGATTCCCACATCCGCCGCAACAGTAGCGTCAGGGCGAGGACAGCATACGGCAGCGCCGTATCGAAGTAGTGGAAAAACTGCACGCGTTTGACCACGCCGTAGACAATCCAGTGGAAGAAAAAGCCGCTCACCACAACCCCGTAGAGCCAGCTCCGTTGCGTGACGAATCGCCAGATCGCATGACCCATCACCAGGGGGATGATCCAGAAGATCGCGGGATTGCCGAGACAGAGGATCCCGGTGATCTGGTTGTTGGCCCCATTGAAATAGTACCAGATTGGCCTCAGGCAGAGGGGCCAGGTGATCCAGTGGGAGCCATACGTGTGGGTTTTTGTCAGGGTCGTATGATACGTCGCGATGGAGACTTGATGGCGCCAAACATCGGTGAACGTGTTGGAGCCAATCCACAACAAACTGGATTCCGCGATCCCATAGATCGCCAGCGGCAGGAGGACATACGCCGCCACGACCTCCCAGGCCAGCTGACGCCGGTCGGTCGCGTCTCGAGCGAGCACGAGCACAGCCACCATCAGCCATCCCCACGTCATCAGCGCCACCCATTTCGTGGAGAGGGCCAGTCCCAGAAACGCCCCGGACCACAGCAGCGCTTTCTGTCGGGACCAGTGGCCGCCGAGCGGATGGTGCAGGAACGCCCAGATCGCAAGCAGCATCCACAGCAACACCATGGAGTGCAACATGCCCACACGAGCTGTGGAGAGCGACGTGCCGGCCATCAGCCAGAGGGCGGCAGCGAGGAGGGACCAGACGGCGCCCCCGGTCAGCAGCCGTGCGATGCCGTAGACGACGAAGACCGTCCCGATGCCGGCCAGGACAGGAACCAGCCGCCAGGCCCACGGCGTATCGCCGAAGACCTTGATACTGGAGGCGATGAGGAGCTTGCCCAACATGGGGTGAGACGTCCGGACATGCCGTGGTTCGTCCATCCCCAGGATCGCGCGGGCCGCGCGAACGTTGTACACTTCGTCGAAGTATTGCTCGGTGGGCTGACCTAATCGGAAGGCGTACGCGCTGCCAAGCAGCCCGAGCGCGATGACCACCCACCCAACCCGCTTCATCACGAGGGAGAAGGCGAAGGTGCGGGACAGTTAGGTACCGGCGTTCCACCCGTACAGCTCCCCCAGCAGTACTCACCGGTCGTGCAGGGGTTGCCGTCGTTACAGAAGATAACCGTTGAGTAGATCGCCCGGGTCTTGCAGCCCGGGCTCCCGCCGTCACACCATTCACCCGGACACATGGAGGGGGAAGCGCACCACGCCCACGTACACTGGTCGCCACCGGGGCAGCTGACCGCGCTCCCCCCGCTGCACGCGCCTCCGCTGCAGGCCTCCCCGGTGGTGCAGGGGTTGCCGTCGTTACAGCTGTTGGTGTTGTTGGTGTAGGTGCAGCCGGTGCTCGTGTTGCAGCTATCCGTGGTGCAGGCGTTGCCGTCATTGCAGCTGACCGCGCTCCCCCCGCTGCACGCGCCTCCGCTGCAGGCCTCCCCGGTG
>CAZUWM010000087.1:4546-4620 GCA_964624155.1 uncultured Planctomycetales bacterium
GTGCAGGGGTTGCCGTCATTGCAGGCGGTGCCATCAGGCTTCTTGGTATCGGCGCTGCAGCTGGCGGAGTTCCC
>CAZUWM010000088.1:0-4551 GCA_964624155.1 uncultured Planctomycetales bacterium
TGTGGATGTCTTTGGTGCCGCGGATCCCGTAGGTGCCCATGTGCAGCCGGCGGGCTTTGAACTCATCCGGCGTGATCTGGCCCAGGAAATATTGCTCGACTAACTCCTTGAACTGAGCGATCTCCTCGCGGTTGGCGTTGGGCAGCTCTTTCAGGAACTCTTCCACTCGCTTATCAGCTAAGGTTTCGGCCATGCAAATCCCCTGTTTGTCGTCGGAAAAATGAGGAAAAATAGTATAGCGAATTTACGCGAGGGCTGCAATCAAAAATAGCGTCTTGTGGTATACTAGTAATGGAAATCGCTTGACAGAATCACGGTTAGCGTCAATAATAATCGTCAACTTCCCTCCAGTTGCTTGCGATTGGGGGGACCGGGCGGGGGCAACCCCGCCCAAACTGTTTTCACTGACCTTCGCCAAACCTCAACTCGCAGACGTCGATCATCTTCCGAGTAATTTGAATAAAGCCAGCCTGCTCACAGCGGTTTCGAAGCGCCATCGCATCTCGAAACGTGTTGTGCACGTACGCAATAGCCAGCGGTTTCCTGGCCTCCCCCAACACGATGTTGACCGCTGGGCTAAAATCTTGATCCGCGGTGACAAGAATGGCGCGATCGAACTTCCCTAAGAACGCATCCCTCACCAGCTGGACCGCCAATCCGACGTCGCCGCCCTTTTCGATCGGTCGATACCAAACGAGGCTTTCGACCAACCGCTGAATGTCAGGCTTGAGCTGTCTGATGATGTGCTGCGGGACTTTGACCTCGTCCGTTCGATAGACCCCCTCGATATGGGTGAGGACTCCCGAACGGATGTACTTGAAAATATGACCGAAGAAACTCTGTTGTCTTCTGAATGTGTCAGGATGATGCCGGTTTTCCTGATAGCGTGTCTCGGCATAGTAGATCCTCTTAATTTCTTGGGTCGTTTGATCAGCGATCCGTCTCGCCAATTCAACCGGATCAAGCCACACGCGGCGACCTTTCCGCAAATCGCTGACCGCCCCCAGCAAGTTTGGCCCATCGACATACACATTGACGAGTTCCCTGTACGTTCCGGGCTTAAGAACCATTACTTTTTCCTCCTGTGCTATCGCACATAGATGATACGATGTGCTACCTTTCCTCAAAAAAATTTACGGATATTTTTTACGGAGAGAAGTCGGTCAGGCGAGGTCGCGGGGGTCGCCGATGAGGAGAAACGGCGAGCCCCATTGGCGGGGATCATCGAGACGCCACGGGGCGGCGTCATCGGCCGGACGCAATCGCAGCCCCGCCTCCCCGCCGGAGACGAGCATCGTCACTCCTTCGCCGGAGTCGTCCACCTTGCGGACCGAGGCAGGACACGCGGTGTGCTTCAGCGTCCACCCTGTCACGGCACACCACTCGGGCTGGCCGGGGGCGCGTTCCAGCCGCACGCGGGTGACAGGACGAGGGGGTTCGAGGTCGTGGAAGACCCGCATCTCCACCGCCTCGCAGTTCGGATTGGGCGAAATCTCGATGACAATCATCACCCTCAACAGACCAGATTAGTGGGAGTCCCGTTCAGGAATCCCGTGATGTTGGTGACAGTCGTGTCCAAAATCCGCTGCAGCGCCTCGCGGCTGTCAAAGGCGATGTGCGGGGTGATGACGACGTTCTCGCGATGCAGGAGGATGTGGTTTTTCAACGCCGTGACCAGACGCTCCTTCGGGAAATCCTGTTCGAGCAACTGGCGTTCTTCCTTGACCAACTCCTCCCCTTCCAGCACATCCAGACCTGCCCCTCCGACGATGCCTTCATCCAAGGCCCAGACCAGGGCGTTGGTATCGACCAGACTCCCGCGCGCCGTGTTGATCAAGAGCGCGCCTTTCTTCATCAACCGAAATCGGTCTCGGTCCATCAGGTGGTGGGTCGAGACGCTGTAGGGCAGGTGCAGCGTGACGATGTCCGCCTGACGCAGCAGCTCGGGCAGCGAGACATAGCGAAAGTCCAAGACCTCGCTGAGGAACGGATTCTTGTGGGTATCGTAGGCGAGCACTTCCATGCCGAAGCCTTTGGCCATCTTGATGACGTGCAGGCCGATCCGTCCCGCCCCCACGACGCCGATCGTTTTGCCCTTGAGATCAAACCCCTGGAGACCGGTGAGCGAGAAATCCCCCTTGACGGTTCTGACATACGCCTTGTGAAGATTCCGAGACAACGCGAGGATGAGCGCAAAGGTGTGCTCCGCGACGGTGTTCTCCCCGTAGGCCGGCACGTTCGACACGGTGACCTTCTGCGCCCGGCACGCCTTGAGGTCGATGTGGTCAAAGCCGGTGGAACGCGTGGCGATGAATCGTACGCCGCGCAATCGCCGCAGGAGCTCTGGCGTCAGATGCGAGTAGATGAAGACCGAGAGGATGGCGGCACTCCTCGCCGTCGGGACAGCGACCTGCGTCAAGGGCCCTGCCACAAATTTGACGGCAAGCCCCAGCGGCTTGAGCGCCTTGGCGAGATAGCGCTGTTCCCATGATGCGGTTTCAAAGCAGACGATTGTCATGGTTACCCTCAGCGTGATGGATCAACGTATTGTACCAAATCGCACCGTGAAGAAGAGAGACGTGAGCGCGTCAACGATCCGGAGCGATGAGCTGACCCTGACGGGCGTAGTCGATCGCTTCGGCAAGAATTCTGGCCGCTTCCTGCGGGGCATGGAAGCCACGGGAGTTCTCCGCGGAGATGAAGTCCAGGCGGAACTGCGCCTTGCGTTGGAACTGCCGAGCGGCGGCCAACTCCCCATCGGTGGCGCCCCGCGCCTTCGCCGCCACGATGGCGTCAATGAGTGCCACCACCGCGTCTTCGGCCCGGTTCAAGAGCTGTTCAGTCCGCTCCTGAATCTGCTCTGCACGAGCCAGCATCTCCGACTCGCTGAAGTGATGGCATTGGAGGCAGGCCCGCGAGACGTTGAGCAGCGGCGAGCGGATGTGATGGTCGGTGACTTTCACCGCCCCTTCCCGCTTGTAGGGCATGTGGCAGTCGGCGCAGGCCACGCCGCTGCGCGCATGCACGCCCTGGCTCCACATCTCGAATTCCGGGTGCTGGGCTTTCAAGACCGGCGCGCCGGTCTCCGCATGCGTCCAGTCGGTGTGGCCGACCTCGTCATAATAGGCTTCGATCTGCTCGACCTTCAGCCCCTTGTGCCAGGGATACGTCAACAATTTCTCCTTGCCTTTGAAGTAGTACTCGACGTGGCATTGGCCGCACACGAACGTCCGCATCTCCTGGCGGGTCGCCATGGTGTTCGGATCATAGTTGGGAGTCCCCTCCGCCGCCTTCACCAACTTGATGGCATTGAGGAATCCCGGGCGGGTGACGCGTAGCTGCATCGTCGCCGGATCGTGGCAATCGACGCAGGCGATTGGGTGCCGGATGTACTGCCAGGCGTTCTCCAGCGGCATCGCGTTGACCTTGGCAAAACCGGCTTGGAGGTCGCCACCCCCGACCGTTTCGTACACGTGCTTCATGCCGCCTGCATGACACTGAAGGCACGCGCCAGGCTGCTTGAACTGCTTGGTACGCAAGGTCTCCTTTTGGTCGTCCAGCGAATAGGCGTGGCCGCGCTCCTCGCGGTAGTCCACGCCGAAGGCATAGCCCGCGAAGATCCGCCTCCAGGCCGGGTCTTCGTCCAGCTTGGAAAACGCTTCGCTGCCGCCGTAGCGCGTGCGCTGCGTATCGACGGTCCGCTTGTAGCCGTCGTATTCCCGCGGGAAATTTTTGCCCCATTCGGCCGGATCGACGGTGGATTCGGTCAGCTCAACCACCGGCACGGACACCTGGCGGGCTTCTTGCTTGCGCTGCTGGATGTTCATGAGCAGCGCCACCACCCCGGCCGTCGCCGCGGCCGTCACCAGAATCGTTGCGACATACCACGCGTATCGTCTCATGCGTCACTCCCCACCGTCACTTCCCCCTGCCCCCTTCCGCCTTCCTAATCAAGGGCCATGTGGCCGGTCGAGCGGTGGCACTCGGTGCAGCGGGCCTCCCCGCGCTCGACGTCTTGGTGGCCGGCGATGTCCTGGACGACCGCCTCATGGCATTGCACGCAATTATGCTGCAGCGCCTTCAGGTTGCGGGGACGAATCCGAATGGGGTCGCGGAAATTTTGCAGGGTGAACTTCTTGGAATGGTTCCACCCATTATCCATCTTGACGAACCATTTCTCCGGAAACGCATGCGGGACGTGGCAATCATTACACGTGGCCGCGGCATGATGACTGGAACGTATCCACGAATCGAAGTGTTCGCGCATGATGTGGCAGTTCATGCAGGCCTTGGGATCGTTGCTCAGGTACGAGAGGCCTTCAGCGTATCGAAACGTGTACAGCCCCACGCCGATCAACAGACCCATGGCCAGGCACAGGATCCAGGGCAGCCACCGCGCGACGCGCTTCATTTGTAGGAATCATTTGACGGATCGCCTATTGTCATCGATGTCCCTACACGGATCTGAATGTCGCAGGAGGACCAAGAGGAATCAAGAATGCGTCACCGGAATTTACCGATAAGTTCGCAAATAGCGCCTCACGTCCTCGT
>CAZUWM010000089.1:0-4540 GCA_964624155.1 uncultured Planctomycetales bacterium
GAAGGGGTGGTGATTCCACGGCCGGTTCAACCGCCGCTCGATGGGACGCGGCTCGTCTGCTACCGGGTCGAACCGAGGTTTCGTGAAGGCCCCGCACCGTCTGTGTGAGTTCGTTGAGTCGGGACATCACGCGCCGGTACGCCCGCCAATAGGCCACGGCGAGCAGAGCAGCTACCGTCCCCGCGCCAAACCAGAGCAAGACGTTTGAATGCTCCGACATCTGACCCGTCGAAAGCCTGGCCGCCGAGTCTTGATCTGCTTGAGCCTCCGGCTTGGGAATCACCAGCAACCCGCCGGTGGCCAGCGCGATGACCGACTCGGCAGCGGGCGGAGCTTTCTTGATCACGCGAACCTCCAAATATTGGTGGCCGTCCCCTCGGATGCGCAGCCGATCGCCCGGTCGCCATCCCAGCGCTTCGACGACAGACATCCTCAGTGAGACGCGCTGGCCCACCACCTGCCGGGTCTTCTTCTCTCTGAACGGAAACACCTGAATTTCGTCAACGTACCGCCCAAGAGGATTCGCGGTGGCAAGCGGCTGATCTCCAGCGAGTTTATCGGCCGGCATCAGGTGCAGGGCCTTCGCGGTTCTTGAGGGGACCAGGGAGACCACGCCGTCTTCGCCAAGAAACACGGCCATCATGGTGGTCTCGGTGACAAAATATCTCGCAATCCAGATTCTGACCGTCTGCCCGTTATCCTGCAGAAATGTCTCATAGGCGGGGCCGTCAAAGGTCGGCAGCGGTCCAGACGGCTCAGCAGTGGTCACGGGAGGCAACGCCAGAGGCGGCGTCTCTTCAGCGCTCGGAGCAACGCCTGAAGCGGTGTCGGAGGCCTCTTCTGCCTCCGGTTCCTCTGGAGACAGCTTCTCATACTCTTCTCTGAGATCCACCCGCCAAGCGTCCAGTCGCTCCTGCAGCTTCTGCTCAAGCCAGTATCCCGCCTGGTAGGCGAGCACGGTCCGCTGCGAGGGCTCACGCACGAATTCCGATGGGATGATCTCTTTCTCGACCAGAGTATTCATGAGATCGCGCACCGCTCGGCGCTCGGCGGCATACGGCATGGCCTCGGCCGCGTCGCCTGAAGGAGGATCGCCATGCGCCACGTAGGCCCCGACCATTGCAATCGCCCTTCCCTGCACGTCGGGATCGTCGGGGGGTCGTTGACCGCCCGCAAGCTGGACCCGCAGGGCCATCGCCAAGGCCTCGGCGGCCTCTTCATGCCGGCGCACAAGGAGCTTGGCGGCATCAATCTCATCTTGGCTCAGCGGCTGGGGCTCGCCCGCGCCAGGCGCCGTCGGCGCTCCTGAGATCATCGCCACCGCCCAGCCGGTCAGCGGCGCGATGAGGAAGTCGTACAGATAATGGAGGAGGACGGCCAAGCCGAATTGCTCCCAGCCGGTGCTCACGCCGGAGAGGAGATCCAGATGGGGGAAGAAGAGGTAACTGAAGTTAAAGAAGGCGAAGTTGAGGGCGCCAAAGCCGAGTTGGTGGTACCAACGAGCCGATTCGGTGTTGGTCTGAAGCCGCCCCAAGGCCCAGGGGTAGACGTTGGTGACGATGACACCGCCGAAGACGGTCAGATGACGGTGATCGTTGTTCGTCCAGCGGGAGAGCGTGCGGTGGCTGAGGCCAAAGGCGAGACTGACGACGGCACTGAGCGCCGCCGCCTCAAGGAAGCCCAAGGTCGCCAGCGCCCATGGCATGAAGAGACTCGGGATACCGGAGAAGATCACGCGTTCCCCCAGCGGGGTCAGCAGCACCGCCCACCCCCACGGCATCCACTGCGTCAGCGTCTGCACCAGCCCGCCAATCATCGCCGTCGGCAGCATCCGTTTGACGTCCTTTGAAATCGTTGCCGAGGAAACGATTTCAAAACCATTCACGCCGTCCTTAATGGGCCCTAAGAGCACACGTTGGCCTTGAGCGAACACAAATCTGAAATCTTCAGAGATCACAATCGCTTCACGACCTCTATAGGTCATGATGATCGCAACCTTGGAGGCATCGGTCGCCTGCCGCGAACGTCCAAGCGCTTGATCTTTAAGCTCCTTATTGGGAAATACCTGAATGATCCCTCGGGCGCTGTCAAACACCAGGATCACCTCAGCGCCGTCGAGCGATCGCTTCTCCCATCCGTCGGCTTGCAACACGGGCAGCAACACCTTCCTGAAAGCATTGGGGATCGGCACCAAGATTTCCTGTTGCAAGTCTCCTTTGCCGATTCGTGGAATTTCCTCGGAATAGATCCCGTGGAATTTCTTGAACGTGGCCCTTCGCCCCAGCGCACGGTCAGCCACCAAAGCTTGGAGATGCTCAAGCGCCTGTGTCACACTATCATCAAGACGCTTCATCCATTCCTCTAATTGTGTCACGCGAACCGTCAGATCGCTCGTATCGGATGCTGGAGCGACATAGATAATCTTCGCGATCTGACCGGGATAGAGCACGAGATGCTGCGGGCTCTTGCGGTCATGCAAGACGGCGTTGCTTCTCTTGACGAGCCAATCCAAATCCGCCGGCGTCAGACCGTGCTTGAGCCTTGGGCGCGCGCCGGCAAACCAATCATTGAGATCGATCTCGGCAGGTTCGCCTTCTCCCAGCCGAAGGACGGGATGGTACTTCGGATTGGCTTTTTGCGCATCGAGGTATCGCTGGACATGCTCCACAAAGATCGGAAGATGTTCTTTTGTCACCTGCCGCTTACCCTTTGATCCAAGCGCCATCGCCACGGGGCGCTTCCATCCGGGCAGGAACGTCGGGTCGTTCCACCACTTGTGGGCGACCAGGGCAATCGTGAAGCTGATGAGATTGAGCTGATGGATCACCGGCCCGGCGAATCCCACACCCGTCAGAGCCACCACGGCAAAACTGATCACGTAGCCAAGCCGGAAGAACCCGCCACGCAGGCCGAAGCCGACCTTCTCCATAAACGTCGTCGGCCCGTCATCAGACTCCTCGACCCGCGTCCCGCCATTGATCCACTGGTACCACCGATCGTGGAAGGCGCCGAATGTGCCGAGGCTCAGTACGAACATCGACCCATACCCTAGGATCGCCTCTGACGTCGTATCCATCCCAACCCACCAGAACATGAAGGGGATCATGTTCAGCAGGAGACCGGTGAAGAGCGGTTCCTCGCGCCGCCACGCCCGCCGCGCCGAGGTCGTGTAGTCTTCCCCGCTGCGCCGCGACAGCGCCGTCATCGCCAGCGGACGGCCTGAGGGCTTCGCCAGAATCTCCTGCAACTCCATCGCGACGGCCCGTGCCTCGCCATCCTTGTCCTTCGGAAGCTCTGCGAGGATCTCGCCCACGGCCGCTTGGAGCAACGTGCGGACCTCGCTGGCGTGTTGAGATCGTTTCTTGGATGCGGGGAGTCGCTTGAGAATCTCGGCTTTGATGGCGTCCCTTGCTTGAGTCTCCGGTTGGTGCACATACCACCGCAGCGCCTCGCGGTAGTGACCGACGGCCAGGAATGAGGAAGCGAGTTGGTTCATCCCTCCCACGAGCACGTGGGCGAGCCATTCCACCTTTCGCGCATAGGCGGCCTGCTGGTGAGGGATGAGCATCTCCGAAGCACGCAGTTCCCTCTCGACATTGGCCAACGCCCACACGAGCCGCTGGATGTCTCGTGGCCCTCCAAGCCGATCGGTGAGTTTCCATGCCATCACCATCGAGGCCATCTCGGCCAGGCGGTGAATCGGTTGGGAGTTGCCCTTCCGCCGTTGCTGCTCAATCTCCTCAAGATAGACATCCCCCAGATGGGCTTTCACGTCCTTCACCAGTTGCAGGACAAGCTCAGGGTGGGGAAACCGCAAGAGGTGCTGGACGGCGGCGGGCCACTCATGCGTCCCGAAGAAGACATAGTGGAAACGATCCGTCAGCACCTTGACAATCGCCCGATCCAGTCGAACCGCCGTCTGATGGTACTTGACATCACCTTCTTTCACGAGTGCCCGCAGGTCGGCGTAGAACTGGCTCAACGTGTCGGCCTTAATCCGCTCATCCCCTATGGCATCCCACACCTCAAGGGCCACCTGGCTTTGAAGGGCCAGGTTGCCTCGAAGAAGCGCCAACAAGACTTTGAGCGTCAGCGAATCCGGGGCCTTCAGATAGCTAAAGAACAGTTGCTGGGCATCGCCCTGGTCCTTAGCCCGCACCATATCCGCCACGACCAGCAGCCACGTGACATGGGAGACGTAGCGATAGTAGTTGGAGGCGTTGAGATTCGTCGGAATGAGGCCGTCGGAGTGCTCCGCCCAGAAGCGCTCCATGCCGCTCTCTAACTCCTTTGGAACCGGCTGGTCAGCAGCAAGTTGGTTAAGACGCGCTTGGATCGGCTGCCATTGAGTCAGAATGTACTGAACCTTGTCCAGATCGGCGATCGCTTGCCGGTAGTTCCCTTGCTCCAACAATCTCGCCGCATGCTCAATCCGTCCCTCAATGGATCTGCTGCCTGACGACCCCACGCCGCCAGGAAACTTCGGCAAGTCCGGCAATCCCGGTCCAGCCTCTTTCACGGTAGCTGGCTGCGTCCCGCC
>CAZUWM010000090.1:0-4471 GCA_964624155.1 uncultured Planctomycetales bacterium
TCAGATCAATGGGCGCTCCGGCATCCAGATCGACCGTCTCAACGGTGAGGCCGGTTCCGCTGACGAGCTCTGTCCCGAGGAAATTGGCTGAATCGTCGGAGGTTCCACCGGCCGACTTCACCGTCAGCGCATCGGCCCCCTGGAGGGACGCGGCGATCTCGATATCGTTGCCGGTCGTGCTCAAGGTGATGTTGCTGCCCTGCCGCAAGCGCACCATCCCGCTGAGGGCGCTGCCTTCCGTGTTGGTGCCGGCGTTGTAGGTCCGCAACGACTCCACCTTGGTCGAGGCGGTCGTGCCGGGGTAGACGTTGAACGTCCAGTACTGGCCCACCGAGGTCGTGGCCGTGGTACTGGAGGTCGTCTTCTGCCTGATTTGGATGGTCACCCCCTGACTGCCTGGCAAGGTGTAGGCGGTCGAGGTCGCGCAGATGTTGGATTCGTCCCAGACGGGGGCGGCGGCTGCCCCGTCGTCGGTCCACTTGAATCGATCGTACGTCCCGCAGTTCACACCGGTCCCTCCGGCGATCCCGTCGATCTCCACGCGGAACGTCTTGGAGACCGTGCCGTTGTAGTTGCCTGACGTGATGAGCTCGAGTCTATACTCCGGCTTTTGGAGGGGCTGCTCAATGCGGCTCTGGGTATTCGCCGTGCTCTGCACGGCGGAGGCCAGCTCGCTCAGCGAGACCTTCGTGGTGCCATCCTGGAAGACCAGCTTGTTAAAATAGGGCGAGTAGCGATCCTGCTCTTTGTAGATGCGTGTCTCGCCGGCCGTGTAGGTGGTATCCTTGGCAAAGGAGTTAAATCCTGCCGTGCCCATCGCGCCGGCGGCAAACATCTGTTCATTGGACGCGCTGAACCACCAGCTATCCCCGAGGGTCCCGGCCGTCAGGCTGTCAAACCAGATCTGGACCCCGGCATTCAGGGTCACGGGGTTGGCCCCGTCGATGACCACCGCAATCGGGCTGGCGACACTGTTGCCGCCCGCCGTCTCGACCCACCCCGTGGTCTCATCCGAGTACCACCACGAAAACTTGTCGGCGGCCCCGCCTGTCCCCTCCTGGGTAATCTCGATCTTGTAGGAACGATGCTTGGGGGCGGTGCTCGCGTAGCTTCCCTTCGTGAAGAGCTTCACCGTGGCGGCGTTGTAGCCGGTTTTATTCCACCCCGGCCCCGGCGGGAAAATCCCACTGCCGCCCAGCGTCGCGACCCCACCACCCGTTCGGCCCGTCAACCCGGGGTCGTCGGTGAATAGCTCAATGCCTCGCGTCCGGACATACTTGTCCACCGAGAGCACGCCGCCTCCCGCCTCGGAGGTGCGGCCCAACCGCAAGCTGCCATAGAGCGTCTGATCGCCCGTATCGATGAGGTTGCTGGGCGCAAACTCCGGCACCGACTTGCTCGCCACCACCTGCACCGCATCAAACCGGCACAGGTCGGTCGCGGCCGGTGTGCCGGTCTGTTTGCAGATGAGGTAGAGGGTCACGTCATCCGCCGTCGCGGTGGTCGTGAACGTCCCAATGAGACCCGTGTACGTCGCGGAGGTCGTCGTCAGGGCACCGGCGGTGGAGACGCCGATCTTCGTCAACTGTCCGGTGCCGCTCGCTTCCCCATCCAGATCCACGATGGCCGTGGTCGTGGAGTTGGCGCTGTTGGCGTTGACCACCACGGCCTGCACCCCGATGGCATAAGTCGTGGAGGGTTTCAACCCGGTGACGCGCTGCTTGATGGCCCCATCATTAAAGGGGCTGTCCGCGAGCGTCGTATAGGTGGCGGAGGTGTTGTGGTCGCGGATCCCCACCGAGCTTTTGCCATGGGCTGCATCCGTGGTGAAGTTTGTGGTGGCGGTTCCGCTGGCTAACAACACCGGCGAGTGCTGGAACACGTCTCCCTTAACCCAGGTCCATTCATCCGGCGCGAAGTTGTCCCACCCCCCTTGGAAGCCGGCCGTCTGGTCCCACATCCCGCCAAACTGGGTCGCCGAGGTGATGGAGGTCGACGTGGCGTAGGCCGCATCGTAACTGCGAAACGCCTCCATCCCGCTGAACGCCTCGAAGGAGCCGTTCTTCACGAGGTTGGCAAACTCCATGGCCATGCGCCCGCCGGCCTTCATCTCAAAGAGCGTGTTTTCGACGGGGCTGCTCAGGGGGCTCGTGATTTCCACAAAACTCAGGGTCTTCGGGGTGACCTCTGGATCAAACTTGATGCCGTAGCGGGTGCCTGCGGGCTGACCACTCACTGCGGGCGGCGAGAACAGGAGGTACGCAGGGCTGGACGACTCGACGCGCGTGGAGGCGCTCAAGACGAACTTGTCCTCACTATTGTTGTACCAGATGTACTCCCACTTGCTGTCTTTGATCCCCATCTTGAGGACCCCGTCAGAGGCCGTCGCCGTCACATCCGAGGCGATGGCCAGCGCTTCGCGGGCATCACTGACATTGGTCAACGCGGGGGAGCCCCCGGTCTCATCGAGGTTCGCTGAGCCTGGCGTGTCGATCACGACCCCGGAGGTCGCGTCAGACACCGCGATGACGAAGTCGCCCAGGGAGATGCGGTTCGAGGTGGAGTCGGCGACATACAGATCGGCGCGGTCCGGGGTGGATTGAGCGTTCTGGAGGATGAGCTGCTCTCCGGAGGACATGTCATCGAGAATCAGGTCGGTGCCGGCCGTCGCGTTCATATCAATGGTGGTTGTGGCATCCAGGGACATGCTGTCGAGAAACTCGCTGAAGTTGAACTCGTCGGCCCCGATGCTCGAGGCACCATGCGTATGCGAGTCGTTGGCGACGGCAGTGACACCGGCGCTGGTGATCGTGACGTCCCCGCTCATGGCCACCGACTCGAAGTCGGTCCCATCCGCCACGAGGATGTTGCCGGAGGTGCCGGTGAGCGTCCCGAAGTTCACCAGTTCGCTGGTCGCCACCGCATCGGCCGCGATCTCCGAGGCACCCACCGCATCGGCCGCGATCTCACTGGACCCAACCGCATCGGCCGCAATCTCATCCGAGGCCACGCTGTCGGTGCCAAGCTCCGTGGCCCCGATGCAGCCCGCCGTCTCGCAGGCGATGTCATCCACGGTGACGTTGGCATCGATGTCGAGCGCATTGCTGGAAAAGCCGATCGTGGGATTGGTTCCTGAAGCCGCGATGTCAAAGGTCCATGTGCGATCCGCATTGTCCAACCACGTCACCGCCCCGACCTCAGTGGGATCAAACGCGATGTCATCGGCGTTGATGTCGAGATAGGCTCCCTCCCCGACGTTAAGCGTCACATCGCCACTTGCCCCGCCGCCAGTTAAACCAGCGCCTGCGGTGACGGTGGTGATGTCACCGGTGCCGGAGATGTCGGTCGTCGTTGCCCATGCTAATGTCCCGCTGCCGTCAGTCTTGAGCACCTGACCGCTGGTCCCATCCGCACTCGGAAAAGTCCACGTCACGTTCGAGCTGATCGTGGTCGGCGCCTGCAACGCGAGATAGTTGCTCGAGTCGGCATCGGCCAGCCGCAAATCCGCCTGAGCCGCGAGCGTGGTGTTACCGGAGGTGTCCACATCGAAGCTCGAAAAATCGATGGCAGCGGTCGTGCCTTTCAACGTGTTGGTCTGGATGTTCAAGTCATCGGAGAGGAGAAAGTCATCCGTGCTGTCGCCGTCGAACACCAGCGACTCCTGGCCGGTCGTTGTGCCGAAGAGCAGCGACACGTCGGTCGCTGTCGCATCGGTGGCGCTTCCGATGTTGAAGCTGGTGTTCGTCGTCCCCGTGATGGCGCTCGTGAGGCTGCTTGCCGTCGCCCACGACAAGGCGGCTGAGCCATCGGTGGTGAGCACCTGGTTGGCTGAGCCATCTGCGCTAGGCAGTGTCCACACGACGTTCGAGCTGACCGTCGCCGGCCCCTGGAACGCCACATAGTTGCTGGAATCCGAGTCGCCAAACCGCAGATCGCCCTGCGCGTTGAGCGTGGTGTCGCCAGCCACCGTGACGTCGCCTTCCAGGTCTACGCTGAACTTGGAGGTGCCGGCGGCGTTCTGAACATCCATGAGCTTCGTGCTGGCCGCGGGGTCGGTGGTCGGCTTGATGAGCAGCGCGGTGCCGGATGTCGTGATCGTGATCTTGCCGGAGGTGGAGGTATTCACATCCGTCCGCATGAACTTGGTGGAATCCAAGGAGTCTAACTTATCCGCGTTGAGCGCGTAGCCTGAGGCGGTCAGCCGCTGGCGCGGCGTCATCTCCGAGTCGCCGGAAATCTGCACGGACAGCCACATCGGGCTGTTGAAATCCACTGAGCTGAGCGAGGTGACGCTGCCGAGGGTGAGGTTGAAGAGCCCGCTGTCGGTCTCCGCCAGCGACACGCTGTGCTCTTCCTTCCAGAGCTCGCTGCCTCCGGTCTCGGCACCGTAGAGACGGAAGATGATGGTGATCGAGCCGGTGACGGCCTTCGCCCCCGTGGCATCCATCAACTTGCCTTGATAGGCGATGTA
>CAZUWM010000091.1:0-4371 GCA_964624155.1 uncultured Planctomycetales bacterium
CCGGCAGCTTCCTGCGTCCGGTCGGCGGGTATCTGGCGGACCGGTTCGGCGGCACACGGATGCTCTCGCTCCTCTTCATTAGCGCCTCCGCCGGACTGATGGCCGTCGGGCTGTTGCCGCCGCTGTGGCTGGTGACGGCGCTGCTCTTCTGCGTCATGGCGATCTTGGGGATGGGTAACGGCTCCGTGTTTCAGCTGGTTCCCCAACGCTTCCGGGAGGAAATCGGTGTGGCCACTGGCGTAGTGGGAGCGGCAGGCGGATTGGGTGGCTTTCTTCTGCCGGCTGTGCTGGGCGTTACGAAAGATATGACCGGATCGTACGGCGTGGGGTTGTTCTGTTTCGGTCTCGCCGGCTTCGGATGCCTCGCCTTGCTGCGTCTCGTTGAACGGGGTTGGCAGGTCTCATGGTTGGCCCCCATGGCGCAGAGGGCGTGCATCCAAGAGGAGCTCTCATCACCGTGATGAGTACTGAGCGGGTCGTCATGCAGGTGGTTCAGGAAAGTGGCGAGATTATCGAACTGCCGCTGACGGCC
Source organism: uncultured Planctomycetales bacterium (assembly GCA_964624155.1). Lineage (GTDB taxonomy): Bacteria > Omnitrophota > Gorgyraeia > Aquiviventales > Aquiviventaceae > CAZUWM01. The sequence goes on from CAZUWM010000091.1 coordinate 533, forward strand.
GAAGATCTCAAGCTCACGTGGAACCGCAGCGTCTGCCCCTACTGCGGGGTGGGCTGCGGCGTGTTGGTCGGCCACAAAGACGGCCGCGTCCTGCGGGTGCGCGGCGACCCGAATCATCCGGCGAACTACGGGCTGTTGTGTCCGAAGGGGGCGACCCTTCCGCAGATGGTGCACACGCCGGACCGCCTGCAGGCACCGCTCATGCGAGCGACGCGGGAGCAGGAGCCGGCGCGCGTGTCCTGGGAGCAGGCGATCGAGCGCGTCGCCACGACCTGGCAGCGGATCATCCACGACGACGGCCCGGAGGCGGTGGCGTTGTACATTTCCGGCCAGTTGATGACCGAAGATTACTACGTGGTGAACAAGCTCGCCAAAGGGTTCCTCGGCACGAACAACGTGGATTCCAACTCGCGGCTGTGCATGGCCTCCGCGGTTTCCGGCTACGTGACCTCCCTCGGCGCGGACGCGCCGCCGGGCTGCTATGCGGACATCGAGTTGGCGGATTGTTTTTTCCTCATCGGCACGAACACGGCGGCCTGCCATCCGGTCACCTTCGAGCGCATCCGGCGACGCAAGCTGCGGGCGCCCACCCGCGTCAAGGTCATTGTCGCGGATCCTCGACGGACTCGCACCGCCGACATCGCCGATCTGTATCTGCCGCTGCGACCCGGCACGGACGTGGCGCTGCTCAACGCGATGCTCCACGTCATCGCGCGCGAGGGGTTGTGTGATCAGCGGTTCATCGCTCAGCACACGAATGGCTGGCCGCAGATGCAGGCGGTGATCGAGCGCCACACCCCTGAGCAGATCGCCCCGGTGTGCGGCCTTGAGCCATCGGCGATCCGCGAGGCCGCCCGCCTGTTCGGGCGGGCGAAGGCCGCCATGAGTTTCTGGAGCATGGGGCTGAACCAATCGACGCACGGCACGGCGAAGAACAACGGGGTCATCAACCTCCATCTGGCCACCGGCCAGATCGGGCGACCCGGGGCCGGACCGTTCTCCCTGACGGGGCAGCCGAATGCGATGGGCGGTCGTGAAACCGGCGGGCTGTCCCATTTGCTGCCAGGGCACCGCGTCGTCGTCAACGAGCAGCACCGTCACGAACTCGAAGCGATGTGGGGAGTTCCGGCGGGGCGGATCGCGCCACAACCCGGACTGACGGCGGTGGAATTGTTCCAGGCGATGGCCGAGGGGCGGGTCAAGAGCGTGTGGATCCTCTGCACCAACCCGCTGGTCTCGTTGCCCAACCTGTCGATCGTCCGCCAAGCGCTGGCGGAGGCCGAGCTGGTCGTGGTGAATGACATTTATCACCCGACCGAGACCACGCAGTTCGCTGATGTGGTGCTGCCGGCGGCCCAATGGTCCGAGCGCGATGGCACCCTCACGAATTCCGAGCGATGCATCTCGTACGTCGAGAAAGCCGTGGATCCGCCGGGTGAGGCGCTGCCGGATTGGCAGATCGTCTGCCGCGTCGCGCGGGCGATGGGATTTCAGGACGCGTTCTCGTTTCGCACCGCCGAGGAGGTCTACGAGGAGTACAAGCGGTGCACCCACGGGCGCGATCTCGACGTCGGCGGCGTCACCTACGCACGGCTCGCCCGCACTCCGATCCAGTGGCCGTGCCCCACGCCGCAGCACCGCTCGACGATGCGCCGCTACACCGACGGCGTCTTCGCGCATCCGGATGGACGCGCGCGGTTCTTGGCCCATGAGTACAAGGCGCCGGCCGAGCCGCCCGATGAGGCGTTCCCGCTGGCGCTGACCACCGGACGCGTGCGAGATCAGTGGCACACGATGACCCGCACCGGAAAAATTCCGGTGCTGATGCGGCGGGAGCCGGAGCCCTTCGTCGAGATCCACCCGGAGGATGCGGCACGGTGCGGGGTGGTCGAGGGCGAGATGGTGCGCCTGCGTTCCCGGCGAGGAAGCGCTGCGGCCAAAGCGCGGCTGACCACGACCATCAGGGCGGGAACCTGCTTCATGCCGTTTCACTGGGGCGGCCTGTGGGGTCAGGCGGTCGTCAACGATGCGACGATCGACGCCTTCGATCCGATCTCGAAGCAACCGGAATTGAAGTTCTGCGCCGTGCGTTTAGAGAAGGGGGCCAGGGGCGAGGGGAATGATTGACCAGTTTGGGCGAAACATCACGTATCTGCGGATCTCGGTGATCGATAAGTGCAACCTGCGCTGCCTCTATTGTATGCCGCCCGGCTGGGTGAACCGCAACCGGCTCGCGGACCTGCTGACCAACGACGAGTTGGTCGAACTCGCCGGCATCTTCGCTGAACTTGGCATCGAGAAGATCCGCCTGACCGGTGGAGAGCCGCTGTTGCGACCTGGCCTGGTAGAGTTGGTGAGCCGGCTCTCGAAGATTCCCGGCATCCGGCAGGTGGCGATGTCCACGAACGGGGTGCTGCTCAAACGCCACGCCCGAGCGCTGAAAGACGCCGGCTTGCAACGGGTAAACATCAGTCTGGATACCCTCTCACGCGCGAAGTTTGCCCAGATCACTGGCAGCGATCAGTGGGATGAGGTGGTTGCGGGGATCCTCGAGGCCAAGGCGGTCGGATTGGAGCCGGTCAAGCTGAATGCCGTGCTGATGAAGGGCGTGAACGATGAGGAGATTGTGGAGTTGGTGGAGTTTGCCATCCGGCACGACCTGGAGGTGCGCTTCATCGAGTGGATGCCGACCAATCCTCTCGTGGATCGCGAGCGGGAGGATCGGTTCCTGAGTAACGACGTCGCCAAGGCGCGGATTGAAGAACACTATCCGCTGACACCGGACGACACCGATCCCCACTCGCCCGCACGAAACTTCCGCATCGAAGGAACCCAGACGCGTGTCGGGTTCATTAATCCGCTCTCGAACGTCTTCTGCGCGATGTGTAACCGTGTCCGACTCAAAGTCAACGGACGGATCAAGACCTGCCTCCACGGCCGTGAGGAGCTGGATCTGAAAGCGATGCTGCGCGAAGGCGTCCCCCGCGAGGAGATCACCCGTCAGATCGCGACCACCGTCTTCCTGCGCCCTGAGCAGCACTTCCTGAATCGCCCAGACGTCGCCCACCACGACTTCGTCATGACCCAAGTCGGCGGATAGCGTTACCGAGATTTAACCCTTCCGTTATCTACCAGTAACATCGCTGCGCCATACTTGCCACTGCGATGGCCACTGCTTCGCTGATTCTTCGACATGGGGCGCTGACGATTGACATGGAGCAGTACGCCGTGTCTGTGCGCGAGCATCCGGTGCTGCTCACCTACCGCGAGTATGCCTTGCTGGTCTACCTCGCCTCACATCCCGGGTTGGTCGTCACCACGCGCCGATTGCTCGAAGAAGGTCTGGGCCGCCATGATTACGGGGGCATTCGTGCGATGGGAGAGATCATTCAATCCCTCAAGTCTCGGATCGAAATCGAGGGGGAGCGGTTCATTGAAGAGGTGCCCGGCGAAGGCTACCGCTTTATTCCCCAGCCCACCACGGACAATTAACATCGATTTAACGTTCGTGTCGTTTACCTGTAACGGATGGTGACGAAGATCAAACGCATTCTTCGCGTGGGAGCGGAGTCGTGGAGCGTGAGGCAAAGAGAGGGAGGCGTACGATGAGGCGATCCATCAGTGTGTGGCTTGCGGCGGTTGGGCTGCTGCTTGCCGGAGCTCCGGGTTGGGCGGATGAACCTGACTCGGCGGCGTTGAAAGCGGATATTGAGGTGTTGAAGAAGCGGTTGGCGCAGCTTGAAGCCCGGGTCGGGGGAGCCGGCGGGTTCATTCCCACGACCGGCATCGGCGAAAAAGCGGTCCCCACCCTCGTGGAGTTGCCGAGCGGGTTGCAGGGG
>CAZUWM010000092.1:0-4336 GCA_964624155.1 uncultured Planctomycetales bacterium
TGGAGCAGCGGGGGATCGAACCCCGGGCCTCGACAATGCCATTGTCGCGCTCTCCCAACTGAGCTACTGCCCCACGTCCGTCTACGAAACACGCTAGCATAGCACGGCTGTTCCGTTGGCGTCAACGCGCCCCACCACCAATGTCGGGTCGCTCCGTCGACATCGAGTGGACAGCGCCGCGACTTGAACAATTGGTGGTGGGGCGCGCGTTGACCCGTCGGAGAAGAGCGTGTTAAGATACACGATCCCATGCGTCTCGGAGTCCATGTCTCTATCGAAGGAGGAGTGCTGGCGGCGTTGGACCGCGCCAAGCAGCTCTCCTGCACGACCATGCAGATCTTCAGCCGCAGCCCGCGGGGCGGGGCAGCCTCCCCCTTACTCAAGAAGGACCTCCAGCGATTTCATGCCGGCCGCCGCGCAGCCGGCATCGATCCCCTCGTCGTCCACGGCCCCTACATCATTAACCTGGCCTCGCCGACCCGCCGCACGTGGAGTTTTTCGGTGAGGCTGTACCAAGAGGAATACGCGCGCTGCCATCAGCTCCGGGCTTCTTACCTCGTGACCCACGTCGGCAGCCACCGCGGCTCGGGGGAAGAAGCCGGGATTGCGCGGGTGGCTGACGCCATCAACCGAACGCTGGAAGGCCTACGCTCGCCCGTGATGGTCGTCCTGGAAAATACCGCTGGTTCCGGGCAGGGGCTCGGGTATTCGTTTGAGCAGCTGGCAGCGATGCGCGCGAAGGCCTCCGCCGATCCTTCGCGCGTGGGCATCTGTCTGGACACGGCGCACTTGTTCGCCTCGGGCTTTGCGATTCACACCGAGGACGGTCTGGAGGAGACGCTGACCCAATTCGATCAGATCATCGGCATGGAGCACCTGAAAGTCATGCACCTCAACGACTCAAAGGCCGCCTTCAAGAGCCGCGTCGACCGCCACTGGCACATCGGCGAAGGCCACATCGGCTTGGAGGCGATGGGACGGATCGTCACGCATCCGCGGCTCAAGCACCTGCCGTTCATTTTGGAGACGCCCAAAGACACGCCGAAGGACGATCCGCGCAACCTGGCGACCGTGCGCAAGCTGGCCGACGTGCCGTCGCTCGCCACTACGAAAGGAACTCCACATGGCTGAAGCGCTTGAGATTCAGATCGATGCGACACCCAACCCGCACGCGCTGAAGTTCACGCTTAATCGCACGGTGGCGACGAAGGGGGAAACATACCGAGGCGATCCGGCCTCCGTGCCTGCGCCGTGGGCGAAAGCCCTCCTGAGCATTCCCGGCATCGTCGGGGTGTACGGCATCAACAACTTCATCTCGATGAACAAGAAGCCCGACGTCGAGTGGGACGTCATCATCCCGCAGGCGGAGGAAACCCTGCGGCGTGCGTTTCCATGAAGGCCGTTGCGCTGCATTGCCTGTTTTGCGGGGGACCGCTGAAGCCGCAGCGTCAAAGCTCCCGCGTCCGGCGGTTGGCATGCGCTCGGTGCGCTGCGGCGTTTGCGCCGACGTTCAATCGCCGACGATGCGTCGTGGGGCTCGAACTGATCCAGTGCGGAACCCCGCAGTGTTGCCAGTTAAAACAGACATCAGACGGCAGACATCAGACATCAGAAAAGCAGAGAACGAAAGGATACACGTGACACACCAGGTGATTCAGATGATCGGGCTCGTTGCGGGGATCGTCCTGCCGTTGTGGAACATCCCGCTCATCCTCCGCATCCAGCAGCGCAAGTCCTCGAAGGACATCAGCCTGCCGTGGGCGCTGGGCGTGTTGGTGTGCCTGCTGCTGATGTTTCCCTCGGCGGTGATGTCCTCGGATGTCGTCTTTAAAACGTTTTCCATCGCGAACATCGTCCTCTTCACCGCCGTCGTGATACAAGTGGTGCGGTTTAGATAAAGAGGTCATAAAGTACATCTTGACTATAATAGATATCACAGGTTATACTCGTGAGTGGAAGAGGAGGGAAGAGATATGACAGCGACGAAAGTCAGCGTGGCGGAGGCTAAACAACATCTCTCAGATCTGTTGGGGCGTGTAGCCTACGGAAAGGAATACGTGACCATCACCAAGCGTGGCAAGCCGATGGCTGTGTTAGTGCCCCCGGCGGTCATTCGGCCGCGCCCCCACTTGGCTGATGTGCGGGGGTGGCTGGACAACGACGATCTGTTCTTCACCATCATGGATCGTGTGATCGAAAGTCGCACCCCCTATCGTCCACGACGCCTCCCTCGTTCCTAACACCTGTTCATGTACGTGCTCGATACAAACACCCTAAGCGAGTTAATCAAGCGACGCCCCAACAAAGGGTTGCTCCAACGGCTTCATCAGCAATCTCCGGAGACGTTGTTTACCGCGTCGATTTGTGTGATGGAACTGCGCTACGGAGCTCGCCTGCGGGAGGATCACGAAAGGTTTTGGCAGCACATTCGTAAGGACGTTCTCTCCCGCGTGCAAGTGCTCGGATTAGGCCCTCGGGAAGCGCTCATTGCCGCCGATTTGCTGGTGCATCTTAAACGAGTTGGACGTCCGCTGGGGCTGCAAGATGTCCTCATTGGGGCGATCGCCCACAGCCATGGCTATATGGTGGTCACACATAACGTGAAACATTTCCAGTTGCTGCCCGATGTGAAAGTCGAAGACTGGTTTTCCTGATTCTCTACGCTCCACGCTAAACGCTACGACACATGGCTGACAAATATCCCTTCGACGAGATTGAGCCGAAGTGGTCCTTCGACAAGCTCAGGACCATTTTCGCCACACGATAACGCCATGTCAGAAAAATATCCTTTTGAAACCATTGAGCGAAAATGGCAGCAATACTGGGAAGAGCACAAACTCTTCCGGGCGGTGGATGGCGATACGAAGCACCCCGCCGCCGGCGGGGCAGGAAAAAAGCTGTACGTGCTGGACATGTTCCCGTATCCGTCGGGGGCAGGGCTGCACGTGGGGCATCCCGAGGGCTACACCGCGACCGACATCTACTGCCGCTTCAAGCGGATGCAAGGCTACAACGTGTTGCATCCGATGGGCTGGGATGCGTTCGGCCTTCCGGCCGAGCAATACGCCATTGAGACCGGCACCCACCCGGCCGTGACGACCCGCAAGAACATCGAGACGTTCCGGAAGCAGATCAATCGGTTTGGCTTCTCCTACGATTGGGATCGCGAGATCGACACGACCGATCCGAAGTACGTCAAGTGGACCCAATGGATTTTCTTGAAACTCTATGAGCGCGGCCTCGCCTACATGGCCGAGGCGCCGGTGTGGTGGTGTCCTGAGTGCGGGACGGTGCTGGCGAATGAAGAGGTTGTGGACGGCACGTGTGAGCGCAAAGGTCATCCTGTTGAACGGCGTCCGATGCGCCAGTGGATGCTCAAGATTACGGCGTATGCCGATCGGCTGCTCAGGGACTTGGAGGGTCTCGACTGGCCGGAGCACATCAAGGAGATGCAGCGCAACTGGATTGGTCGAAGCGAAGGGGTTGATGTGTGGTTCGCCTTAGCGAATCCACCTCAGGCACAACCTCATGGGTTGCTCGACAACGTGCGCGTGCGCAAACGGAACGAGGCCGTTGAGTTCAAAATCTACACAACGCGCCCTGACACCCTCTTCGGCGCCACCTACATGGTGCTCTCGCCGGAGCACCCGTTGGTGCCGTTGATCACGACGGACTCACGACGTGAGGTGGTGGAGCAGTGCCGTCGCGCCTCCGCGGCCAAGAGCGAACTGGAGCGCACCGAGCTAGCCAAGGACAAGACCGGGGTGTTCACCGGCGCCTACGCCATCAATCCGGTGAATCAGGAGAAGATTCCGATTTGGATTGCTGACTATGTCCTAGCCAACTACGGAACCGGCGCCATCATGGCCGTTCCAGCGCACGATCAGCGAGATTTGGAGTTTGCGCTACAATTCGGGTTGGATGTGCGCATCGTCATCGTACCTCACGATCGGTCGCTTGAGTTAGTGGGCTTGACCGAAGCCTACACCGAACCGGGTCGCATGCACGACTCAGGCCCGTTCACAGGACTGCCGAGCGAAGAGGCCAAGGACAAGATCATCGAATGGCTCAAGGCGCGTGGGGTCGGAGAGGGAACTGTCAATTACAAACTGCGCGACTGGCTCTTCTCACGTCAGCGCTACTGGGGCGAGCCGATTCCGATTGTCCACTGCCCGTCATGCGGGACGGTGCCGCTGCCAGAATCCGAGTTACCGCTGTTGTTGCCGGAGATGAAGGATTTCAAGCCCACAGGGGCCGGGGAGCCGCCACTGGCCAAAGCCACATCGTGGGTCAACGCCGCTTGTCCCACATGCAAGAAGCCGGCGCAGCGGGAAAC
>CAZUWM010000093.1:0-4319 GCA_964624155.1 uncultured Planctomycetales bacterium
CTGCCGCTGCGCCAGGATGTGCGCTTCCTCGGGGAACTGCTGGGCCGCGTCCTCATCCACCAGGACGGCCGCAGCCTCTTTGACACCGAGGAACGGATCCGCAAGCTGGCGATCCGCGTCCGGCGCCGGGGACGCCGGGCCGATGAGCTCGCTCTGCACAAGCTGCTCGGAGGCCTCGAGGTGGAGGCCGCCACCAGGATCATCCGGGCGTTCTCGGTGTACTTCCAGCTGGTCAACGTCGCGGAGGAAAACCACCGCCTGCGCCGCAAGCGCTACTACGAAAGCCTGCCCGGATTTCATCCGGCGCGCGGGTCGATCGATGACGTCCTCCATCGGCTCTCGGCCGCCAAGGTCCGCGCGCGGGAGCTCGCCGAGCAATTGGAGCGCCTGTCGATCATCCTCGTGCTCACCGCGCACCCCACCCAGGCGCTCCCGCCGACGGTGTTGGCGAAGCACCGGCAGATCTGGGACCGGTTGCTGCAGCGCGAGCTGATGCGCCCCACCCCGAAAGAGGAGCAGCGGATCGTCCAGGGGCTCTATGAAGAGATCATGAGCCTCTGGCAGACGGATGAATTGCGCTCGCAGCGCCCCACGCCGGAGGACGAGGTCGAGCACGGCCTGTATTATCTTTCCTCCATCCTCTACGACGCCCTGCCGGACACCGTGCTGGAATTTCAGGCGGAAGCGCAGCGCGTCTACCGTCGACCCCTTCCCTGCCGACCCATGATCCGGTTCGGCAGCTGGATCGGCGGAGACAAGGATGGCAACCCCCACGTCACCCATCAGACCGTCCGGTGGGCGCTCGTCCGCTCTCGCCAGGCGATCCTCGCCAAGTATCTCGATTCTCTCGAGCAGCTCAAGACGAAACTGACCCATTCGGATCAGCTCTGCCGGATGCATCCGGCGTTCCTGCGCATGGTGCGCAACGGCCGTCGCAGCTTTCCGGCGCTGGCGGAGTCGCTCGATGCGCGCTACCCCCATCAGCCCTACGCGCAGCAACTGACCATCATGAGCCATCGCCTCCGGCACATGCTGCGGCATCCCACCTCGACTGAGGATGCGTATCTCAGCGCCGATGAGCTGCAGCAGGATCTCGCGCGAATCCGGCAGAGCCTCGCCTTCCACAAGGCCGATCCGATCGCCGAAAGCGCCGTGGCCAAGCTGGCCTTGCAGGTCGATCTGTTCCGATTCTGCTTTGCCCGGTTGGATGTGCGTGACCATAGCCGGCGACATCTCGAGGCCTTTGCCGAGCTGGTCACACTCCAGGCTCTGTGCGGCAGCGATCCGCGCACGATGCCGGAAGATCACCGGCAGTCATTGCTCACCACCCTGTTGGCGCAGCCGACCTACGTCGATCTGCTGCGCGGGGCCTCCGCGCAGACCCAGGAAGTCCTCCGCACCTTCAAGGTCATGGGGGAGCATCTCGAGCAGGTCGACCCCGAAGCCATCGATGGCTGCATCATCAGCATGACCCATCAACCCAGCGACGTGCTGATCGCCCTGTGGTTCTGCCAGCAGGCCGATCTGTTCCGTCGGACCTCCGTGGGATGGCGCAGCGCGATCCACATCATCCCCTTGTTTGAAGGCATCGACGATCTTCGGCGGGCGCATGAGACGATGGCAACGCTCTACACACATCCGGCCTATCAACATCATCTGAAAGCCCGCGGCAACTTGCAGCAGATCCAACTGGGTTATTCGGATTCGAACAAAGACGGCGGGTTTTTCACCGCCAACTGGGAGCTCTACCAGGCGCAGCGGCGTCTCCATGCAGTCGCCGAGACCCACCGGGTCAAGCTCCAATTGTTCCACGGCCGCGGCGGGACGATCGGGCGCGGCGGGGGGCCCCTGCATCAGACCATCGTCGCACAGCCCGAGGGCACCGTGCAGGGGCGCATCAAGATCACGGAGCAGGGCGAGGTGGTCGCCGCCAAATACGCCAATCCGATGATGGCGATGCGCAATCTCGAGCTCGTCTTGTCGGCCGTGCTCGAGGCCACCTTGCTGACGCCGAAGCCTGCGACACGATTGCCGGAGTGGGAGCAGGTGATGGAGCAGCTCTCGCAGGAGGCGTATGGCGCGTACCGCGCCGCGGTGTACGAGGACGTGGACTTTGTCCGCTACTTCGAGCAGGCCACCCCCATCGACATCATCAGCGAGTTTCGCATCGGCTCACGGCCCGCGCGCCGCAACGCCTCGAGACGGATTGAAGATCTGCGCGCGATCCCCTGGGTCTTCAGCTGGGTGCAGGGCCGCCATGTGCTTCCCGGCTGGTTCCCGTTCGGCCGGGCGGTTGAGCGGTTCTGCGCCTGTCGTCGCAGCGGCCTGCGTGTGTTGCAACAGCTCTATGAGGATTTCGCCTGGTTCCACGTGATGGTGGATTTCATCCAGACGAGCCTGAGCATGGCCGATATGCGCATCGCGCTCACCTACGCGGGGCTGGTCAAACCGGCGTCGCTCGGGCGGCGGATCTTCCGCGCCATCGAGTCGGAATACCGCCTAACCCGCCAGGCGGTGTTGTCGATCACCCGGCAGCAGGAGCTGCTGGATCAGAACTACGTGTTGCAAAACGCCATCCGCCTGCGCAATCCCTATCTGGATCCGATCAGCCTCTTGCAAGCGCGGTTGCTGCGCCAGCGCCGAACCCGCGCGCCTCGTGCCCGTCCCGGCGCGCTTGATCGCGCGCTGGCCCTGACGATCAACGGCATCGCCGCCGGCATGCGCCACACCGGATAATAGAAGGTGGAAGGGTGAAGGGTGAAGGAGTAGACTAGTCGGCCGCCATGAAGCGTTCAGCGAAGTTCCGGCACCTCACGATCCTCCTCGCGGGCGTCAGCGCAGTCGCACTGCTGCTGACGGTTGCTGTTCCCCACAGCCACGAGAAATCGTCGGTTTCCCATCAGGCGTCGACGTGTCGAGCCTGTCGCATCCAAGAGGGATTTGCGGCAACCCCCTCGACGCTGGCGGTCGTCACCCATCAACCGATTGTTGTGGCCGTCTGTTCCCATCGTCCTTTCGAGTCGCCTCGCGCGACACTCATCCTGCGTTCGAGTTCCCCCCGCGCCCCTCCGGTTTCCTCCTAAGCGAAGTCCGTCGTTCGTTTCGCACTCGTCGTCCTGAGGAGGATCCATGACATCCATCGTGTCTCTCTTGCTGGGATCGCTGTTGGTCGCCTCGCCGGTCTGGGCGCAGGCATCCGATGAAGATGTCTCGGCGCTGCAGCAGCAGATGCAACAGCTCGCGGAGCTCGTTGAACAACTCAAGGGCACCGTTCAGGTTCAACAGCAGCGCCTCGCCGAGTTGGAGCGCGGGACCAATCCTGGCACGGCAACTCCCAGCGCGGCCCTGCAGCGTCAGGCAACTGCCTCGCTGTCGGCCTTCAACCCGGAGATCGGGGCGCTGGTGGACGTGGTAGGGCAGTTCTCTGAGAGCTCCGCCGACGGTGAAGGGAACGACAAGCTCAGCGCCCGCGAGATGGAGCTCGTCCTCGGCCACCCGATCGATCCCTACTCGCGGTTAGATATCACGGTGTCGTTCTCCGGTCTTGAGGCCGCGGCGCTGGAAGAAGCGTACCTCACGCACTGGGGGCTTCCCGGGGAGATCAAGGCGCGCATCGGTCGGATGTTGCCGAAGATCGGAAAGGCCAACGCCATCCATCAAGATTCCCTCGAAACGGTTGACGCGCCTCGCGTCATCGCGACCTATCTCGGCAACGAAGGTCTGGCGAGGACCGGTGTCGAGCTGTCCGGATTTCTCCCCACCGTGTGGCCGTCGATGACCCACGAAGTCGTCGCGGGAGCGATGGAAGGCGGGATCGGGGAGGGTGGGACGTTGTTCGGCGCCACCAGACGGCGGCCGTCGTTCTACACCCGGCTGAAGAGTTTCTGGGAGCCGTCTGACGTCACGAATCTGGAAGTTGGGACGACGTTTCTCACCGGCTCAAGCGATGCCGATGCCAGTTTCGAGGTCAAGGCGCTCGGTGTGGATGCGACCCTGACCCACTATGTCACCCCAACCAATAAGCTCAAATGGCAGAACGAACTCTATCTGCAAGATCGCGATGAGGCCTTCACCACGGCTGACGATGGGACGCGCGTTGAGTTCGATAATACCCCGTGGGGGTGGTACTCGCTGCTGGACTACCGGCTGAGTCCTCGGGTGGGTCTTGGTGGGCGGTTCGATTACGTGCAACCGGTGAACCTCGATCCACGGACCCGAGCGCGTCACGCCGACTCGGCGTGGTCGGTCTACACCACGTTGTACCAAAGCGAGTTCGCGCGCTGGAGGGCGCAGCTTCGGCACACGAACTTCGCAGCGGG
>CAZUWM010000094.1:0-4264 GCA_964624155.1 uncultured Planctomycetales bacterium
GCGATCACCCTCGGCGCCCTCGGTCTGGCCCTCAGCGGTGTGCCCCTCTGGCTCGCCCTCAGCCTGCCGCACGGGGCGGTGAACGCCGCGTGGGTCGCTGTGGCGGGGTGGCGCGCTTATTCCAAGACTCTCAGAGGGCCGGAGCGTTCGAGGATCACCCACCCTCGCAGCTCGGGAGTGGAGTCTAACAGTTTGAGGACGGCGTCAATCACCACATCCTTCTCTGGTGGGTGGATGCGGATATGGAGGATTGTGAACTCACTCGGAGGATACTGGAGCCGATTGGTGAAATCGTGGTCCGACGTGATGAGGATACGGCCTTCGCGTTTCGCACGCTCTGCCAGCCTCACGTCAGGAGTAGACGGCTCGGCTTTGACCACGTCGTGGCCACGGGCTTGGAGTGTACGGAGGAGTTTAGTAGGAAGCATCTCATCGAGAAGGAAGCGCAGCGCCATCACGGACGAGTCGCTTACCTCTCGAACGGTGCGTATTCTTGGTGTTTCGCGTATTCCGCCGCAAAATGCAGCGCGGCGCGGATATGGTCTTGCGTCAACTGCGGATAGTAGTCTGGGCCGAGAATTTCTTGGGGAACCACACCTGCTTCAAGCAGCTCTAAGACGATATAGATGGGAATCCGCGTCCCGCGGAAGCACGGTTTCCCATGGCAGATCTGCGCGTCGACGCTCACGTATTTTTCCAGGATGGCATCCATCCTTCTCTCCTCCTGACCGACAAGGATACCACAACCACCGCTGGGCTGCAATCAGCCTCGTCGGTCTCGGTCTCGTGGTGATCCTCCTCACCCCTCACCTGGTGACCTGGTGGCAAGCCCTCAGCCCTACGGGTGGGTACCACGAGGCCGCGCGGGTGGCGCTGGGCCTGACCGGCGGGGCGGTGCTGGCCGGGCTCCTCTTGCCAGTTGTCTTCACGTTCAAAGATCGAATGGAGATCAACGATCAGCCGGTGGAGAGGTTGTCATCGGCCGCCCAAGAGCGGATCGGGCAGATGGCGCAAGAGGCCATCCGTATGATCAGGCAGAAGTTGGAACCGTTGACGTTAAGAAAAAAGAGGAAAGCAGCAACAGCGGCCGCCACCACCCAAAAGCGAATCGTTGACATCGTTAGCGAACTCACCGGGATGATCGGGAAAAGACTGGCCTTCGGCCGTCCTACCCATCCATTGGAACAAGCCTTGTTTTTCCATAGGATCGGCGAGGCGATTGTACACCGATATTGGATTCAGCAAATGTCCTATCACAACATAGCGGGATATCTGGATCTTCATTTATGGAAGTTGTTGAGCGGACAGTGGATCAGGAGATATTTGCAGCAACGCACGCAACTGGATGCGTTCTTATCGCACAACCATGGAGCATCCAGAGTGCGTGGACGGGTCTATGAGGCAAGACATTTGGTGCAGCATCTTATTGCCTACGGTCCTCACGCGGTTCAGATTCAATTTGACTGGAGAATGTACAGTCGAACGTTCCACAAGGGAGACTGGGTGCTTTTCGATCACGAGTTAATCATCGCTCAATTAGTCAGAATGTTTCGAGAATACTTTAGACTGTCTGATGAAGAGAAAGGAGCGGAACCGTTCAAATCCGAATTCGAACAGACGGTTCGATGGATTGTTGGAGAGGGATTTGATCGTATCTATTATTTTGGTGCACAACAGAAATATTTACTCCCGCATTATCGACAAGGACCGAGAAATGTCGTCCGACAACAATTCGGCCCTCGCATGGATTTTGAGAAGGGGGGCAGAAGAATCGAAAAGGAGCACAGGCAGTTCGTTGTTTGGAAAGCGAGCCAGGGCGATTCAGCAAGAGAAGCCATCTTGAAGTCCTTTAAGGTAATGGGCGGAGGGACGTGGTCCTTCCTCGGTGGGCTCTACGCGAAGGGGCCGGCGTGGTTCGACTCCGCTCACCACAGGTGGTGGGGCCGGGTCGTGCTGCCGGTCGCCATCGAGTCGGTGGCGTTTATCTCAGGTGTGGATTGGTTGCTGTCGTTGCGATGGGGCGTGCCGTTTGCCTTCGGCCCGCCGCAGGAGGCGCTCTTCGCCGGCCTCGTCGTCGCCTGGCAGCTTCTGCACGTGTTCAGTCCCGCCTTCTTCCACTTCCTGTTCCAGGGTAAGTTCCGCAAGGCCTGGACGTCGCTTCGGTGGAGTGAAGTCGCGCGCCTTGATCGCACCGTGGTGACGCTTTCCTCGCTGGTCCTTCGGCATATCCTCCTGTGGATCGATCCGTCATTTGGATGGCTCGTGGGAGTTCTGATGCCTGCCGTCGTGCCGCACCTGCTCCTCAATCTCGTGACTTGGTTGCGTTCACGCGGCCTAGTGCATCAATTGCGCACGTTACACGGATGGCTCGATACCCGTCCGGAGCTTCAGGCGCCGGTGAAGGGCGTGACGGATCAATTCGTCAGTGGAACCATCGGCCACGCGGAGGTCCGCTGGCAGGCGAAAGAGATCTTTCGACAACCGATGAGCGACACTGGACGGCTAGTGGGTCTCTCACTGCCCCAGGACATTAGGGAGCTCATCAGCGAGATCACCGGCGATTCGACGATCACCCCCGTCCGCGTGCTGGAGCCAAAACCGGTGCCAGACACCGAGCGCCCCAACGGCGGTCGGGGCACAAGGTCTGGCACCACGTTGCCGGCGGTGGAGATTCGGCATCCGCAATACGTGATCGGTGTCGTGACTGAGACGAAGGCGAATGAGCATCGGGTGGCCCTCGTTCCGGAAGATGTCGCCACGCTGACCAGGGAAGGGTTCCGTGTCGTTGTGCAGGCGGGAGCCGGCCACATCGATCCGGCGTTTTCGGATGAGGCCTATCGCACGGCCGGTGCCGAGGTTGTGACGACAGCGGCCGAGGTATTCACGGCGGCGCAGCTGATTGTGCATGTGAAGGAATTTCAGCTGGAAGAATATCACACGTTCATCAGCCCGAGGCACTGGCTGCTGAACTTCGATCATTTTGAAGACAGCCCCACGTTAGTTGAGGCGGCGCGTCGCTCAGGTGCCAGGCACTTCGCGGCGGAGAAGGTGATGCGGGGTCGCGACAAACCGTTGCTAAAACCGGCCAGCGGGGTGGCGGGTGGGGTGGCGATCGAGTGGGCTGATGACAAACTCCGTTCGCAAGGTGGCGTGCGGGGCAAGTCGGTCGTCATCTTCGGGGGTGGCGTGGTCGGGGAAGCATCACTGAGACGGGCCCGTGAGCTGAGCGCCGGGCGCATCACGATCACGGAAGTCGACGGCACCCGTCGCGAGGAGTTGGCCCGGCAGTATCCTGACGTGGACGTGGTGGATGCCGAGCAACACGCGACGGTTCGAGCCGCGCTCACAGGGGCCGACGTGATCATCGGGGCGGTCTACATCGGGGATCGGGCGCCCCTGCTGATCGGGCACGCGGGGCAATATGACGTCGTCCTCAAACGACCAGTCCCCTATACCTTTAACGATTTGAAACGAAGCGCCGCAGGCGAGGGGCCGGCCATCGTCGATGTCTCAGCGGATCAGGGCGGCAATATCTCGTATGAGCTACAGCCGGGGATCGTTTCGTCTCAGCAGACAACGCTTGAGCAGCCATGGGTCCGGGACGCCTACGGCAACTGGCTGGCCCGGGTGCCGAATATGCCATCCGTCTATGCGGCCAGGACATCACGCGCCATCTCACACGCTTGGATGCCGTATGTGCGGGCGCTGGCGCAAGGCGAGGTCGCGGCGTACCGCGAGTTTTCGGAACTCCGACCCGCTCTGAGCATTGCTGACGGCTCCATCCGCGATCCGAAGGTTGCGGAGGCGTACCAGCGCTCACGCACGGTCGTGATCGCGTCGGTGGCCGAGGCGTTTGCCCGCGCCAAGGGAGATCCGAAGGTGGGCATCAAGATTGAACCGGTCATGGAGATCGGCGATCTCGTGATCAAGACCGCTGAGGTCGCTAAGAATGCGCTGCTTCGCGTGCATACGCATCCGTATGACGAATACTACCTCATCGAAGATAACGGGGATGGAGCCTTACTGCAGATTGGCAATCAAGCCGTTTTGGTGCAGGCAGGCGATCTCGTTCGTATTCCAGCGCACACCCCCCATACAATTCGCCCCCTGGGTCATCGGTCGGTCAAAGTGCTCTTCTTGTTCCGTGGGGTGGAAGAGCGCATATTTCGAGATGATGTCCCAGCCCTTGACGAGGCGACCACCGAGGCATTTGACACGCTGGGGGTCTGGCGAGACGTTCGTGTTTCGGAAGGCGATCTGGCGG
>CAZUWM010000095.1:0-4201 GCA_964624155.1 uncultured Planctomycetales bacterium
TTGATCTGGCCGGGAAATTCGATCGAGCTTTCGACCTTCTTCTTGATCTCGCGGGCCAAGGCAATGGCTTCCAAGTCAGTCACGCGCTCCGGTTGGACCATGACCCGCACCTCGCGACCGGCCTGGATTGCGTACGCCTTCGCGACACCCTTGAACGAATCGCACAGGTGTTCGAGGGTCTGGAGGCGTTTCACGTAGGCCTCCAGGGTATCTCCGCGCGCACCCGGACGCGAGCCACTGATGGAATCCGCCACGATCGTCAGGACGGCGTAGACGGTCGAGGGCACCACATCTTCGTGGTGCGCTTCGATCGAGTGCACCACGTCCGGCGGTTCGCCGTACCGCTTGGCGAGTTCCGCGCCAATCAAGGCATGCGGCCCTTCGATCTCGTGGCTGACCGCCTTGCCGATATCGTGCATCAGCGCGCAGCGTTTCGCCAACCGCTGATCCAATCCCAACTCCGCCGCGATCATCCCGCAGATGAACGCGGATTCCTTGAGGTGGAGCAAGCAGTTCTGGCCGTAGCTCGTGCGATACCGCAGGCGCCCCAGCAGCTTGACCAGCTCCGGATGCATGCCGTGCAGGTTGAGTTCCGCCAGGGTCTTCTCGCCTTCCTGCTGCACGATCTGATCGAACTCCCGCTTGACCTTCTCGACCACTTCCTCGATGCGGGCGGGATGGATCCGTCCATCCGCCATGAGCCGTTCCAGCGAGGCGCGGGCGATTTCACGCCGCATCAGGTCGAAGGACGACAACGTGACGACATCCGGCGTGTCATCGACGATCAGGTCGACGCCCGTCGCCAGCTCGAAGGCTTTGATGTTGCGGCCTTCGCGCCCGATGATGCGGCCTTTCATGTCCTCGTTGGGCAGCGGGACGGCGGACGTGGTGGATTCGACGCTGAACTCGGCCGCGCACCGCTGCATGCTCTCCACAAGGACCTTGCGGGCAACCGCCTGGGCGTCTTTCTTGGTGTCCTCCTCGATCCGTTTGATCACCATCCCCGCTTCACTGCGACATTCCTGATCGATGCGGGAGAGGAGTAATTGCTTCGCTTGCTCGGACGTGAGCCCCGCAACCGATTTGAGTTTTTCGTTCTCTTCCGCGATGAGCTGGCTGAGCTGATCTTCCTTGGCCTTCAGAGCCTGCTCTCGGTTCGTGAGTTGCCGAGCTCGTTCAGTGAGGTCTTTTTCCTTTCGGTCCAGGACATCCAGCTTGCGGTCGAGCATCTCCTCCCGCTGATGCAACCGTTTCTCGAGTTGCAAGAGCTCATTGCGTCGCTCCCGCGTCTCGCCCTCGAACTCTTTGCGCAAGGTCGTGAGGAATTCCTTGGCCTCCAGCTCCCCCTTGCGGATGACCGCCTCGGCTTCGCGCGCCGCCTTCTCCAGGGCCTCCTTCGCTTGTCGTTCGGCACTGCCCAGTTGTCGGTGGCCGATGTTCAGGCGCACGAAGTAGCCGACGGCAAACATGACGCCGCCTAACACCACGACAGAGAGAACCAACAGGATCGTCATCGCACCTCACCTCATACCACTGATTACACAGATTTTCAAAAGAGATTTCACAGATTACTCTGTGTCATCTGTGTTGAAATCTGTGGTTAGGCGGAGACGACCGTGTGGACGGGTTGGTCGTGAGGTTGGTGCGGCAGGCGATCGAGCAGCTGGAAGTCAAAGCACAATCCCACCGTGGGGGTGGCACGAGGAAGGCGTGAAAGCAGCCGGTCGAAGTACCCCTGGCCGTGCCCCAGCCGATAACCGGTCCGATCAAACGCGAGTCCCGGCACCAGCACGAGGTCCACGTCCTTGGGTGACACGGGCCGACGGACGCTTCGGGGGGGTTCCCACACACCGAAGGCGCTGGGTGCCAACTCCGTCGGATCGCGCAACTCCGAAAGGCGTAACTGATCCTTGCGCACGACAGGCACTACGACACGCTTCCTCGCGTGAAACATCTGCTCAATCAATTGCCACGTCTCAACCTCATACGAAAGCGACACGTAACACACAATCGTCTTCGCCTTCTGGAAGACCTCCAAGTGACGTAGCTTGCGTCGAATCACCGTACTTCTTCGACGTCGATCGTCCTCCTTCTGTTGTTTCAATTGCCGGAGTATCCATTTTCGCAGTTCTGCTTTTGTCATTCACCTTGAACCTGTTAAATATGAAAGACATAGCGATGCTCAAGCGAGTCGCCGGAGAGCGCCTCCACCTCGTCGCAGAGATCTTGCAGCGTCACGCCCTCCAACGATTGGGCCAGCCGCTCATGGACGCACCGATAGACCGCATGGATAATCCGTTCGGCATGACGATGATTGTCTGCGATCTTGCCGTTGTGCACCGTCACGTTCCCCTCGAGGGTTCGCACAATCTCTCCCATCTTGATCTGCTGCGGCTCTTTGGCCAGCCGATAGCCTCCTTTCGGACCTCGCTGACTGGTCACGACGCCGCCTTTCTTGAGCCGATGCAACAACTGTTCCAGGTAGGCGACGGACAATCCCTGCTGCTTGGCGATCATGGCGGCAGACACCGGCCCCCGGCCCGCGGCAAGCGCCAACTCCACAAGCGCCCGCATCCCATAGGTTGAACGGGTCGATAGTTTCATCTTATAGATAGTATAGAAGAATCCTACCAATTTCGTCAATTATGGATTATTGATGCGTTCATCAATCATCCATCATTCATCACCCATCATCAGGTGTTAGGTTGCGAGACTGGCGCCGCCGTCGATCACAATCGTCTGGCCCGTGATGTGATCCGATCCGCGCGAGGCCAAAAAGATGACGAGGCCCTCCAGATCCTCCGACTCTCCAAACCGGCGCAACGGAATCCGCTGCTTGCGTCGAGCAATCCAGGCGCGATCCGCAAACACATCCGCGGTCATGTCGGTGCGAAACGTTCCGGGGGCGATCGCGTTGACGCGAATCCCACACGGTCCCAATTCCACCGCCATGATGCGCGTCAGATGCATCACAGCCGCTTTCGCAGATCCGTAGGCCGTGCCCTCTGGATGGACCAAGATGCCGGAGGTCGAACTGATGTTGATGATCTTGCCATAGCGACGGCGCATCATCGAGGGCGCCACCGCTTGACTCACGTGGAAGAGACTCGTCAAATCGGTGTCGATCACACGAGCCCACGTGGTCGGCTTGAGCTTCATGAATGGATCGCCGTCCCAGATGCCCGCGTTATTGACCAGGATATCGATGCCATGAGCTCGTCGTACGGCTTGTGTCACCGCGCTTCGGACGGCGCGGCGATCCGTGACATCGACGCATTGCGCGAAGACCGGCCGACCGAGAGCATGGAGCTCGGATGCAACGCGTGCGAGCGGCTGGCGATGTTTGGCCCAGAGGAGCACAGAGGCTCCCGCGAGGGCGAGGGCTTTGGCCATCGCCGCGCCCAGTCCTCGGCTCGCCCCCGTGACCAGCGCGACACGACCCGTCAGGTCATACAAGTTAATAGGTTCAACCCTTGCGAAGCGAAGAGGAGGGAACTTCATCTAAAGCCTCCAGAACTGTTTTCATGAAGGCGGGCAGGTCTTCAGGTTTGCGTGACGTAATGAGATGGCCGTCGCGCACCACTTCCTGATCGACATAGGAAGCTCCGGCGTTGACGACGTCATCCTTGATCGCGAAGAAACACGTCACCGTCCTGCCCCGCAGCACATCCGCCGAACACAAGACCCATCCGCCGTGACAGATCGCGCCGATCGCCTTGCCCTGCCGATCCATCTCTTTGACGAACTGCACGACCGCCGGATATCGACGCAGGATATCGGGGGCGTACCCGCCCGGGATGACGACCCCGTCAAATTGTGTGGCGGCCACGCCCTCGATCGTCACGTTCGCCGTGATGGGATAGCCGAATTTGGATTTGTATTCTTTCTTATCGGTCCCAACGACCAGCACATCGGCACCGGCCTCGAGGAGTCGGAAATAGGGGTACCACACTTCCTGATCTTGGTAGAGATCCTCGACGAGAATGGCCACCCGTTTGCCTTTGAGGTCCATAGTGCTAGCTTATCGCCGGCCAGGAAGGACGTCAACAGTAAGAATGAGGAAACCGCAAGGAGGATCGTGGGTCAATTTGAATCAGCTTGCTCAGCCTTCTCACACAACAAATTCACCTTTGCTTGCAGTTCCGCTAAGGCGTTGCGGATTTCGTCAATTACCAGTGCTCGCTCCCCACCATGAAGCAAC
>CAZUWM010000096.1:0-4058 GCA_964624155.1 uncultured Planctomycetales bacterium
GGAAAAATGGGGGGAAATCAGTGGGACGCGCTTCGCGCGTCCCACCTTCTGGCTTTGAAAAAGCCGTTGAGTTCTGTTTTGGTGCCCTTTGTTTGAAAATGCGCGAACCTTCTTTGAACGAAAAACCGGCGGCACTTTCTAAATTCACTGTATCAAAAATTTCTGAAAAAATCCAATCACGCAACGCCTCCGCACCCCGCCTTTGGCGGGGCTACGCCTCAACAAAATTTTCTTCTCCAATTTCAGAATTTCGCGCCCTCAAAAAAATTCAAATAGGGAAGAAGAAAATTTTGTTTCGGCTTCCTGCCCTGACGGGCAGGCGGAGGCGTGCTGACGCTCGCGGGCAAGGCGTGGAGGGATTCAAGGGGAGGAAACGCCTTGCCCGCTCTCTCAAAATGTCGGAGGGGATTTTTGGATCGACTATTGAATTACTTTCAATAATATTGTATTCTCTAAAATAGAAGTGATGTACTTCATGCGCTCATTCCCAACTCAAATACCAAAAGCGGAGGTATAAAACATGAAAGGGCTACTCGTTACATTCGAGGGGCAGGACGGCTCGGGCAAGTCAACGCTTCTGCAGCTCGTGGAGACACAGCTACAACAAAAGGGGTTGCCGGTGCTCGTGGTGCCGGAGTTCTCCTCTCGCGTCGTGGGCAAGTTTCTGCAAGAAACTTTAACGCGAAACAAGTTTCTTCGCTTGAACGATTCTGGCCCAAGTGCGCTGACCGAGACGATGTACCTTCTGTCTGATCTCTACTCGCAAGACGAGTTTGAAATCAAGCCGGCACTTCAACAAGGTAAGGTTATCATCAAGGAACGGCATGTTGATTCGATCTTGGCGTGCCAGCTTCCCAAGATATCCGATGACTACGCGCAAAGCGACACGGAGCAAATGTTTCAGTGGCTCCACCAATCATGCAGTCAACTCACGCAACCCGACCTGACCGTCTTCTTACGCGTTTCCGATGAAGAACTTAAGAAACGCATTAAAGCACGAGGAGAACAGGCAACCGAAAGCGATTTTGCTGTATTCAGAAAGCGACAAGCGATTTACGATCGTCTCGCCGCCGAGAATCAACATCGTTGGTTGCAAGTGGTTAACAATGATAAACCACGAGCCGCTGTTCAAGCCATCTCCGAAGAGGTAGTACGACGAATCACTACTCACTAATCGAGCACACAACTCACCAAGGGCAGAAGCAATTCTGCCCTTCATTTTTGCATACAACCCTTTACATAAAAAAGAAAAAGTGCTAAGGTAATTAATCGAATAAGGTAAAGTGCCTTGTTTGAAAAGTTCTTTCACAATCAAAATACGAAGGACATTCCCATGACACTACGAACAGTTGTGATCGGTTTGGGCAAGCAGTCGAGAGACGACCATCTCCCAGCCATCGTGCAAAGCTCGAATTTCGAGCTGGTCGGCGTCTGCGACACCGACCAGAAAAAGACAGAAGAGGTCAGCGCACACTACAACGTGCCCAGCTACGCTGAGCTCGGAGAGTTGATCAACGCTCAAGACTTTCAGGTGGCGTTGGTTTCCATTCCACACCATGCCTACCTTAACGTTATCAGTACGTTGGTAACGGCTGGCAAGCACATCATCAAGGAAAAGCCACTTGCCACGAATATCGTCGAGGCTCGGCAACTTCTGCAGATTCTGCGTAGCGGATCGGTGTACCTGGGCGTTACTGTCCAACGCCGATTCAACCCCATCTACCGGACGTTCCATCAGCTCAAGAGGTGCATCGGAAAAATCTATTCCATTGAAGGCGCGTACACGATGAATGTGGCCGCGCTGGACACGGGATGGAGAGCTTCCAAAAACCTTTCGGGCGGCGGCGCGTTGGTGGATATGGGTTACCACTTCGTTGATCTGTTAATCTGGTACTTCGGAATGCCGACGTCGGTAACTGCGCGTATGACACGTGGCAATCGTCCCGGCCAGAAGTACGACGTGGAAGACACCGCTCATCTCCTGTTTGATTATCACCTGGAGTTTCAATACGACGAGAAGCTCGTCGGAAACTTCGTGATTTCGCGGGTGTATCCGGAAAAACAGGAGCGTGTACGCGTGTTCGGCACAAACGGAGTCATTGAGGTCTCGCGCGGTTCGATTCGCCGACTCGATACCAACGGTAACGAAATCGAGCGATTGGAGCGGCAAGGTGGCTGGCCTTCGGCAGCGGTTGAGCAACTCGACTACTTCGCCGAAAGGATTCGCCAGTTCGTTCCAGGGAACCTGCCAGATTACACCGAGCATCTACAACACGTCGCGGTGATTGAGGCCGCGTACGAGTCAGATCGCTCGGGTACGTCATGCCGTCCGGACCAATTCCTGAAGTTGATCCAAGAAATCAAAGAGGAGAAACAGCCATGAGGCAACTCGCACTTCTCGGTGGTCCCAAAACCATCGAAACGAAGGGGCCGCACTTTGTGTGGCCCCGCATCACAAAATCCGTGGAGGAAGCGGTCGTTCGACAGCTCCACACCACCGTCTCGATCTATGATCGGTCGGGGGTAATCAAGGAGTTTGAAACAACTTTCGCCGACTACCACGGACGGCGTTACGCGCTTCTATCCAACTCCGGCACGAACGCCATCTACTCGATGTACGAAGGGCTAGAGTTGGGGCCTGGCGATGAGGTGATCTGTCCGGTCTACACCTTCTTCGCAACCGTCAGCCCGCTGATGCACACGGGCGCAACGCCGGTGTTCTGCGACTGCGGACACGATGGAAACATCAATCCTGCGAAGATCGAGGGACTCATCACGCCACGCACGAAAGCGGTGATGGTGACCCACATGTGGGGCATTCCGTGCGATATGGACGCAATTACGTCCATATGCCAGACACATGATCTGCGACTGCTTGAAGACTGCTCACACGCACACGGCGCAAGAGTAGGCGACAAATTCGTTGGCACGTTTGGCGACACGGCGGCGTGGAGTCTGCAAGCACAGAAAACCATCACCGGCGGCGAAGGTGGTATCATGCTCACCGATAATGAAGAGGTGTACTACCGCGCCTTGTTGCAGGGACACTACAACAAGCGGTGCAAGCAGGAAATACCGACCGATCATCCGCTTTCGGTGTTTAGTACGACCGGATTCGGGCTGAAGTTCCGCGCTCATCCCTTGGCGGTTGCCATAGCACAAGAGCAATTCGCTCATTTGGACGAATGGCTCACTCAAAGGCAACGCTACGCTGAAAAGATGACTGCAACTTTTGATCAGTTTCCGTTCCTACGAACACCTCACGTGTCCGGCAAGCAGCATGGCTGGTACGCTTATGTGATGACGTTTGATGCGTCCCGTGCAAACGGGGTAAGCATTGATCTGTTCACCAAGGCGGTACTCGCCGAAGGGCTTGTCGAGTTTGACCGGCCCCGATCTACAGGAACACTGCACCATCAACCGCTGTTCACTTATCCGGAAAGGGCGTTGCCCAGACTGTATTCGCGTCCCGCGGAGCAGAGGCAACAATCATTTCCGGTAGCGGAGCAGTTCTACGAGAATGCGCTCAAATTGCCGGTGTGGTCGTTTCCGGATGAGGAACAAATGGTTGATCTCTACATTGACGGTATCATCAAGGTGGCGTCAGTCGTGAGAGATGATCCAACACTTCTGCTTGCCGCGGAAGCTGGCAAGTAGTACAATGGAGGAAATCTATGCAGTCAAACGTTGATCACAACATCGTCGAGCAACTGGTTGCCGATTCACAAAAGGACGGCATCCAGAAGCTAGTCGTGGGCGCGGTTATCCGCAAGGATAGTAGGTTTCTACTTCTCGAACGCGTTCCGTCCGACTTCATGGGCGGACTCGTCGAGCTTCCGAGTGGTACCGTGGACGCAGGCGAAGATCTGCTCACGGCACTTGCGCGGGAAACGGAAGAGGAAACTGGACTTACGATCACTTCGGTTCTCGCGTATCTTGATTCGTTCGACTACGCCTCCGGTTCTGGCAAGAAGACGAGGCAATTCAACTTCCTCGTCGAAGTCGCACCCGGAGAAGTCAAGCTCAGTCCTACCGAACACCAAGCGTATCACTTCGTT
>CAZUWM010000097.1:0-3994 GCA_964624155.1 uncultured Planctomycetales bacterium
CAGCAGGGGCGGGCGGCCCTTCGACGGAGCTGGTGGTGAGCGCAGTCGAACCACTTGTGGTGAGCGAAGTCGAACCACTCAGGGCAGGCGCGGCGGGAACGGGGGCGGACGAACCCTGCTGGT
This sequence comes from uncultured Planctomycetales bacterium, assembly GCA_964624155.1. Classification (GTDB taxonomy): domain Bacteria; phylum Omnitrophota; class Gorgyraeia; order Aquiviventales; family Aquiviventaceae; genus CAZUWM01. The sequence continues at coordinate 124 of CAZUWM010000097.1, forward strand.
CGGCCTGCTCGTTTTGCCAACCTGCGTCACCTGGACTACCCGGCGGCTGGAACTCGTTCGGGAAACCGCGCACGTTCGGCGTCCCGCCTCCACCTCTGTGGTCGAGGGTGGAGGCAGACGGTGGGATCGCGGAACCCGAAGCCGACGCGTAGACGTTGACGAACGTGGTGGGACCGACGCCGTTTGGCCGTGGGGTGGACGTGACCAATCGCAGCACCGGGAAGGGTTGACCGGGGTTCGTGTTCGTGATCACGAGGCCTTTGCCGTCCTCCACATACCGATACGCGAGCCCCAACCGCTGGAAGAACTCGGCGCAGGTCATGCCCTCGACAAAGAAATTCTCGATGCCGTTGACAAACCCCACGCCGTCTTTCCTGAGCACGCGCTTCGCATGAGCAAGGAGCGTGTCCTGCGCATGGAGATACTCAAAGACGTTGGCGGCTACGAGCACGACATCGAATGAGCCGTCCGGATACGGCAGTCCGTCGTTGACGTCATGCCGGCGCACCGATTGCCAGAAGCGGGGGAGAAATGCCTGGGCCTGCTCCACTGAGACCCCCTGACCGCTCTGCATTAGCAGTTGGATACCGGTGAAGGCGCTGAAACTCTCGGCAGGGGATTTCCGGTGGGCTTGATAGACGATGACACCTTCTTTGTTGAGCGCGCTCACCTGAACGCCGGGCACCGCCTGCTCGATATCCCAGACAATGCGGCCGGCGCCGGCGCCCACCACCAGCACCGTCACGGCTCGTCCTTCTGCCCTGGCGCGTTGCTGCGCCGCCCGCAAGGCTTCCGTCACGCCTCCCCTGAACAGTTTGTCCTCCCCGAAGAGTCCCCGCATGATGTTGTTGGGTTGCCCCTCGGCGCCGTACGGATTGATCACCGCACCCGGCGGCGGCTGATCGGCTCCGGCGGACGGCCCTTCGGCGGCGCTGGTGGTGAGCGCAGTCGAACCACTTGTGGTGAGCGAAGTCGAACCACTCAGGTCCGGCGCGGCGGCATCTCCAGCGTGGTCGGTAACATCCGTTGATGAAGTGATGACGGCGGATTCCTCGGCGGATGGCTTGGTGAGGCGGTAGCAGCGCCAGGCGTGCGGCTGATCTCCCGGCAGGTCATGGGCGGGCGGCTCCTGCCCGTAGGCGATTTCGGTCAGCGTGTAGCGCGGAGCCAGCGATGTGAGGAGCCGTTCGGTCTCCCTGCGTTCCTGTCCAGTCCTGTCCGGATTGCTCTCGACAGGCCAGCTCACCAGGAGATGCCCACCGTCCTGTAGCGTCTCCACGGCACGATGCAGCATCTGTTGCCGGGCCGACTCCAGGGTCTTTTCATCCGATAGAACCGCCTGCAGGATGGCGAGGGAAGCGGAGCCTGGCAGCAGGTCAGCCGTTTCCGGTTCTATCACGCGGGGTTGTGCCCCAAGCTTTAGACAGATCGCTTCGAGCGAGGTGCTGGGCGGCGGGGTCGGCGAGACCGAGAGCACGAGCGAGTCGGCGCGGATGCCGAGGCTGTCGCGCGCAAACGGCTCCATCTGCGTAGACAGGATGAGCCGACTTCCCATCCCAGAGAGGGTGTCCGTCAGTCGTCGGAAGTCTTGGACCGGTGAGGGCTTGGGCATCAGGAACAGGAAGGGATCCTGTTGCAAGTAGCGCGCCTGAACGTCGGTGATCTCCAGGCCGATCAGTGAACCGCTGAACAAGGCCACGGCGACGCTGGGATCAGCGGCGCGCAGCAGCGGCAACAGCTCGACACCGCTCATGCCAGGCATCGCATGATCCAACAGGATCACGTCGAACCGATCTCCGGCTTCCAAACGCTCCAGGGCTTTCTCAGCCGTGTCCACAGACTCGGTGAGAACCCCCGGCACGAGGCGGCGCAACAGGTCTTGGCAGAGCGATGCCACCGCCGGTTCATCATCCACCACCAAGACCGAGCGGATCGCCCGAGGCGCGCCCCCGCGCTCTGTCCAGGTCACCAATTGGGTGTCGATGGGCTGCGGGGTGTCGAGCGCGCGTGTGGCGCGCGGCAATCCCATGGGAGATGCCAACGCCTCCTGCAGCGCGCGAGGATTCACCAGCGCCAGCGAGATCCCCAACGGATGGTCATCCGCGAAACCACGAACGCATCTTACGCGCTCCGTGCCCTGGCCGGGCCGCGTGACCTCATACAGGTCTTTACCGAGCCGCTGGATGCGGACCCCGTCAGCTCCAAAGCCAAACTCCCGCATCAAGAGATCCAGCAGGACGTAATTCGCCACCCGCGGATGGGTTTGTCGCACCTCGGAATGCCGGCTGAGGAATTGGTTCAACAGGAAGCGCAATCGGCCGCGGCCTTCCAGGCTGATGGGATCCACGTAGACGCCGCGCAGTTGATGATCGACGCTGTAGATCATCAGGTCCGGCATCGAGGTCTTCGGACGGTCGGTCCGATAGAATTCCAGTCTCAGGATCGATCGATCCCGAACTTCATCCAGCGCAAACTCATCGAGCCCGCACCTGACAATGCCCAGCTTGGTTCTCGTCACCCCTGCCTGAGGTTCCGCGATATCGGCGGGCGACCCAGCCGTCGACGACAGACGAAACTGCGAAACGATCGCGACGGCCTGATCGTGCAGTTCCCGCACCGTGGTGGTGGCGGTGATGGGAAACTTGAAGGCGTAGCGGTGAGGATATTCCCTAGTGAACAACCCTTGGGCTTCCAATTCCTCCAGCCGCTGCCGCTCATCCGCCGTCAGCCCCAAGGAATGTTGAGAATGGATGGGATCGAGCTCGATATAGGCGAACCCCCGTTCGACATCTGCGTGATTCGCCGATGAACCAACCGTGAAGATGCCTGCCTGAGACAAGAGGTCAAGCGCCCCGACGAGCGGCGGATCGATGAGTTCCGCCAGGCGCTCTTTCGAGAGCACCTGCCGGGTCGGCCGATGCGCAGACCACAGGTCAACCACCCGCAACTCGTTAAGGGCCATGTCGACGGCCTCCTCATACTTATGGGCCAGCCGCGCGTTCAGGTAGTCCCGGTACGCCTCGTGCCGCGTCATGCGGCCGGACACGGACCGCTCAGGAGCGGAAGGTTGCGATGACTGCTGCCCCGTCCCGCCCGGCTGATCCGTCGGCGGCCCGGTCTCATGCGCCGCGCCCACGATGCCGTGACCGGGCCGCTCCTCGCCCCCGCGGCCGCCGTCGGGAGGTTCTTCACCCGGCACGAGCGAGCGTCCCTGCGGCTGAATCAGTTGCAAGACCCCATGCCACCGGGCCGCGACGCGCTCGATTGACTCTCGAGGCCCGCGGCGAAATCCGATGCGGGCGAGTCGCTGAGAGGGAGCGTCTGGGAAGAATGGATGCCTCCAGTCATGCGAGGGCTCCAGGAGAAAGCCGTGCTCCTGCAAGACCCGCTCATTGCTCGGGCTCAAATCAACGACATCGAACCATGTCTGATCGTCGTCCGGACGATGGCTGGCGGAAGAACCGCCTGCTTGCGATTGGGCCGTCCCAATCCCCTTCAGGTGCAACTGCTTCATGATGGGAGCCAGCGCTGGATCATCAGCGAGGGCAAGGTAGTCGCGATGGAAGGCCTCGTGCGCAAGGGCGACGGCTTCGGAGTATTCATCCGCCGGCAACTCCTCCACCTCTTGAAGCGGGACGTTCAGATGCTTCGCGATCAAGCGTCGTTCATGCGCATCTCTTCGGATGACCCGAACCGAAGCCGGAGTAGGCGACGAAGAATCGCCCAACCCCCCTGCCACCGCCATGGCCGCCACCTCGATACCAACCACGGCGGCATCCCGAGTCGGATCGAGGGACGCTAGGACGGTGCCGTCAGTCGTGATGCTTGGAGGCAGGTCGAAGCCGAGCACGGGCAGGATCGCGAGGGCGGC
>CAZUWM010000098.1:0-3815 GCA_964624155.1 uncultured Planctomycetales bacterium
AGCGCCTTCCTCTTATTCGCTTCCCAACTCCTTTTCATCGGGAACTTCTTCTGGAGTCTGTTCAAGGGCAAGAAGGCGCCGGCCAATCCCTGGGAAGCGACGACGCTCGAGTGGACCGCCGCCCCCTCGCCGCCTCCACACGGAAATTTCGAACGCACCCCTCACGTCTATCACGGGCCCTACGAATACAGCGTGCCCGGCGCATCCAAAGACTGGTTGCCACAAAATAGTCCATAGTCAGTAGTCCATAGCAACAGAATTCGAAGGCCGGCTTGGCTGTGGACTATGGTCTATGGACTGAAGCGATGCAACGGTTTGCGCAACTCACAGCACTGGCTACCTTCATCCTGCTCGTCGCAGGGGGACTTGTCACGTCAACGGACTCTGGACTCGCCGTTCCAGACTGGCCGTTGTCGTATGGCACGCTGCTTCCGCCGATGGTCGGCGGCATCCGCTACGAGCATACCCATCGGGTGATCGCCGGCCTCGTAGCCTTGATGATTGCCGCGCTCGCGATGTGGCTGCGGGTGCGGGAGCCTCGTCGCTGGGTTCGTCGGCTGGGCTATGGGGCGCTGGCCGCGGTCCTCACACAGGCCGTGCTCGGTGGATTGACCGTCCTGTTCCTCCTTCCTCCGGCGATTTCGGTGGCACATGCGTGTCTGGGGCCATTCGTCTTCTGTGCGCTGGTGTGTCTTGCGATTGTCCTCAATCCGGACTGGTCGGCCGAGCAGTTGAGCGTTTCGATACCATCATCTGTGCGGGTGATGAGCCTCGGACTTGCGGGCGTGATCGTCTTGCAACTCATACTCGGAGCCGTGCTGCGCCACTCCGGGCGCGCCCTGTCGCTTCATCTCATCGGCGCCACCCTGATTGCGCTGCTGGTGGTGTGGTTATGGTGGAAGGCGCGTCACCTCACCGGTGTGCATCGTCTGGTCAGTGTACTGGTGACGGGAGTGGTCGTGCAGGTGGCATTGGGATTCGTTGCGTGGACGCATCGCGATCACGTGCTCGTGACGACAGCGCACCAAGCCCTTGGAGCCCTGCTGTTGGCCGGGGCGACCGTGCTCGTCATCCATCATCTGAGGTTTGAGCGGCTTCACGCCTACTGGGAACTGACCAAGCCGCGCGTGACGATGATGGCGTTGTTGACGACGGCGGTCGGCTTCCTGATGGGCTCGACGATCTTCACCGACACGTGGCGATTGATGCCCACACTCCTCGGTGCCTGGTGGGTCGGCTCGGGAGCGAATGCGCTGAATCAGTGGTACGAACGTGAGGCGGATGCCCTGATGGAACGCACGAAAGACCGTCCGCTTCCCTCAGGACGGTTGCAGCCGCAGGGCGCGTTCATCTTCGGCATCTCCAGTATCGTGGCCGGATTGATGTGTCTGTGGTTCTTCGTCAACGAGATGGCGACCTGGTGCGCGCTGATGACCGCGGTGATCTATGTCGGCGTCTACACCCCCATGAAACGCCGCAGCAGCTTCTGTACCTTGGTCGGGGCGATCCCTGGGGCGCTGCCCCCACTCATTGGATGGACCGCCTCCGCCGGGACCTTCGGTCTTGAAGCGTGGGTGTTGTGTGCCATCCTCTTTTTATGGCAGCTTCCCCATTTCCTGGCCATCGCGTGGTGGTATCAGGACGACTATCGTCACGCAGGATTTCGGATGCTGCCGGTAATTGATCCCTCAGGAGACAGTACCGCTCGCCAGATGGTCGTCTATGGCCTCGCACTCCTGCTGACCAGCTTGTTTCCAACTCTACTTGGCATTACCGGCCCTCTCTATTTCGTCGCCGCCTTTATCATGGGTTCATGGTTGCTCTGGGCCACCGTGAAAGCCGCCCACGGCCACTCGCCCGCCATTGCTCACCGCGTCTTCTTCACGTCGGTCGGCTATCTTCCGTTGGTGTTGTTCGTCATGGTCGTGGATAAGACGTTTCTCTGATGAGATCGTGGCGCTCACGCGTGTTGGGATTCACAGGGTTGTTGGCGATCTCCTCTCTCGCGGGGCTGTTGTTCCATCAGGCCCATGCGTCCCGATCAGCCGAGGTGCCTCGCTATGGTCACGTGCCCGCGTTCTCATTGGTCGATCAGGCCGGACGACCGGTTTCGTCAGAGGCCTTCAACGGCCGCCTGTGGATTGCGGATTTCATCTTTACACGCTGCGCCGGGCAATGTCCGATGATGACGATGGAGATGGCGCGATTGGCGAGAGCATTTCAGTCGGAGCCCGCGGTGGTCTTTGTGTCGTTCACCGTCGATCCGCGGTATGACACCCCCGAGGTGTTGGCTCGGTATGCCGCGGCCTTGGGGGCCTCGTCGGATCGGTGGGCATTGCTGACCGGTGAGGACCAAACGATCCAACGTCTCTGTCAGGAGGGTTTCCATCTGGCGATGGGTGGAGAGGGCCCTCCGGAGGAACCGATTACACACAGCCGCCGACTGGTGCTCGTGGATCGACTCGGTGTCATCCGCGGGTACTACGACGCCGGTGAAGCGAACGACCTGACGCAGCTTCGCCGCGACATCCGTCGATTGCTGAAGTCGTCCTCGTAACCCATGTCGCTGTCGATCATCCCGGCCATCAATGCCTGCTTGAACGCCACCAGCGCGGTCTTGCTGACGGTTGGCTACGTGTGCATTCGCGCCAAGCGGACCCTCGCGCATATCCTGTGCATGGTGGCCGCCTGTGTCGTCTCAGGAGTCTTCCTCATCTCGTACGTGAACTATCATCGTCAGGTCGGTGTGACGCGATTCACCGGTGAGGGATGGATCCGTCCGGTCTACTTCACGATTCTCATCTCCCATACCATTCTGGCGGTCGTGATCGTGCCGTTGGTGGCGAGAACCCTGAAATTGGCCATGGCTCGACGATGGGCCGCGCATACACGTCTGGCGCGCGTGACGCTGCCGTTGTGGCTCTATGTCTCAGTCACCGGCGTCCTCGTGTATTGGATGCTGTACCATCTCACATGATCAGCAGGCAGAGGTCAGAGGTCAGAGGTCAGAGGTCAGACGACGGAAGGACCCGATTGCTCGTCTGGCTTCTCTTCCTCTCGTTCCTGCCTTCTGCCTTCTGCCTTCTGCCTTCTGTCCTCTGGGCGTGTCCGATGTGCAAGGAGGCCCTGTTCGACCCCGGTCAGGCCGCCGTACAGAGCGGCGTGGTGCGCGGATATGCTGTGAGCATCGCGGCGATGCTAGGCGTGCCGGCCCTCATCATCGGAGGGATCGGTCTGATGATCGCGCGGTCCGCTCGACGAGTGAAGGGTTGACATCGTCGAGGCTTCTCGATACACTTAGCCTATCGTGCCACAACGCGGGTGAAGAGGGAGGAGTGATTCATGCGGAACATCGTGGTCGTGGCGGTCATGATCTGTGTGTTGGGAGCGCCGAATGCGTGGGCGATGCGGACGGCAGCCCATGATGCGGCGGAATCCCAACAGTATGGGCGCAAGATGGGGGGCATGATTGGTCGCGGAGCGATCAATGTCATTACCTCATTTGTGGATGTGCTCGTGAACATCGTCAATGAGACGCGCAACGGTCCACCTGTGCTAGGAACCTTTGTCGGGCTCGGCAAAGGAGCCGGCTGCATGGGACTGCGGGCGCTCTCCGGAGGGGTGGATCTGGCGACCTTTTGGGTTCCGGGCTTTAACGGCTTTCCCGTCTCTGATTCCTACGACAACTGTTTGGCAGGGATGACGACCACCGCCTCCGCGAGCCCCGAATCCTTCATGGGCAGCGAGCCGGAGATCAGCGCGATCGACGTCTCCACCTCCGGCGAGTCGGCGGCGGTCCGCCGGTCAGCTCCTGC
>CAZUWM010000099.1:0-1071 GCA_964624155.1 uncultured Planctomycetales bacterium
CGATGTTGATGGACTACGTGCAGCGAGGCGGACCGGTGATGTATCCGCTCCTCGCGTGTTCAGTGATCGGGTTGACCGTGATCGTCGAGCGCCTGTTGTTTTGGATGAAGCTGCGGCTGGAGCCGAAGCGATGGGTCGCCTATCTCCAATGCGTTCGGGATGACGAGGACGAGACGGCGCTTGAGCTCGCCGAAACACGGCCGGATCCGGTCCTCCGCGTCCTGATGCGGGGCACAAGAGACCACGAGCTCTTTCCGCGGATGGCCATGGAACAACAGGCGAAGGACGAAATTAAGAGTATGAACCAGTACCTCGTAGTCCTCGATACCGTGATTACTCTTGCGCCCTTGCTGGGTATTTACGGGACCATCACGGGGATCATCCGCGCCTTCGGCTTTCTGAGCGCCGCCGGGATCCCGGAACCGCAACTGGTTGCCGCGGGCATCGCCGAGGCACTCATCACCACCGCCGCCGGCCTGACGATCGCGATCTCCGCGGTGCCCTTGTACAACCACTTTGTCCGGCGCGCGGAACATGTGACGCACGAGATTGAGCAGCATGCGACGACCCTTGAACTGCTCTTGGAGCGGCGTCGCCGCGTGCCGTCTATGGAATCGGTGATGGCGGGAGAGCCGGCATGAAACTCTCCTCTCCTGCGCAGCGGAAGATTCGGATCGAAATGGTGCCGTTGATCGACACGTTCTTCCTGCTGCTCGCCTTCTTCATCTCGAGCATGTTGTCCATGTCGGTCCTCAAAGGACTCCCCATCGAGCTGCCTCGCGTGGGCCAGGCGACGAATCTTGACCGGAAGGAGGTCGTCGTGATCACCATCACCCGCGAGGAGCAGATTCAGATGGATGGGGAGCCAGCCGGACTTCATGAAATCGCCGGACGACTTCAAGGAATGTCCACACCCGCCGCGAATCTCCGAGTAGTCGTCAGGGCCGATCGGGCGGTTCCAACCGGCAGGTTGGCCGAGGTCCTTGAGGCGGTCCGGCTGGCTGGGGTGTGGCGACTGGGGCTCGTCACGGACTCGGCGACGACTGAGCTCGCGAATGACGGCTAATCTGC
>CAZUWM010000099.1:1171-3710 GCA_964624155.1 uncultured Planctomycetales bacterium
GGAGAGGTGTGTTGCAACACCCGGGAAGTGGCGGCGATCGACGGTATTCGGCCCGATCCAACGAAGAACCGGTGGTGGAATTGTCGGCTCAACGGGACTACGAATTTCAGCCCGTTTCTCAAAGAACTGCAAGCAGGAGACAAGGTAGAATGGGTCTACTCCGAACAGTTGCAATAGTAGGACTCGGGATCTTCTGCGCGGCGGCACCCGTGAGGGCGGGGCTACTGGAAGGGACGGTCCACGTGGAAGGTCCGCGGCCGAAACCCGTGAGCATTCCGATCACGTCGAAATCGCCTGATCATCCGGTAGATAGTTGCGGCGGGCCGACCAAGGCCTCCGACCGCTTACTCGTCAGCGAAGCTGGCGGCGTAGCGAACGCCGTCCTCTGGCTCGAGGCGAAGGCGGACGAAGCCCTCGAGCCGAGCACGGCACAGCTTGATCAACGAGCGTGCGATTTCGTACCGCATCTGCTCCTCGTGCCGCGAGGCAGCACCGTCAAAGTCCGCAACTCCGATCCGATTCTGCACAACCTGCGCCTCTTTCGTGAGGCATCCATGCTGAGCCATGAGTGGCAGGCACCGAAGACGGAAGAGGTGACGTGGCGTTTCGACAAGCCCGGACGCTTCCTGGTTCGCTGTGGGGTGCACTCATGGATGTCGGCGTGGGTCGTGGTCGCTGACCACCGTTACTACGCGATGTCCAATCCCGATGGAACGTTTGCCATGCCTGATGCGCCGCCGGGCGAGTACACGCTGCATGTGTGGCATGAAGTCTTGGGGGAACAACAACGGCGCATTTCTCTTGATGGGAATGACGCGAAGGTCGCGATTCGGTATACACAAGGAGGATAGGATGGCACTCGGAATCTCGTTCGCGGTGGTCGCGGGCATCCTGGCCAGTCAATTCACGCATGTGGCGGGAGCGACGCCGATTCTCGCCGCCTTGCTTTGCGCGGCGTGCTTTTGGCGAAAGCGGGATGTCGTGCTGATCGGCATCGTGGCCATGCTGACACGGGATGCGCTAGCCGGCATCAGCTGGTTTACGGTGGTTCGGGTGGCGGCCGTCCTCGGCGTCGTGGGCGTCGTGTGGCTGGTGCGCCTACGTCCCTCATTTTCTTCCCTCCTGACGGGGCTGGGACTCTCCGCGCCTGTCTACCACTTGACGCTCTCCGTGGGTGACTGGCTGACCCACACCTGCTCGACCGCCCCCTTCACGTGGCAAGGATTGATGACGACCATCCACACGAGCGTGCCGTACTTTTACCGGTCATTCTTTGGCGATCTCGTGTTGACCAGCGCGTTTATGGGGCTGTACACGTTTGCCGGATACGTCATGACGCTTCGATGGCCTGCACTGCTTCCGCATGAAGCGACGCCTGATTCTGTATGACCTTGACGGAACCTTGGTCGACACGCGCCCTGACATCGCGGCCGCCGATCAGTATGTCTTGGCGCGTCTCGGAGGCAAGCGGCTCTCGGCTGTGGACGTCGAGCGTTTTCCCGAACAGGATCTGCGAGACTTGCTGAGGCAAGAACTCGGCGCCGATACGCCAGAGTTAGTGGCGGAAGCACAGCAGCTCTTTGCGACCTATTGGTCTGAGCACCTGTTTGAGCGCAGCGTGCTCTACCCAGGAACTCGGGAATTGCTCGACTATTTTTGCTCGCGCCGCCAGGCTGTCCTGACCCGCAGGCCCCGTTTCTCCTGCGACCAACTGCTACAAACGCTAGGCGTGGCGAACTATTTTGCCGACGTCGTGGCGGGCGACTCTCAGTATGCATCCAAGCCAGATCCTGCGGGCGCACAGGCCATCATGCGGCGCGCTGGAGTCAGCGCGCAAGACGCCCTGCTAATCGGTGACAGCCCGCTTGACATCGAGGCCGGTCGACGCGCGGGAATTTTCACCGTTGCGGTATCGCACGGGATCAGCTCGACATCGGCCTTGCGTGCAATGGCTCCCGATGTGCTGGTCGATGATTTGGTCCAGCTGCTTCAGCTGGCGAGGCAGAACGGTTGGTAGGATCACTGGAGAGCATACGATGCGGATTTGTTCGTTCTTCTCCTCAGCGACGGAGCTGCTCTACGCCATCGGAGTCGGCCGTTCGGTGGTGGGGCGCAGCGAACGCTGCGACTATCCGGCGAGCGTCCAGCGGAAACCCGTGGTGGTCCGCAGTCGCATCGCGTCCGCGCGGCTCTCAAGTCGTGGGATCGATGAGGCGGTGCAAGCGCTGCGTCGTCGCGGTGCGCATCAATACAAGATCGACGAGGTTTTACTCAAGCGCCTTCGGCCGGACGTGGTCGTGACGCAGGAGCTCTGCAACGTCTGCGCAGCGAGCCATCCAGAAGTGCTCAAGGCTGTCCGGCAGCTTCCCACAAGACCACGGGTGGTCTCCGTGACGGCGCGCCGGTTTGATGAGCTCTTTGAGTCCGTCGAAGCATTGGGTGAGGCCACGGGGCGCTCCAAGGAAGCACGAGCGCTCAATGCGCAATTGCGTCGAGAGATTCTCGCGATCCAGCATCGCATCCGTGGGGTGCGAATGAA
>CAZUWM010000100.1:0-3676 GCA_964624155.1 uncultured Planctomycetales bacterium
GCGTGATGGCGCCGTCCGCGGTGGTCGCACTCGTCACGGTGAGGCCCCCGGCGGTATCCGAGAGGTCGATCGGTCCTGTGCCGGTCACGCTGGCACTCAGGCTCAAGGTGGTGGCATCAATCTCGACGGTCCCCAAGGCACCGATCCCGGTGGCGGCGGTGAGGGCGAGCGTCCCGGCGGTGAGATCCGCGGCCGCATCGGCCCCGGATTCCTCAATCGCCCCCGCGCTGGTCAGCGTGATCGTATCGCCGGCCGCGGTGACGCTGCCCACGAGGATGTTGCCGGAGGTGGTGGTCGTTGCGGTGACGTTGCGGCCCGTGCCGCCCGCGGTCACGCTCGTGAGGGTGAGGTCCCCGCCCGTCGCGTTGAGCGTGATGGCGCCGTCCGCGGTGGTCGCACTCGTCACGGTGAGGCCCCCGGCGGTATCCGAGAGGTCGATCGGTCCTGTGCCGGTCACGCTGGCCGAGGTCAGAGTCTCGATCGTCGTGTCGAGGTCGATGCCGGTGACGGCTGAGGCGGTCAGGCTGTCCGCCACCACATTCGAGGTGCCACCGTTTCCATCGGTGATATTCGTGGTGTTCGCGGTCAGCGAGACAGCAAAGCCTGTGGCGGTGAGGGTGGCGTTGCTGGCGATTGTGCCGCCGACCAAGGTGGCATTGCCGCTGTCGGTGGTGACGCCCACGCCGATCGTGATCAGGTCATCGGCATTGACCGCTAAGGCGTTAAAGGTCGAGGCGCCTGTGGCAAAGAGGACATCGCGGGTTGCCCCGGTCGCGTTCAACGTCAGGGTCCCAGCGATGTTGTTGCTGTTGGCCGCAGTGATCCCGTTGACGGTGATGTTGCTGTTGGTCGCGTTCCCAATCGTCAAGCCGGTCGCGGTGATGTTCTGTAGCTCCAATCCGCTGATGGTCATGCCCCCAGCCGTGGCGCCGAGCCCGATGGTCTGCGTATTCGAGGACAGGATCGTTGTCGAGGCCGTTCCGCTATTGATGAAGCCTGTCGCGTTCAGGCTCAGGTCATCGGCGGTGATGGAAATCGGCTGGTCTGGGACCGCCGCGGTCGTCGAGAGGGTCGCTCCAGCTCCGACGCTAAAGGTCCCGGCCCCGTCGCCGTCGGAGTCCGCCACCCCCGTGAACCCACCGGTGTCGGTACTCACGTTCACGTTGATGCTGATATCACCAGAGGCATTCACTGCCAGCGCGTTAAAGGTCGAGGCGCCGGTTGCAAAGGTGATCGTGCGCTCTGTCGTCGAGGTGGCATTCAATGTCAGTGTGCCTGAGATGTTGTTGCTATTGGCCGCGCTGATCCCATTGACGGTGATGTTGCCATTGGTGGTCCCGCCGATGGTCAAGCCGGTCGCGGTGATGTTCTGCAGCTCTGCGCCATCGATCGTCATGTCCCTGTTCGTTGCCCCGAGTCCGATCGTCCGGTTGTTCGTCGTCAGGATCGTCGTCGATGCCGCGCCGCTGTTGATCGTCCCGGTCAGATCAATGTCTTCCGCCGTAATGCTCACCGCACCCGTGTTGACCGCTGAACCCGCGTGGGTCTGCTCATAGGTCCCGGTGCCGTCGGCGTCGCTGTCCGCGTTGACCGTGTAGGTCCCGGTGGTTGAGACGTCTGCCGAGGCTCCGTTGAGCTTCACCTTGCCTGTTGCCACCAGCGCAATGTTCCCGGAGCCCGAAGTGATCGCCGCGCTCGTTTTCAACTCCTTGTTCGCCCCACCAGCCGTCAGCGTGACATTGCCGGAGCCGTTGGCCGAGATCGCCTCCTTGACATCCTTAATCTTTCCACTCGTGGTGCTGACCGAGATCGCCCCGTTGCTGCTGGTGGAAAGCCCCGTCAACCCACCCAGGTCTGCACCGCCAATCTCGATGTCTCCACTCGGGACGCCGATGAAGATGCCGCCGCTTTGCCCCCGGGCCTCGAGCTTATCCACCGACACGCGGATCGGATTCGCCGCGCTGCCGAGCTCCCCGCCCCCCCCCGCCCCGTTGACGTCCAACGCGACCGTGTCGGCGGTAATCAGGGCATCGGCGGAGGCTCGGACGATGCCGCTGCCCGCTGTCGGTCCATTGTTGACGACCAGCACATCCCCGCTTCCGCTTGTGGTCAGGTTCTCCAGGGTGATGTCGCCGCTGGTCGAATTGGTCAGGCCCGCCCCCGTACTGAGCGTAATGCTGATATTCCCATTGCCCGAGTTGATGGTAGTGCCGTCCGCCATCGTAATGACCGCCGCACCTGCATCGCGGTTGGCATTGACTACACCGTTAGCCGTCGTTTCATTAGCGACCAACGTGATATTTGCATTGTTGGTCGTGATGTTCGCATTCACCAGGATGCTGCGGCCGGCTTGGAGCGTCAGCGTCTTGCCGCTGTTCGTCTTGCTAACGGCGTTGGTGACGGTGATATCGTTATTCGCCTGGATGACCACATGGACGTTGGCGTTAATGGCCGAAGGCGCAACGGTCAGATCGGCGGTCGGGGTGTCCGCGAACTCATCGACATCGCCGAGCACGGCCGCTCCACCAGTTGCAACCGTCACATTGTGGGGGTCCAGGAGCAGCATCCCGGCGACGCCCTGCGGCGCATCGGCATCGACCCACCCGTCAAACGCCAAGGATTCCTTGCTTGAGACTTCGACAAACCCGCCATCGCCGCCGGTGGGGCCGCCGCGAGCACTGATGGAGCCATAGAACCGGGTCACGTCATCCGACCAGACAATCACCCGACCACCGTTACCGCTCGTGAGCGCATCAGCACGAATCACCGCATCTGGGCCGACGTACGTGCGCCAGGCGTTGGGGACTGTGCCCCCTCCCTGGTAGTCGCCCCCGATCAGGACCGTGCCGCCGCCGGCCGCTCCGGACACATCAATCAGTGTTGCGTCTGTGAGCCCCACGAGGTTGCCGAGCACCTGCACCGTCCCACCGGTCGAACCCGCCGCAAGACCTCGCGCTTCAATAAGGCTGCCGCCGGTCAGGAGCACTTGCTCGTTGCCCTGAATCGTGAGCTGACCCGCTCGGCCTTCCTCTATAGAGGTATTCGCCGAGAGGGTCCCGGACTGTTGCACGAGGCCGCCGGATCCCATCAGGAAGATGCGGCCGTCCCGCTCCACGACCGACGTGGCCTCGATGACGCCGCTCTGGTTGACAATCCGGTTGAAGAGCTCGTGCAGCGCTGACGCCTTGACCAGCACCGTGCCGCCTTCGGCGATGATCGTGCCGGTGTTGGCCGCTCCATCCTGGACGCGCCCATCCGCGCCGATGACCAACGCCGCGGTCGGCTCGTCGATCGCGAGCACGATCTGCCCGTCTGGATCAAACGTCAACGTGATCTGAGAGCCGCTCGCCAGCGCCACAGTACCCAACCGCGCCGTGATGACCCCCTCATTGGCCACCGCCGCGCCGAGCAAGGCGATGAGTCCGCCAGGCCCCGTCGTGCGCAGGGTTCCCTGGTTCACCACCATCCCCGGCACCACGCCATCCGGCTGGATGAAGCGGTATTGCCGGGCGAGGAACGATTCGTTCGAGAGATTGAGGCTGGAGGCCACTAAGCCCGCGACCTGCACGATCGCCGTCGGGGTAAAGGTGATGCCGGCGGGATTCAGGAGGAAGAGGATGCCGTTGGCGAGGAGTTGCCCGGCGATCTGCGAGGCCGATCCGCCGCTCACGCGGTT
>CAZUWM010000101.1:0-3671 GCA_964624155.1 uncultured Planctomycetales bacterium
CGCGCAGATCATTCAGGGCTTGCGACGGGTGTGGTCGGGGTTGGTCCATCCGGCGCAGGCGCCTCCACCAACACATGGGCGCAGTCCGTTCGCCGCACAGACGCGCTACTCCTCTCAGCCAGAGCGCGTCAGTGTGATGGTGACCGATTTAGCCAGCTTGATGGAGCGTCAGCAGGCGCTGCGTGAGTGGATCCAGAAATTTCCCGCCGCCACTGCCACGCTGTATCACGACCTACCCCACGGGAACGAACAACATCTCACCCTGAACACCCAGAATCCGCAGCGTCTCAAAGAAGGGTTGGAAGCCTTGCAGTTAGGTCTCAAGCGGGAAGGCGGGACCGTGTGGCTTGAGGTTGGGGGCTTGCAGGCACAAGCCGCGATGGCCGCGTTGCTCACCACGATGAGTGGTCAGTCCCGATGGCAGCAGCCTCACCAGCGGCAGATTCGCGCTGCAGGAGGCCACACTCAAACCCGCGTGTTGGTGGTTGGGGTCCTGATGTCTCTGGGGTTGGTTGGATTTCATCTGCTGTGGGTGGGCCTGCGCTTTGGGTGGGGCTCGTTTCACTCGTTGCGCCCCGTGATCCTCTCCAGCGTCGCCACGCTGCTGGCGATCGGGCTGACGATGCTCCTCGTCTTCCTGCGGCACACCGCACAACCCATGATAAGGATTCATCTGAGTGACGAGGCCGCGCCTCGCGAGATTCGCCGATCGGCCGATGGAGAACCCCTCGATCTCGATCCTCTCATTGAGGCGATGAGCGAGCTGGCGAAGCCGGCGTGCCAGGGCGCAGGGAGCTGTCCGTGGTCATCGATCACCATCGAGGTGGATCGCGACACGATCAATCCGCTGTACTTTGACGTGGTCAGCAAGACGTTGCGCGTGGATCCCTCAATCATCGACCTCTTGAGAGGCGGGTATGGACGAGTGGCCGGCCGCGATGTGGCGAAGATGCGACTCCTGCGCACCTTGCGACAGGTGGTGGCGAGTCACCACGACCCTGAGAGCTCCGGTGTCTTGAAAGTCATCGCCGCCCATGCGCTCGAGTTGGTGGAGTTTACTCGGGACTATCAGGACGTCAACCGGGTCGGGGTGATCGACTTCCTTGTGACGCATGGGGATTCTGCTCTGGCCGGCATCCTTCAAAAGGTTCCGGAGGTCACGGAAGCACTTCCCGCGTTGCTCGCCTACGTGACCGATCCCGTGTACAGCTCTGACGAAGAAGCCGCGATCGCCGAAGACAGTTTGTACGCATTCGCCAGGCAAAGCCCCGAGGCGTTTCGACAGGCCATCGCCCGATTGAAGCTCGGGGTCCCTGACGCCCTTGCCGATGCGCTCTTGCAGGCGATTCAAGACCATGTGGCCGCATCACTCACTCAGGGTGGTCAGTTCCCATCTTCAACCCAACGCCCCACGAAGTCAGGCGGCAACTCACTGATCCCACTGCTCGTCGTGGTGGGTGGGCTCTCGTTGCTCATCGCCGCGGGACTCGTCGTCTGGCTCCTCTGGCCGTGGTTCGACTCCGCTCACCACCAGTGGGCGGTGGAGGTGGCCATCAAACAGGCGGGGTTCGGGATCTTTGGAATGGCCATGTCGAAGCGGGCCGGGCGCTCGAGGGAGATCTTGGTACGGATGGTCAACGATCCCGTGTTGGGGCCACTCGTTCGCAACGGCTCTCTCACGTTCCAGGCCTACCAGCAACGGGATGACGGTCGCAATCAGTCCGAAGTCCATCGGCACGTGATGAAACTTATCAGCTTGGGTCTGTTGAGACGCACGCGCCTGCATCGACCCTATCACTATCAGGTGACTCCCAGAGGACTGGCTCTGGTGGCCGCTCACCATGTACCTCATACGCTGGAGGACTACGTCGCCTACGTCAGAGACACGGATCGCGTGAAGTGGGGTGACATCCCCGAGCGCGCGCGCTACCACGTGGTGGTGAACGTGCTCGCTCCGTTCGTCCGCAAACATCCTGGGGCGTTGAATACGAGGGACTTTTATCGACGCATCCCCACGTTGAGGAAACGGTTGTACGGACTGTTGGAGACCTATCAGGATCGCGCCGTGGAAGGGAGCGATCTTCAAGCCGTCAAGGCGCTCAAGAGGCAACTGGGGATTCCTCCTCCCGGCACTCCGGTTTCGCCGGTGTATCGGCCGACGTCCACGCTCTCGACACCACAACTCAACCAGCTCGAAGCCCTCAAGGACGAAGGACTGGAGTTTGGGCTTCAGGATGGTCGACATCTCTCAACCGAAAACTTCCCGGTCTACCAGGCGCTCGTGAAGATCCTGGGACGAGGTGCCGAGGCTCGGCAGATCGCCAACACTCTCGCACGGATGCGTCCAGGCTCCATCCGTATCCTGCAGATCCTCGGGGTCCTGACGACACAGCAGGCGGAGCCGTTCCTGGCGAAGAGCGACGCTGACGAGGCGGCGGGCAAGCGAGTGACGACGGTCCGGATGCTCGACGCGCTTCCTCGCCCTGTCCAACGGGACATGGCACGCCGACTCTTCGAGATCGTGCGCAGCTTTCCACATGCTCCGATGAATTCGAAGGGGTTGACCTTGGCCCCCGATCCCAACACACGCTTCCAACGAGAGCTGCGCCATCGGATGGTCCCGTGGTGGATCATCGAAGGTCTTGCCGTGGACTGGCGGGCCCCTCCCTACTACATTGCGAAGGGGATCTGCGACGACGACGATTTTCTCGTCTGGGCGCCTCGGGCGTATCGGGAACGCGTCGCGTCCCAATCCACTGCGCAAGCGGCCAGGAACGCGTGGGGCACCATCCTCAAAGAAGGGCCCGGCGTCTCCGTCGCACCAACAGCCCGGCAGCCGGCCGCGCGTGAACATCCGCTGGATGCGAAGCGACGTGCGCTCCAGGAGCGCTACGGGTGGCTCGCCCAAGACAGTGGCGCACGGAACGAAACCCAACTGGTCAGATTCCTCATCCACCAACTCAAGCAGGAGCGGTTGCACGGATCGAACGGCTTGAGCGCTCGGTTGCTGCAGGAGCTGATGCAGTCTCGCGCGAAGGGGACTCGTCGTTTCGAATCGGATGCCGGCCGGATCATGTTCAACGTGTTGCGCCTCCTCCTGCGCACGCGCGGCGCGCAACCCATCATGGATCTCCTGCAGCCCTACGAAGCAGCTCAGACGGCCTTCGACATGGCGGCCGCGGTCTCGTCACTGGCCAAGAGAGAAGATGAAGAACAAGCGCTGCCGTACATCCTCGATGAAGTGGGGGAGGAGTATCCCGGATTCAACCGCCTCACGGAGTTTATTGGAACGTATCACGCCTTGCGATGGCGGTTGTTGAGGAACATGGGACTTCCGGCCAACGTGCACTTCACCTACATGGTCCTCAAACGACGCTGGATCGGTCATCGGCTTGACCAGTGGCTTGCCGAAAAGCTGAAGGAGGAGGGACGACCCTCACGGTCTCGCCTGACGCCGCACCCGGCGGGAAATCCACCGTCTCTCCTGTCAACCTCGCCTCGTGCCATCTCGACTGCCAACCACGCCAATGGGATGAATGGGAAAACGCCGCTCCCGCCAGCGCAGATCCACGAGAACTCCACGCCGGCGCAGGAAGAGCTCGCGTTTCGCTACCTGCCGTGGGTGGGGGCGACCAGCGTGCCGCTGGCGCTGCTGGCGATCCTGGTGCATG
>CAZUWM010000102.1:0-3656 GCA_964624155.1 uncultured Planctomycetales bacterium
CCGATGTGCGCTGTGCCATGGCGTGTTCACAGGCGGCGAGGACTCGGACGACGTCAACCGCCAAACCGGTTCCAAATCTCCGTCGATCGCCCCCCCTGAGTCCATCGAGGAAGTACGCGAGTATTCGCGTGAGCGGTCGTTCGGTCGACATGGGCTTCAACGCTGTGATCTTCAGCGATTCGACCTCCGTCTCCTCGTACCGTTGTGGGTAGTCAATGGAGGCCACGGTCAATGGGTCTGAGGCGAAATCATCCATGACATAGAGGTGGCGATCGGTGATGACAATCAAGCGTCGACGCTTGTCGGTTGACAGGCGACCGGTATGAATCCACGCGGTTGGTCCATTGGCAAATTCCAGACGAATGCTGGCCATCTCCGGAATCCCCTGAGGGTCGGTCGGACCGCCCAAGGCGGCAACCCCTGCGGGGGCACACCCAACGACATCCAGGCAGAGGCTCACATCGTGCGGCGCCCAATCCCACAAGGCCGTCGTATGACGCCGAAAGGGACCGAACGCCATGCCCTCGGACACGATCACCCGTACCGCTTCCCTCCCTTCAGACAGGCACCGTTGGAGCGCTTCATACGCTGGATGGAACAATTGGGTATGATCCACCAGCACCGCCACACCGCGATCCTCCACGAGTCGGTGGAGACGTTGAGCCGTCTTGACGTCGAGACACAGGGGTTTCTCAACGAGGCAAGGCTTTCCAACTTGTAGGCAGGCCGAGAGGATCTCGGCATGAGTGGCTGGAGGGGTGGCGATGACGACCGCATCACAAGGGCCACGGACCACGGCTTGCCACTCCCGCACGACCTCCGTGCTTGACGGAAACTGTGTGGCCTGTTCCGCATGGCGACAGCAGACGACCTTCAGGGTGCATCGTTCCTGAAGTTGCGCGATGGTGCTGAGATAAACCTGGCCCCACCGACCCGTCCCAATCAGCCCTAGCGCGATACGGTGCGTCATGGGTCAAAATGGCGAACCGGTGTAGACGCCTTCCGCCCACTTCACCACACGACGCAACCCCTCGGCAAGTCCCACGACGGGATGATAGTCCAGGTGACGCGCCGCCTTGCTAATATCAGGACAGCGACGCTGCGGTTCATCGGAGGGATAGGCGTCGGGATACTCAATCACCTCGATGGGGAGCTTGCGTTTGACGACGCGTTGAAATATCTTCGCCAGACTCAGCATGGAAACCTCCGGTGAAGGATTGCCGATGTTGTAGGCCTGCCCACGCGCCCCACGCAGGAGGGCTTTGAAAAACCCCACCATCGCATCGCTGATATAGCAGAAGGTGCGGGTCTGCCTCCCGGTCCCATAGATATGGAGGGGCCGCCGGCCGATGATCCGGCTGGCAAAATTGGGGATCACCCGGTAATCGGTCTCCGACATCCCAGGGCCATAGACATTGAACGGCCGCACCATGGTCGTGGGCACCCCAAACTGCTCGTGAAAGATTGCACACAGGGTCTCCCCCAATCGTTTCGACTCGTCATAGCACGCTCGGGGCCCCAGGCAGGAGACGTTCCCATTGTAGGATTCAGGGGTCGGAATATGCTTCTCGTCAGGATCGCCGTAAATCTCGCTTGAGCTGAAGAAGAGGAATCCTTTGACCTGGCGGCCGCGCGCCATCCCCAACAGGTGCTTCGTCCCGAGCGTCGCCACCTCGAGGGTCTCGAGCGGATACTTGCGGTAGTAGTACGGGCTCGCGATCCCGGCGGCGTGCACGATGTAGTCCACCGACTCACGGATGGTCAGGGGGCGCGCGAGGTCGTGTTGAACGAATTGGTACCCATCCCGCCAGGCTCGCCCGAGGGTCGGCGGGACGCTGGTGATGTGATTGTCAACGACGATTAGGCGACACCGGCGTTTCAGCAGGTGCTCATTCAGGTACGCAAGGACGAGGAGAAAGTGCCGCCCGAGAAAACCGTGTCCACCCGACACCAGCACGGTCTGCCCGGCAAACTGCTTGGCATCTGGCCCTAAGCGGTCAGCGATGTCTCTGATATCCGAGTCAAGAAACAAGCGCGCCTTCTTCATCATCCCACCACCTGAAGTTGAGGAAGCGGCACGATAAAACGCCCCCCGTGATCGATGAACGCCTGATGCGTCGCCATGATCGACTCCGCAAAGTTCCAGGCGAGAATAACCACATGGTCTGGCTGGTGAGCCGCGTCGTACAGATACGTTGAGGGCACGACCGGCAGGTGATGCCCGGGGGAATACCGCCCCTGTTTCCAAGGGCTGTCGTCGATGAGGTACTCGATCACCTCAGGCCCGAGGCCAAAATGGAACATGAGGGTGGTCGCCTTCGCCGGGGCGCCGAAGCCCGCGATCCGCTTGCCCTCCTGCTTCAGGCGGCGCAGCAGCGCCATCAATTCCTCTTTACGCTGTTGGATGCGCGCGAAGAAGCCGCGGTAGGCCGCAAGGTCAAAGAGCCCCATGGAGGTTTCCCGTTGGATCAGCTCATCGACGCGAGGATGACGCGGCCACCGCCCTCCCTTCCGCTTAGCGATGCCGCGCAGCGACCCTCCGTGCGTGTCCACCCGGATCGCATCGACGAGTTCCATGCCGTGTCGCGCAAACAGCCCCACCAGCGGCTTCACCGCATGATAGCTCAGATGCTCATGGTAGATCGTGTCAAACAACCCTTGTTCGACCACATCGACCAGATAGGAGACCTCGAACACAAACACCCCATCCTGATGCAGGAGGCGGACGACCCCCTCCACGATCCCCTGGAGGTCGTCGGCATGGGCGAAGACGTTGTTGGCGACCATGAGGACCGCTTCCCATCCCTCCGCGCGCAGGCGCGCGGCCAACGCCCGATCAAAAAATTCAGGCAGCGTCTCGATCCCATGCCGTGTGGCTTCTGCGGCGATCGCCCGGGCCGGGTCGATCCCTAACACCCGCATGCCGGCGTCTTTGAAGAACCGCAGCAGCGTGCCATCGTTGCTCCCGATCTCGATCACGCGGGACTCCGGCGGCATGCCCGTCCATCGCAGCGCCTCCGCCGCATACCGCCGGAAGTGCTCCACGAACACCGGCGAGGTGCCCGACACGTAGACGTAGTGGCGGAAGAGCCGCTGCGGATCCACGATGTCCAGCAATTGGGCGTGCCCGCAGGCACGGCATAGATGCACGTTCAGCGGAAAGCGATCCTGGGGTTTGCCGACCTCGGCGGCTTCGACGAATTCGTTGGCAAGTGGGGTGTCTCCCAACGAGAGGACGAGGGCAAGGTCGCGCGATCCGCACAATCGACAGTCTGTTCGGGTCCGCATTGACGACTGAGTCATCGTCTGAGTCATGGTGATCCTAAGGTCAAACGGACGGTGTCTTGCTCGTAGTCCGCCATGGTCCGGCTGTTACGCGCCATGGCGAAGACGATCGACTCTTCGGTAAACTCCATGATGTGCTCGTACATCGGCGGGGTATAAAACAATTGCCCTGGCTCAATGACCCATCGCTGATACGCTCCCAGGTCGCCAACCGGCCGATGGGAATAGATCAGCCGACCCCGCTGGAGCCAACAGTAGTGAAAATCCGTCTTGTGATAGTGGTTGCCGCGCACCGCGCCCTTCTTCGAGGTCATGACGAGCGCGCTGCCAAACGGCCCGTCAATCAGATTTTGAATCTCCCCCCGCTCATC
>CAZUWM010000103.1:0-3638 GCA_964624155.1 uncultured Planctomycetales bacterium
CCCAGGTTCTCCGACTGCACCGCCAGGTTCTCGTAGCGACCCACCCCACCGTAGGCGCTGATCACCGAACTGATGGGCAGCGTCAGGTCGCCGGTCATCGTATCGCCGGTGGTATTCACGTACGTCGAGGCGTAGCCATCCGAAGGCAAGTCCGCCGCCGCCCACGTTCCCGCGGTGCTGATCTTGCTCTTCGCAATCGCCGCGCTGCCACTGATGTCGTCGTTGGTGATGCTAACGTCACTGATCGTGCCGCCTGCCCCGCCGCTGACCGCGCTGGCGGTCGCCAGCGAGCCGAGCCCATGGTTGGCGATGTCGGTCACCGCTCCGCTGAGTTTGGATGTCGCGATGGCGGCCGTCGTCTTGATGTCGGCGTTGACGATTTCGTCGTTGGTGATCTCGCTCGATTCGATGGCGGCACCCAATTTCGTAACGTTAGCAGAGAGATCCGCATCGAGGATGGAGGCATTGGGGAAATCTGGCTTGCCGTCCTTGTCGAACGTCACCAGGGCAGAGCCGGCGGGGTTCTGTAATTCCAACAGGTTGCCGGCTTGGTTGGTCCCGCCCTTGACGATCAGCTTGATGTCGGGGGTCGGGGCGCCGGCGGCGTCAGTGCCGGTGTTGGTGATCGTCAGGGTGCGCGCGGCATCCGCGGCAGCCGCATCCAGGGTGAGGTTCGTCGTCCCGCTGAGTTTCGGCCAGCTCACCGACCCGTCGCCGATGCTGCTGCCGGCCAGCGTGCCGGTGATATTGCCATCTTTGTCGACCTTGAACTTGGTTGTCCCGCCTCGTTGAAAGTTGATGAAATCGCCGGTAAAGGCGCTCACCGCATTCGCGCTCATATACGTGCCCCCGCCTGAGCCGCTGGTGAGCATGGTGCTTCCCAAATGGATCAGTCCCTCAGAGGTGTAGGTGGTGGAGGGGTCGCTCATCAACGAGAGGGTGGCGCCGAAGGACTGGCCGCCGGTTGGGATAAATCTGATGCCTCGGTTGAAGAAAAACTGTCCACCGGCATTGCTGTCCCATCGCTGATAGGTGATGGTCCCGGTGCCGCCACCCCACGCGCCGAACCCATCGCCGGCGCCGGCAAAGCCCGCCGGCGGTTCTCCGAAGACGAGTTGGGCCTGTCCCCCCGTGTTGGCATTCACATGCGCGCCGATGGCGAGGTTGCCGTAGATGACCTGCGAGCCGGTGTCAAAGATCGGCGAGGGTTCGTAGTCGATGGCCAGCGGCCCAGGAGCCACGGTGACCGCATCATAGTAGATTTGGTTGCTATTGCTGTTGGACGCCGCCCCTGAAGAGTCTCCACCGGCGGCTCCATAGAGATAGACGTCTAATTTGGTGGCCGTAGCAGAAAACGGGAAGGTGTAGGAAAACGCCTGGTAGGTCGTCGTCACCGTGATGTCCTTGTAGCGATTCGCCGCAGCCGTCACTCCATCATCGAATCCGATTGAGGCGGTCACCGTTCCCGAAGCCCCCGAATGGCGGGCCCAGACAGTGAGCGTCATCACCTCGCCCTTGAATTGATCGAAATACGGCAGAATCTGCTTCATCCCGCGGACTTGCGTCGTGTTGTTATCCAACACGACCAACGCCTTGGTCCCGAATTTCGCCGTGCTGGTCAGGGGCGAGACATAGCCGCTGTTGAAGCTCTCCCACTTCACCGGATCCCACCCCACGTCAAAGGAGGCGTTCTGCACGATGTTCTTCCCTTTGGCCTTGAACTTCCCTGACGCATCAATCAGGGTGCGGATCGTCCCGGCGGGATCGCGGACGGAGAGCGACCCATCGGCGCCGAAACGGAACAGTTCGGTCTCCGCGCCGCCGGCGCTGGCGAACTTCACCATGCTGAAGGTAATGGGGTTGACATCCGGATCCAACTTCCAGGCGTAGCGCTCGCCGGTGGTCGTCTTGAAGGTCATGTACGCGGGGCTGGAGGCGGGGACTTCGATCTGGTCGCCGAAGACAAACGCGCCAGCACCGTCTGTTCCCGCCGCCTTGTCGTACGTGAGCGTCTTGGTGACTTTGTTGTTGGGATCGGTGTTGTCTTCAAAATCCATCACCGCCGCGCCGCTGTCGCCCAGCACCTTGATCGGCTTGCTGAACACGAACTGGCCTTTGTTGGCTCGCAGCGAGGCGTCGTACCAAATGGACTGCCAACTGCCGTTGTCCTTCCCCAGCTTGAGGACCCCGTCCGCATCGCCGGCGGCTGCGGAGTTCGTCGCCACCGCCAGCGCGTTGGCCGCGTCCGTGCCAGCTGCCGAGAGCTCATCCGCGCCGGTTGTGTCCACGACCACATCCCCGCTGATCGTATCGCCTGCTTTCAGGACGTAGTTGCTGGCGGTGATCCCGTTGGGGATGTCGTCATCTACCAGAGCGCGGAAGGTCGGGGCGGCCGCCGATCCGCTGGATGGGCCGGCATAGACGACGTTGGCATTTTGGTTCGCTTTGGCGAAGACCAGGGTCCCGCTGCCGGTCACCGGCGAGCCGGAGACGGTGAACTCGGCCGGAGCGCTTAAGGCCACACTAGTGACAGTTCCCCCGCTGCCGGTGGCGGAGATCGTGATGGTATCCGTCGAATCGTTGGCGCTGACCGTCACCCCGCTGCCGGCGCTCAAGGTGATGTTGCCGCCATCGTTGGTGACGGTGGTCGTGCCATCCGAGAGGCTGCTGACCACGTTGACCAGCAAGTCCGCCGCCGCCAGCGTGTTGTTCACCACCGAGGTACTGTCCACGCTGGCCGTGGTGATCTTGCCGGATGAGTCCACCGTGAACTCCACCGCCCCACCGTTGAAGTTGATATCCAACTGTCCCGATGGGGTCGTACCGGTGACACTGGCGTTGTGGACCAGGTCGAGGTCGTAGGTGCTGGAGGTGACATCCGTGCCCACGCTGTTGCTGTCGTACGTCCCCCGCAACCGGAGGATCGGGGAGTCATTCGCGGTCGCATCGACGGTCACCGCGTGCGACGCGAGGAGCACCGTATCGGCGCTGTTGTCCCCGAGGGTCACGTCGCCGGTGGCGGTCAGCGTTGTGAACTTGCCGGTCGAGGCGGTTGTGGCACCGATCGCGGTGTTGTTGATCGTGCCCCCACTGATCGTCAAGCCGGTCGCCACGTTGCCCGCGGGCAGAACGCCAGTCACCGCATCCGGATCGGCCAGATCGAGCGCGCCCCAGCCTGCGGTGTTGGTTCCTGTCGCGCGGATGATCTCGCCAGTCCGTGCGGCATTGGCGTTGCCGCTGACCGAGGTGGCGCCGACATTGCCTTCCTCTTCAAAATCTGTGGTGTCCCAGCTTAAGATCCCGCCATCGCCGCTCTTCAGCAACCCGGTAAGGCCAGCGCCCGGAATGGCTGTGGGCAGCGTATAGGTGATATTGCCGCTCTGCGTGCCCGCATTGAACACGCTTGACCAGGCGTTGTCGCCCGCGCTGATGAACTTCAGCGAGCCGGCGACGTTGACTGTGCCTGCGGCGAGTTCATCACCGAGGGTCACCCCTGCGCTGTTCTTGAACGTCTGCGCCTGCGACCAGGAGTTGGCCTGCCCCAGTTGCGGTACCACGGTGGTATCGATTTTGACCCGCGTTCTCAGATCAATGGGCGCTCCGGCATCCAGATCGACCGTCTCAACGGTGAGGCCGGT
>CAZUWM010000104.1:0-3521 GCA_964624155.1 uncultured Planctomycetales bacterium
CTCGTCGCTTCGTAGGCATACGCGGAGTAGGCGCCGATGGGGCCGTATCGTTGTTCATACGTCCGTACGAATTCCTGTGCCGTAGGGATCGCTCGGACGTCGGAGCCGATGGTCGTCAGGTACATGCCCTCCGCTGTTTCAGGGGTCGCGAGTTCGATGAGCACCGGATCAAACAACCCGTCCCCGCCCATGAAGTAGCCGCCCAATCCGACGTCCTTGCGTTGTTTGACGAGCAGTGCCCCTTCCGGAAACATGCCGGCGAAATAGACGAGGTCGGGTTGTTGCGCTTTGATCTTGGTCAGCAGCGGGGTAAAATCCTTGTCGCCCTGCGTGATCCCTTCATGACCCAACAGGTCCGCGCCGAGCTCACGAAGCTTCTTCTCGAATTCGTTGGCCAGTCCCCGGCCGTAGGTCGTCATGTCATCGATGATGAAGATCCGCTTCGCTCCTAACTCTCGCACGGCAAACAACGCCCCAGCCGGCCCCTGCAAATCATCCGTCGCGCACGTGCGATAGAACGTCTCAAAGCCTTGGCGGGAAATCTTCGGGTTAGAGGAGACGGGGGTAATCTGCAACAGGCGGGCTTGATGGTAGATGGCCGAGGCCGGCATCGTGCAGGAAGAATTCAGATGGCCGACAACCGCGACGACGTCGGCATCCGCCACGAGTTTCTTCGCCGCCGAGACGGCCTGGGTGGGGTTGCGCTGGTCATCAAGCGGAACCAGCGCCAGCCGGTAGCCTGGGACCAACTCGCCGTTGGCTTGCGCGTGCTCAACGGCCAGGCGGGCGCCGTTGAGCATATCCTCGCCATGCGGCGCTTGGTCCCCGGTGAGCGGCGCGACGAACCCGATTTTGATGACCGGCGTCTTCGGTGATTGGCCGCAACCGGCCACGATGAGCGCCAGTACCCACCACGCAGCCCTCATGACCGAGCCGATAGCGGTGGAGCGACGACCCCACCGGAGACGACGAGCTTGACCGCATCTTCCACCGACATGTCCAAGAGGATGACCTCCTCCCTCGGGACAAAGATGATCGGCCCGGTAAAGGGCGAGGGCGGGTTGGGGATGAGGAGAGTGAAGATCGTCTTCATGGAGCCGGTGACGATCGTCTGTGTCTCGTTGGTCACAAACGCGATGGAGTAAGTCCCTAGTCGAGGGTATTGGACGAGGACGACGCGGCGAAACGCCGCCTCCCGGTCGGCCTCGCTGAAGATGAACCGGGCCAGTTGTTTCACGGCAGGATAGATCTTTTTCACGAACGGGAGGCGGGTGAACCACGTTTCAATCGTGGGAAAAATGAGCCGACCCAACACGCGCGTGGACAGCACGCCGACCGCGAAGATGATCAGGATGGTGACGATCAGCCCCAGGCCCGGCAGTTGAAATCCCAGGAGCCGCCCGAGCCTGCGATCCGCGAAATTGAAAATGGTGACGACGACATAGAGGGTGACGGTGATGGGAAAGAGGGTCGCCAGCCCTGTGAGGAAGTACCGGCGGAAGGCCAGTCCAAACCGTGACGCCAGAGGCGTGGAGATAGTGGCCATGCGTTTCGTCAATCGACCGACCACGATGGGATGACTATTTGGAGGAAGGAAGCGGCGATTCGGTTGACGACTTGCCGGTGAGCGGACAGAAATACCCGCCCTTGTCCTTGATCGGACAGAACGCTTGGCCTGTGGTCAGGGCGAAGACCTTGCACGCCATGCCCACCAAACTCGTCACAATCACCACCCAGCCAATGACTTGTCCGACGCTCTTCAGTTGGCCCTTGTGGCCGGCTGAGCGCTCCAACACCCAGTAGCCCGCGACTGCCGATAACAGCAACAATCCCGTGCCATGCATCATCGCTTCTCCTTAAGCAGGTTGAACCCTGACGAAGTCAAGAGTCGAGCACCACCTGAACTGATATAATACCCTACCAGGATGCCTAAGACAATGTTTGCGAAAATTTGGGATCAGCACGTCGTGACGAGCCTGCCGGACGGGAGGGATTTGCTCTATATCGACCGGCATCTGGTGCATGAAGTCACCAGCCCCCAGGCTTTCGAGGGTCTTCGTTTGGCGGGTCGGAAGGTCCGCCGGCCGGATCTGACCTTCGCGACGATGGATCACAATGTCCCGACGTCCGACCGCCTCACGATCCGCGATCCGATCTCGAAGGCACAGATCGAGGCGTTGGAGGTCAACTGCCGCGAGTTCGGCATCACGCTCTATGATCTGATGAGCGACCGCCAGGGCATCGTCCACATCATCGGCCCGGAACTGGGCCTCACCCTGCCGGGGACAACGATTGTCTGCGGTGACTCGCACACCTCAACCCATGGCGCCTTCGGGACGCTGGCCTTCGGGATCGGTACCTCGGAGGTCGAGCATGTGCTGGCCGCCCAGTGTCTTCCCCAGAAGCGCCTCAAGACGTTCAAGGTCGAATTCGCCGGACGCCTCAAGTCTTATGTCACGGCCAAGGATATGGTCTTGAAGCTGATCGGGCAGATTGGCACCTCTGGGGGAACCGGCTACGTGTTTGAATATTGCGGCGAAGCGGTCCGCCACTTATCCATGGAGGGGCGGATGACGATCGGTAACATGAGCATCGAGGCTGGTGCGCGTGCCGGGATGATCGCGCCGGATGAGACAACCTTTCACTATATCGCCTCAGGGAATCGGCCGTTCGCCCCGAAGGGGGAGGCGCTTGACAAGGCGATGGCGTTCTGGAAAACGCTGCCCAGCGACCCAGACGCCGCCTTTGACCAGTCGCTCACCATTGAGGCCTCGGCGATCGCCCCGCAGGTCACGTGGGGGACGAACCCCGGCATGGTCATTGACGTCACCGGCCGCGTGCCGGCACCCGATGCGGTGCCGGGTTACAGCCGCAAAGACGTCGAACAGGCGCTGGCGTATATGGGATTGACCCCAGGCACGCCGATGACAGATATCAAGCTCGACACCGTCTTCATTGGCAGTTGCACCAACGCCCGCATCGAAGATCTGCGCGCCGCCGCGAAGATCTTCAACGGCCGGAAGATTGCCCGAGGGGTTCGCGTGCTGGTCGTGCCAGGTTCGCAGCAGGTGCGACGTCAAGCAGAAGCGGAAGGTTTGCATGAGGTGTTTCTCTCCGCAGGCTGCGAATGGAGACAATCCGGTTGCAGCATGTGCTTAGGGATGAATCCGGACCAGCTCAAGCCTGGCAAGCGGTGCGCCTCAACCTCGAACCGAAACTTTGAAGGACGACAAGGCAAAGGCGGGCGCACGCACCTGGTCAGCCCTGAGATGGCTTCGGCCGCCGCCATCGCCGGCCACTTCGTCGACATTAGAACCTGGGGTGAGAGAGAAGTGTAGGTAAGTGTAGGTACAGGAGGGGCGGTGAGGGGTTTGCTGAGCAGCACATCGACGAGGAGCGAGCGGGCACGGTGTCCCGAGCGAAGTCGAGGGACGAGCGAGCCCGAGGAGCTGAGCAAGGAGGGGCACGCTGGGCCCCGACGCAGCAATGCTGCGAGGCAAAGCCCCGAACACAGCCCCGAC
>CAZUWM010000105.1:0-3390 GCA_964624155.1 uncultured Planctomycetales bacterium
GGCTCCTCCTCGGCATGATGATCAAGTCGATCAAGCAGATCGACGTGGAGTACGCTGAGGCGCGAGTGGCCGCCAAGCGTCGGCCCGCCGGTCCTACAGAGTCGTCAAGCGACCGGAGTGCATCGGGCTCAGCGGAACAGTGACGGGAGTATCGGCAATAGGAGAAAACCTCCGACTCCGAATGCAAGTACGAGGATAATCCACAGCAATTCTGCCTGGCGCTTCGCCAAGGCAGGTTCGCTGGGATCCTCTGCCTGGCGGAACGAAAAGCGGCCGCCCGGGGGTGTCACCACCGAGTGGTGGTCCTGTCGATGGACCATCGTGCTTCGATCCTACTCGCTGCAACGCTCACGCTTCTCGGCAATGAAAAGGATGCCCTCTATGGAGGAGATGCTGTGACTAGAGACGAAGATGATGAGGAGATGAAGTTGGAACCGATTATTATGAAGTTCTTGGAAGACCACAAACAGCCAATTGACGACGGATTGCGGGAGTGGGCGAAAGGCGGCCAACGACGAGGACGTTCACTCCTCGCCATCATGACTTTCCTGGGCCTGATCGTCCTCTTTACCGGATTGCTGATGAGCGCCGGGGCGTTGTCGGCCGAGGCGTTCACATTCCTCGTCGGCACCGTGCTAATGTACCTCTTCAACGCAATTGGTCCGCGGATTCAAATCGGATGAGCGACAGAGACTCGTTCCCTAAAATCGCAGATTCCCTAAATCGTCGCGGATTTCGAAGCAAGAAAGGTGGCCTGCGCGATTTTGATGATCTCCGGCTCGTCGCCGGGTTTGAAGTTACGGATTGTCATTCCAACACTTTCCTGTACGTCACGCTCTGTTTTACCTGCCGGAAGCCGCAGGATTCGTATACGCTTAACGCGCCCGTCGGGTTCTGGGCGTCTACGCCCAGCGCCGATTCGGTCATTCCCATTTCCTTGAACGTTCTCAGCGTGCGGACGATGAGCGCGCGAGCCAGGCCGCGCTTGCGCCAAGGGCGGCGGGTGCTGATGTTCTCCGTCCAGCCGCGCTTGCGATGATATTGTTCGTTTTCCTCTTCGTTGATAAAGCCGAGCACCATGCCGGCCACTTGATTCGTCTCCACGTCCCACGCCACTTGCCACAGGGCCGGCGTGAACTCCACCGGGTTCGAGAGCCACGCCCGGTAATCTTCCTCCGTCGGCGGGCTGTAGCCCCAATGATCTTTGAAGGCCTCGACGTCCGCCTCCCAAATCTGCCGGTAATGTTCCGGCAGAACGGGTCGCACTTCGAGACCCGCCGGCAGCGGGAAGTCGGGGATAGCTTCGAGATCGGGCCGAACCATATCGAAGGCATAACGAACCGCCGTGTAGTTGTGTTTCTTCAGCAGCATCTCAGTGCCTAGCTCGGTATCGGCCGCAAACGCCTGAAAATAGCGCGGCCCGTCCCCCGGATCGGCCGCCGCCACTTGGGCCATCCGATTCTGCAAAAAGCGCAACATGGCGCTGCCGATTCCTTTTCGCCGCCACGCCGGTTTCAGAAAGCCGAGGTGCCAGTAAATGCGCTCGCCGTTGGTTTGATGCGCCCACCACGCCCGTCCATAGCCAATCACCTCGCCGTCAGCTTCCGCGAAGATCATGTCTTGATGCGGGTCGCAATTGACCAAATGCGAGTAGGCGTGCGCGATCTCCTCCACCGAATTCGTCCGCTCGATCTGATCGGCTACCTTGCTTGCCTCGATGACGGCGGCCATTTCCGGGTAATCCCCCTCGCCCCGAAAACGCCGGAAGGTCACCACTTTCCCTCTGATACTCAGGTCCGCCCAGAACTCCTCAAACGTCGGCACATCCCTCGCCCCCATCCCGGAACCAATTCCCTGGCTAAAAAGGAAAGGGTGCTCTGGGGACGATGTCTGGATCAAAGGGGATATTGGGTTGAAATTGCTTTACCTGCCTCACGTCCCCGAGCCAGACCATCCAGCCGAATTCGAGGATCGAGGGGTGCAACTCCATTTGCCGGACGGCAGTTCGTCAATCAAGGTACCTCAAAGCGAATGGTCCAAGAAGTTCATGGCAAATTGGGAACGGCGAGCGATGATAATCGGTCTGGAACATCCGGCCGTTATTGCGGAGCTCGAAAGAGAATCGCAAGAGACATCACTCGCGCCTTCCGAGATAGTCGAAAGGGTAATGAAAGATCGGTATCTTCAAAAAGAGGGAGACGGCGACTAATCCGGCCGAATTGGCCCCTCAAGTGCTTCCAAAAACCCACCTTTTTTGACTAATGTCCACCGTGGCCCAGCGGGGGAGTTAATGCCGTAGGCATGTAACTGCTCGATCTCTAGCGATAACCTCTTCGGATGACGGATCCGGCTGTGGCTTCGATGGCCACAGACGGCGTTCGAGTGCCACGTAATGAGCGCTCATTTGATTTTTTTTTTTTTTTGGCTGCGCGTTATGCGCCGAGTTTTCGCTCCCGACTCCCCGAAGTTCGACGCGGCAAGTTCCTTGTTGATTCTTTCGAAGTCTGCCTGGAGCATTGCGACCATCTTTGGGTTGCCGGTGTTCAGTCGGAAGAAATGCGAGGTTCCGACTTCCCTCGTCGGTACGATGAAGCCGTCGGCCACCAATTCCTCAATCAACTTGTAGATAGTTGGTCGAGAGATTTCTGCCAATTCCTCTAGTTGCGAGACTGTGTAGTCGAACTCGGTGTGGTCAGCGAGGAAATCCAGCAGCTTCACTCGGGGAGAGTTCCCAAAGACCTCTGTAAACATCTTTTACACCAGCGTAAACTAATATGAAAATGGCTATTTATAGTTGCTTAATTGATTCTCGACTAGTGCGAGATATTAGCAAAGACGAAGCGGCAATCATGGTTAAACTCTATCGCCACACGAAATTTGGGGCTAATCACATGCTCGAAGAAGAACGTACTCGGAGGCATGAGATCACGGTTGGATGCTTCGCGTGCAGCTTTAGAGCGACTGAAGAGCGATGGCATACTTAATGGTCATCCCACTAAGCACGGGCCGGCTGTCGCCATACCGCCGTCACTTGGCAAGGAAGTCTACGAGCAACTGAAGAAACATTATCCATGGCTCCCGAAACCGCCTTGGAAGGACTAGTCTATCCGCCGCCATTTCCCAATATCGCTTAGCGTTTGCGTAAGGATTCGTTGAAAGCATCCGTCGCACGGCTTCAAGGTGGACGTAAACCCGGTGGCGTTGGTACAGACTGGCGGCTCTTGATAGAGAGGGGTTCCGATGGCAAATGGAGATGGGCGCGGGACTAGTCGGGCCTATTGTTAGAGTCGGCGCTTGAGTACAAAGGTGTAATAAAGACGTCCTTCCTGCGGACCCCCGTGGCGAAGAAGAAGCGGGAGGAGGACTGGCAGGCTCCGGAATTCGACGAAG
>CAZUWM010000106.1:0-3373 GCA_964624155.1 uncultured Planctomycetales bacterium
TGGCCGGCCGGCCGGGCCTGCTCCACAGCACCGCCGCGCATGCGCTGTTCAACCGGCTCTCCCCGGTGCCGGCGAGTGTGATACCAAAACACACAGCGCTCAGAGAAGAGCGGCGAGGGTGGATGCAGGGACTGCGATACTTGCTGCCGCGGAGGGAGAAGGCGGTCGCGGCCCCGTCAGCGACCGACAACTCCCTCTTGTTGCTGCAGGCTGTCAAGGTGATGGCCGTCGTCGCTGCGGTGGCGGCGACGTGGGGATTAACCACCATCCTGGATCCCGCCACCGTCGGACTCCTCTTAGCTGGCGCCCCCCTCTTGGTCGTAACGGGAACAGGGTCTTCTCGATCCGATCAGCAGCGTTCCGCAGACGATTGGCCGAACGTCCTCAGTTCCCTGAGAGCCAAATATTACAAGACTGGGGATGACTGGGTGCTCCTGTTGCAAGCCGTCGCTCACCTGGCTCCCAAGCGCCCACGGAATTGGCGCGAGCTGTTCGATGAAACCGTTCGCCAACAGGTCGGCCTGTCGTATCAGAGCCTTCGGGTTGACGTGTTCAACTGGGGCATCATGCCGGATGAGGTTGGGCTGGAAGGCGGGGATGAGCGAAAGCATGTGACGCTCAGTCGTAGTGAGTTTTCGTCAGTCTTGCAACGACTCTTCAGGGAAGTGGAGGCGCGTGTCAGGCGGGATCGCTTGGGTGACACCGCAGCCATAACGATTCAGAGCATCCAGGCCCAAGCGAGGCTGTCCGATGCGCGATTAGACGAGCTGCAAGCGCAACTGAAGGCGTTCAGGGACTCCTATCAACGACGAGCACTTGGTCGGCGGACCTGTCAGTTGCTCAAACGATTGCTGAGCGTCCGTGATTTTGCGGGGGAGGAGCCGGCGAGACCTCCCGATCCCCAGCAGCAACTATTGGCATTGCTCTCTACTCGGCCGTCTCAGCAGAGAGTTCGCGATCCCGGCGGGGAGGCGTTTTCGTGGCTCCTCGCGAAGAGCCCGCCCGAGCTGCTGGCTGTGTTACAGGATGTGCCCTTCGCCCTGGCCGTATTCCGCGCCGCCGCGATCTTGTACAATCTGCCGGCCGCCGCTTGGCAACGACGACTCAGGACCGACCTCAAGAACAAACAGCGGATACTCGGGTTCGTTCGAGTGGAAAATCTCCTCGTCGCGAACCCTTTGCTCTCTAAGCATCTCTTGCAGGAGATGGGTCTGCAGCCCACGGACTATGAGGCGCTGGAGTTGCGACTGCAGCAAGAAGTTGAAGCGCTGAAACGCCATGGCTCCTGGAAGGAGGCGTTCTCACGAGTTGCTCGATCGGCTGCAGTCGTGGGACTGGCTGGGTTGCTGATGGGCAGCCTGGTGGCGGGGCACGCCAGCCTCGCCACACGGAAGGCCGAGTCGCGCCAGCCGCCTTCCGTGATCGAGACGGTGTCGACGAGGCAGGTGGTCGACCCGCTCATCGACGAGCTCGTCCGTGTGGCAGCGAGCGATCGAGACGAGGATCTCGTGCGCCAATTGGAACTGATCGCCCTTTTCCTGCAATTGGAACCGAAAGCCGAAGTCTCCTCAGAGCTCCTCAGACGATACACGGAGGACTCCGATCCTTCCACTCGCAAAGCGCTTGAGCCGATCATCATGACCTCGCAGGCGGTCAGGGCGCAGCTCATCGCTCAAATGCACAGCCCGCGCGTGGAGGTTCGCTACCAGGCGTCCCAAATGCTCAGGCAAATCGGCGCCGAGGCCGTCGCTCCACTGCTGGAGCTGTTCGATCATGCGAATCGCGACGTCCAGCTCGATGCGATTGCGACCGTTCGGCGAATCGGCGGGAAAGCCTACCAGACGCTTCGTGACGAGGGGCTGGCCCATTCGAGGCGTGATGTGGTTCGTGTCGCGGTGAGTCTCTTGAGCGAGACGGCCGAGTCCTGGCTGGGGGCCGACGGGGATTCCCATGCGACCGTCCGATTGCTCAAGCTCTTGGAGGCGCATCCTGATGATCCGATCATGCGCAAGCTCGTTGTCTCTACGCTGGGGATTGTCGGTGATCGCTCGGCGCTGGCGATCATGCCGGGATTGTTTGATCTGAACGATCCGCTCAACGACACGGACCTGCGGGGCCTCGCCGTGGAGGCGCTCGGGAGGCTCGGTTACCGGTTGCCGATGGACGATCGTGAAGCCGTCGTTGACCTCTTCGAGCGGCACGTCTTTCAGGATCGCAACGGCCTGGTTCAGGTGTACGGCGTGACCGCGGTCGGGCAAATCAATCACCCGCGCGTGAATGCGCTCCTCTGGCGCGTGCTGACCGGCGAGCTGACGGCGGACTACGTCTACGAAGAATGGTTGAGAGGACGGCCGACCGGTCGGTTGAAACAGGCGAAGACCGACGAACTGGCGGCCATCATGTTGGTTCGGAGAACTCACCGAGGTGACGAGCTGGCGCGCCTCTATGTCGATCGCGCCAGCCGGCACAAGAGTTCTCGTGTCCGTGATCTAATCCGCAAGGCGCAGTCCGGGTTCCCGCAGTTGCCCCTGCCTCCCACCCCGCCGAAGATCGTCCCTGAAGATATCAGACGCATCGGCTCGATCGAAAACCACCGAAATCTCCGCATGGCGTCTGACACCGTTCGTCAGGCGGGCCTTGACGGGACGCTGGGGCTGGCGATCGATGGAACGCTGGCGGGCGTGTGGGGTGAGGCAGTCTTCACCGCGACCTGGTGGGGTCTGTTGCTCGATGCCACAACGCTCCTGTGGCCGGCCTTGCAGAGAGGCTTACAGTGGGTGTGGAGCGGGAAGTTTAGCGGTGCGCGTGTTTGGCGCGGTAGTGATCAATGGCCAGCAGCCCGAGCACTAACCCGACGATTGAGAGAGTCAAGATGGCAATGGTCATTCGTTCATTCCTCCTCACTGGTCCGTTGGTTGTCGACTCGCGCGAAGTATAGACCAGCGGCAAATGCCACGAGCCCAACACTAAATAGTGTCCAGCGCCACTCGATTGATAGCTTCCAAAATCCCTCTCCCGCCGCTCCGGCGGCGGCTAGCAAAAAAAGACCCTGGAACGATCGTGACAACCACCGCTGGCGGGATGGGTTCAAGAACCGCTTCCCAGGCATCATTTTTACCCTATCACGTCCTGAAAAGGCTGTCAAGGCGACGGCGCGGGCGGGACAAACGTTCCTCGATTGGCTCGATCGCCATCTGCCGACGTGGGTCATCCCCTGGGAGCCGGTGACGTGGCATCTGCCGTGGGCGTTCACCCCCACCGCCTCACCCAACGGCACCCGCTCGTTCACCGAGCAGCTTCGCTTCTCCCTCCCCACCCTCCACATGGCCACGAACGAAGGAGCAGGCGAAGGAAGTCGCGCCGACCAGGGTGG
>CAZUWM010000107.1:0-3363 GCA_964624155.1 uncultured Planctomycetales bacterium
TCCACATGGCCACGAACGAAGGAGCAGGCGAAGGAAGTCGCGCCGACCAGGGTGGCGGTGGCGCGGCAGCAGCTCAAGCGCCAGTGAGTCAAGAGGCCCAAGAGGCCGTGGCCTACTTCGAGGTACCGTATGACGAGTGGCATCCCGTCGTCCGAGAGGCACTGGAGTACCTTCGGTGGAAGTACCCGGTGCAATTTGGCGGCGAGAACCGGCAGGCCGGCGCTGAAGCCAAAGCCGCCTACCTCAAGAGTCATGCCACCTTGGTGAAACATTTGACGGCCATTGTGAAGGCAGGGAAGTTGGAGTGGTTGAACGGTCAGATCAAGCAGATGGACGCCTACGTCCAGAGCCAACCCCAATTGACTGATAAGAAAGCCCAGGCACGGCGGCAAGAAGCGTTCGACAATCTGTTGAC
Source organism: uncultured Planctomycetales bacterium (assembly GCA_964624155.1). Classification (GTDB taxonomy): domain Bacteria; phylum Omnitrophota; class Gorgyraeia; order Aquiviventales; family Aquiviventaceae; genus CAZUWM01. Next base: position 416 of record CAZUWM010000107.1, read on the forward strand.
CTACTTGCGAACCGTCGCCGAACGGCGTGAGGCGATGGCGCAACTGTACACCGCGCCTCGCACGCTGGTCACAGATGCTGAACCAGCGCATCCGATCGCCTTGACACCTGAACGTTTCCAGACACTTCACCCGTATGAAGTCGCTGCGCTGGATCTGCGCTTCGGACTGAGTGGGCCCCAACTGCGCAGCGAGGAAATCGGCGAGATCCTGTGGATCTGGGGCTATCTGGTTCGGCGCAGCCAGGGTCCCATGAACGAGTCCAACATTGGGCGTCTGATCAGAGACACGTTGGCCCTCTTAGAGGACCCGGCGCATGAGAGCGGATGGCACCTGCTGATGGCCGATGTGAATGCTGAGCTGCCTCCTGAGCGGCCCCTGAGTCTTGACGAACTCAAGCGGCGGTTCTGGTGGCTGACGCCCCTTGAAGCTGAGGCGCTGATGGCGACCTATGGAATAGGTCGACCGCGCGCTGCGGATCATGAGCAGACCCTGGCCGAACTGCTGGCGAAGGGATTGGCGACACGGTTCGGGGCGATCAAGCTGCAGACGGTCCGACAGACGGTCACCAACGCTCGAATGAAATTGCGAGGGGCGCTCGAGAAAGGGCGGCAGGGCTTGTGGTTCAGCGCCGAGGGGGTCTCCCCGGAGCTTCAGGCAGCGCTCAAGACACTCCCGCCCTATCAAGCGGCCGGGCATCAGGAGGCGGTCAGGCGGTTCAGCGAAGCATTTGGAGGAGCCGCCTTCGAGGTCTTGAGGTTGGCCGCTGGAACCGATGAGCTCGACCGCATCAGGGATTTCACCACCGACCCACCCATCGCAGATGCTCGAAACCCCTCGCGGCTGACTGCGGTGCATCATCTCGTGGTCGAGGGGCTGCCACCCATCGTCTTGACCTCCACGTGGGATCGATCCAGCCAGGATGATCGCCTCCGATCGCTCAGGACTGACAACGAATACAGCCATGTGGCTCACCGAATTGGGGTTGGTCCTGCCACCGGCTTCTTCCATGTGGCGGACAGCTACCGGCTCATTCAGTGTCGCTGCGCCGGAGAACCGATCAGCACGTCACTCGCCTCCGTGGATCTTGCGACGATCTTGGCCATCGGCGAGTCGCTTGGGAAGCTGCATCGCCACGGGTTGGTGTTAGGGACGCTGGAGCTTGAGACAGTGTTCGTCCGACACGATGAAGACGGCCGACCGGCGGTGGCGTTCAATGACATCACGCAAGCATGGCAGGATGGCCAGGGTGGCCGGGGCCGACGAAAAGAATACGTCGCCCTCCTAACGCGTCTGAAACAGGCCGTTGGACACCTTGCTCCTCAGGCCGTCCGAATCGCTTTTGAGGAAGGGTACCGTCAGGGAAGAGCCTTGAGGGAGGATGAGAGCGGCTGGCTGCGACAAGAAGCCGTGGTTGCCGCCCGCCGTCAACCTGCTCGACAACCGGCCGCAGAGAAACCCGAGCCAGTCCAACCGCAATCTCCAGAACCTTCCATTTCTGAGGAGGCGCTGGCCGCCATCGAGGAGGCGCTCAAGAAGGAGGCGCTGTTGCGACAACAGGCCGAGCAGGAACGGTTGCGACTGGCCCAAGAGGAACGGGCTCGTGCCGAGGAAGCGAAGCGCCAACGCGTCATTGCCGAGGCGATTGAGTCCACCATCCGCGAGGCCCGTCAACTTGCCGAGCGGAAGCGTGGCGTACTCATTGAGGTGTGGAATCGGATTCAGCGGATCCTCGAGGACGTGCAGCGACGTGTGGCAGATGCCGAGGCGATCTTGAAGGCGGCAGAGCAGGCGACCAATGGCGTTGACTTTGGTCAATTTCCAACACTTCGCGTGACATTGGACGCGCTGTCGAGGTCCGTCGGCGCCACGATGGACCGTGCGTATCAGGCCATCGAGACGGTGCAATCCGCCCAGGTGATCAACGAGCAGGCCCACACGCTCTTGGACGATTTTGAGCAGAGCGCTGAGGCGACTCGGCAGGCGAACGACGTGACGCAGCTCCCCTCGCTTCGAGCGCAGAGACAGACGGTCTCTTGGAAAACGGATGAGGCGGTTCGGCAACTCCGCGAGTTTGCCGAGCAGCTTGATCAACGTCAGGCCCGCGTCACCGCCTCCTTCAAGGCCATTGGGCAGGTGCAGCAGAACTTCAACCGGGTGTACACCAGCGTCGCTGAGCGTCTCGGCCTCCATGCCCTCGGCGTCTTCACCGCGGTGGGCCTGATAGTTGACGGGCTGCTGTCAGCAGCCTGGGGCGAGGCCGTCTTTGCGGCGACGGCGTGGGGACTCTTGCTCGATGCCGCGGCGTTGCTGTGGCCGATGCTGCGTCGCGGATTGCGCGCGCTGGCGCGGGCGGGACAAACGTTCCTCGATTGGCTCGATCGCCATCTGCCGACGTGGGTCATCCCCTGGGAGCCGGTGACGTGGCATCTGCCGTGGGCGTACGACAGCGGCGCAAAGGGTCTCGCGCAGCTCTTGTTCGCTGCACCCTCGGTCACTCGCGAACCACCGCATCCGACGGCTCAGCATGAGGTGTCGGAGGAAGATCGCAAGTTCCTCGAGGCGCTTCGCAGGCTTGAGGCAAGGTTACTGCCACTGTCTGAGGCTAGGGAGAAGGTTGAACACATTCGTCTCGAGGTCGAAGCAGGTCGCGTGAACGTCGCGGAGGCGAAGGTGAAGCTCGATCAGGCCATGCAGAGTGTCCTGCCGCGTCCCCCGATCGACGTCATCGAAGAGGTGCAAGCCCTCACCGGCATCCCCCGCGCCCATGCGTGGACGATGAGCATCGGGCCGGACACCGCACCACGCGAGACATCCGCTCAAGCGCTTCCTGAGCCTGACGAGGAACAAGTGCTTCCTGCTGTCAATGAGGCGGCCTTGAAGCAGCAGAGAGATGATAATCAAACGGATGAACCGACGGCCTCAGCGGCGGTGCTGACGGTGCTGACCA
>CAZUWM010000108.1:0-1143 GCA_964624155.1 uncultured Planctomycetales bacterium
CGTCCGCTCGTCCGGCGTGAGTGGTTGAAGGCCGGCACGCATGTCAATGCGATCGGAGCGGATGCCCCAGGCAAACGAGAGCTCGAGGCGCAGATTCTGCGCGATGCCGTCCTCGTCGTGGATGAACCAGTGCAAGCCCTCCACGGCGGTGAGATCAACGTCCCCATCGCCAAGGGACAGCTCAGTCGGCGGGACATCGACGCCATATTGGGTGATATCCTCATCGGCCGCGCGAAGGGCCGCACGCGCGCCGATCAGCTTACCGTCTTCGACTCGACCGGGCTGGCCGTCCACGACGTCGCCCTCGCCCACGCCCTCTACCGCGCCGCCCTCCGCCGTCGCCTCGGCCGTCCCGTCACCTTTTTCACCACTCACTGATCCTCTTGGTTTGACCGGCTGTCATCTTTCCGCGCGAGCACGATCAGAACTGATTGCGGTATCGGTCCCCCGAATTCCACTGCTCTCTATTTTTTGGGGACAGGGTGGACGGCGATTGAAGTGGAACCCAAGCCGCAGAGTCGGTGGACGGTTCGACGGAAGGCCTGACGGCTGGTGTGATGACAGGACGTCGCGGCGTCCTTGACGGCGGCTGTGCGCGGACTCCCATCCGCTCGTACTTCTTGGCCCGGTCGTAGGCTTTGGCATGCCCGTAGATGTGGCCAATGGCCGCCCCGATCACCGGTCCGCCGACGGTGAACAGGTAGTTGCCGGCATAGACCCCCATGGCGGGGTAGAGAATCTTGTAGGCGGCCAGCTCCTGTTGCTGCTCGCCGGTTTCGATGAAGTGCGTAATCGCTTCATCGGTGGCCTGCGCTTCTTGGTACAGACCCACAAACGGGATCAGGCGGATGGCGGCGTAGGTGCCTTTGAAGTGACGACGGCCGCTATCGTAGGCATGTCCCGCCTCGTGGAGGGCGACCGCCGGATGATCCGAGTAGAGATGAACGGTGTTCGTCCACGGATTGTAGTAATCGCCCCAGGGGAACAGGCGCCCCGGCAGCAGGACATCGATGACCAGCGTCGTCGGTAGACCGAAGACCAGGCGGTAGGGCCAGGCCACGTGCCGATTGTTGATGAGCCGGGACACATCCTGAATCGGACGATATTGGTTCAGTCGGAATTTCGTATCCGCCAGGGCCAAGG
>CAZUWM010000108.1:1243-3344 GCA_964624155.1 uncultured Planctomycetales bacterium
GGTTGGCAAACCGCCAATCCCACAACAGGATTTTAGGGATCACGGCCAAGAGATTCGCCAGGGCATCGAGGGGCGGGATGGCTTGGCCTCGTTCGATCTGCGGATGCGGCCCTTGACCCACGTAGGGTGTGGTGGTGGCGCATCCGGCCACACTCAACACGACGAGCCACGTCAGACCTCGTGACCGCCATCGCGTCATGGTTCCCCTCCGGATGGTTGCGCTTCGACAGCGCGGTGCTGAAACGTCTCCAGCGGGAGTTGGCGCAGCTCAGCGGCCAACTGGCCGGCAGCCTCCGTAAACGAGTACATGGCCGCCTCGGCCATGGAATCGGTTTCCCGTGGCAGCGTCTCGCTGGCCTCGATCGTATGGCGCCACAGCAGATCTCCGCTGCGGCCGTCGTACAACGTGCAGCGGATCGTCGTCTGTCCCCAGGGCAGGCTCTTGGACTCCTGCCAGCCGAAGGTGCTGATGAAATAGAGGGGCAGGGCAAACATCGAGAAATGTTGATGCTGGCTGCCGAAGAAATGTTGCACCTCACCGCCCAGCACGTAGTCCGCGGCCTGTTCACGGCCGAGGCGCTGGAGGGCATCCGTATTCTTCGCACTCGACGGGACGTACTCGACCTGCGAGAAGACATTCGCCGAGCCGAGGTAGGTGGCGACCTGCTGCGCGAGCTGTGCGCCGATCTCGCCGCCAAAGATGTGATCGGCCGTGTAGTAATCCCCGACGCGGCGATTCCACAGGAGCAGGAACACGCCGGCGGGACGCTGACCGTGTCGTTCCCGATCGGGGCGCTGGTCGAGGAACGGTGTCACGATCAGCCGGTAGGGGAGAGCCTCATGGTAGTAGCTCGCCTTCTGCGAGATCGGCCATTGGCTGATCGCCAGATGGGGCGTCTGAATCGCGCAGCCACTCAATACAAGGCAGAAGACCACGACTCGCTTTCGGTGCACGTTCCTCATGGTTCGCCTCGAACTCATTGGATGAAAAAGTTCCACAGGTCGGCGTCAGCAAAGAGCTTGTCGAGCGCCTCGCTTAAGGCCGCATTGATGACGTGGGCATTGGTCTCTTGGGAAGCGACAAAAAACGTCCGGATCTCTTGTTGACTGTGATAGGTCTTTTCGTAGGTGGCTCCTGAGCGCGACGCCAACACCTTCACGGAGGCTTTCCCCAGATTCCCTCCCGTCATAAGACCGACGCTGGTATCGTACGCGAGCGCGCGTAACTCCACCTTCAGCGAGCGGTCTGCGCGGTTATCATCGACGGGCTCAAACCCTTTCTGGCGCAAGCCGTCGCGCACGACCGCTCGGATGACCTCGGCGAGGTCCTGATCCGTGCTGATCTTCGCTCCGCCGGTCAGACCCCCATAGACCCCTCCATAGGTGCCGGAGTGATAGCCTCGCTTGCCGATGAGTTGCTCTTGGCGGTCATCGATCACCCGCAGCGCCACCTGCTTGCCCTCTCCGATATTCGAGGGCACGACCGTCAGGTGCGGCTCCACTCGCAACTGTTGGTCAATAAAGGCGCAGCCGGTCATCGAGAGCATCAGTAGCCCGCTTGCCACATGTCTCATCCCCCTCGACCCTCCCTCTGTTATTGTGATTGGGACCGCTGCTCTGGACCGAGCTCATGTGCGGTGCAGCCGCACGAATAGATGTGTAGGGAGAGCTGCTCAGCAAGCTGAGCGCAGATCGAACGCTTGACAGGTCGCCTGTTTTCATAGATGTCCCCCGATTCCCCGGAGGGCGCGAAGAACGGGAGCGCAGGCTTGCGTCAGATGTAGAATTGGTGCCACCCAGCCATGTAACTTCCTTGAATTAGGCCCGCAATGGGGAGCCAGACCACCTCAAGTTTCAGGATGTATCGGATCGATTCCGTCAAGTTCCTGCTCAACCATAGTTTCAGCGGCAAAAGTGTGATGAGGACAAAAGAGCCCAGTTCAACCATCCCATTCAAGAATCCACCGGTAAAACTCCAAATCTGTTCCCATTGCAGCACCGCAACGTGTAGCGACAGTGCAAGCGACGCCCATTGGCCTATTCCGAATAAGATGAGGGCGAGCGCGACAGTAATCCAGGTCTTGATGCTGCGGGCGAGTCC
>CAZUWM010000109.1:0-3342 GCA_964624155.1 uncultured Planctomycetales bacterium
TCCGGGCGCCGGACGCCCTCCGCGGCCGTGTGATGAGCCTCTACACGCTGATCTCAGGCGGCATCTTCCCGATCGGCGCCTTCTGGGTGGGTTTCATCTCCGAGCACTGGGGCGTCGGCCGCGCGTTCCTGGTGAACGGCGTGGCCGGGCTGGTTGCGCTCGCCGCCCTCATCCTGTGGCGCCGGCGCTCACGAAGAACTGGGTGATAGATTCTTAGAAATCGTCACCCAACTACTGTTTAGCCGGCGAAAAACTCATCGACAGCCGCGTCCACCGCGGAACGGATAGTCTGCGCGCGGATTTCCCCAACGTAGGGGATAGCGTCGATCTCCTCGGGTGTCGCCTCGAAAACCCTGCGAACCGTCGTGAACCCGGACTCGCGTAGTCTCTTCTTCAACGCTGGCGACAAGTCTAAGGCACCCACGTCTTTCTCGAGCAAGACCTCCGCCGGTCCGCGCAGTACTGCTCGCGCGCCACACTGCTCGCACACCCCGGTGGTATCCATCATAGGATGCCCGTTGACGCATCGTCCGCTCGGCTCTCGATCTGCTTCTCCTTTGATATCCGTCCAAAGCCGGGCGCTTTTCGAGAACTCCGCATGCACTCGCGGGGACATTGCATCGAAATGCTGGAGCCATCGCTCGGGTGAGACTGTCGTTCCAGCCGAGCTGCCCAAGACGTTGTCACGGAAAACGAACCCAGGATGAAGCAAATACGCTGTACCGTTCTCACGCTGACTCAGGCGCGCTGGGCCAGATGCAGATAGCACGTTGGCCGCGACCAAGAGCTTGATGGCGGCTGTACACATATACGGGATCTGCATCGAGTTCGTGAGCGCGAGGAACATTCTCGGCTGTGCCCCTTGCAACGGTGAGCCCGAGATCTTCTCCCGAAATTCGTCAAGCAATAGCTCAGCCGCCTTCAATAATCTCGGGTCGAGGTCCTTGATGACTCCTGGCACCATATTGGCGAGATGACGATCCATAACAAGGTTTATGGCGCTTCGGACGTCATCGTAACGAATCTCAGTGGATGCTCTCCCGCCAAGCTCTGTCAGAACCTCACTGATGAGCTTAAGTAGACCGCGCGGATTACCATTTGAACAATAGACCATCAATCGTATCCAGTCACGATGCTGGTCAAGCAAAACACGGATCAGCGCATCCGCGGGGCCTTGCTGATCTGAGATTGTTAGCCGCCGTTGTAACAACCCGAAGAAAGCGTCCATGCTGCTCGGCCCCGGGATGTCCCCCAGGCTGACCACGACCGCATCGTGGCCATAGCTGAAGTCTAGCCCGTACCGAGTAACAGCGGGGTAGACGGAAATCTTGTATGTGAGGCCCTCGGAGTAAAGCGACTTCACTAGAGTGAAGAATTCTCCTTGTGCTCTCGTGTCCAAGGCGTGCGCCGCGTCATCAAGCAGAAAGATTAGCAAGTCAAGACCGAGCACATGACGGACTGCCTGAATTGCGTCGACGGTAAACGTGTAGCCTTCTAGAGCGGTAATTTGCGCCTCCGAAAGACCGGCCTGCATTAGTCCATGAACTTGCTTATCGGCGTTGTCGCCACGATAAGTCGTCTCCAAGATTCCAAAGACTTGGTTCCAGTTGACCGACGTGACGACCCCGTCAAAGTTCTGGATTTGATCTGGGTATATGGCGCGAATCTGATCAGCCAATGCTCCCAGAATCCGAGCATTAACCCATGCCTTAAATTTGCCTCGCTCCGAAGAGTCAGGCCCACCCGGTGGTGGAATTGTGGCGAGATACCGCTTGAAGGTGGCGTGAACCCCAAGGACTTTTCCACCGTGTTTTGCACTCTCGGCAAGGCGAGCCGCCGCCGCCCGCATGAGCATTGTCTTCCCGACACCACGGCACCCTTCGAGAAGCAGGTTCTCCCCTGTCACTAGACGGGCGAGGATTGGCGCCCAATGGCCCTCGACGAGCAGCTGTTCAATGGACTCACGCGGCAGATTGTCTGCCTGGAGCTGCAGAGATAGATCAGCCATCCTTCAACTCACGCATCTCGACAACCCACTCATCAAGTTGACCCAAGAGCGGCCTCAATGTTTCCTCCGACTGTCCCAGCGGCCCTACAAAATCGACCTTGCGGACTTGGGTTAGCTGTTCGTCTGCCAAGTCTAGATGAGATTGAATGTTAACAAACCACAGAAACCCAACAACACGGACTGCCGAGGTCAATACCGGAAGTACGTGGCGCGTTACCTCATCCGGGAGCCTATCGGTACCCACTATTGGCTGGGGACGAAATGTACCGTGAACGCCCTGGCTCAGGTCGCCCAACCGCTGATTTGCAATACGAATCGGGTTTGCGGCACGGACTCGAGTGACACGCCATGCCCGCAACACAGCCTCGCAGCGCTCTTCGTACACGGCAGAGAAATGATGTCCCTTGTCCCTTCCCGCAACGAGGAGCTGATGAAGCATGAGCTTTGTTTCCGGCTCCCTGCCCATACTGATCTCCTCTGCCGTTTTCCACGCTGAAAGATGGAGCGGAGCCTCCAGAAAATAAAGTGCGAAGATCGCCTGCTCGAGCCACGAGCGCCAGAGAGAGTATGCTTGCTTGAAATACCCACATCGCGCGAGCTCACATCCTGCCATCATGTCGATGTTGGCCGATTCGACGATTGGCTTTATCCGCTCAGTAACGTCTCCGTGGACGCGGGAGGCGGCCTCGGCTGACTGATTGAGCTCTCGGATACCACGGGCAACTATGTCGGTGAGGCGCTGCACGGGAGCAGGGAGCCCGGCGGGCGGCGGAGAGTCACGTTCCCAGACGGCGCGAATCTCGATCACCCGCGCACGATACAACTTGGTGGGGCAGTCAGGTCAAGTGTCTCTAGTCAGCGACACCGCTCCCCACTACCGCCGCAGCCCAGGCATCGTGAACCCACGCGCGTCGAGATCCGCGATCAGCGACTTCGACTGATCCGCCGTCAGCTCGACCAGCGGCGGACGGACCTTCGACCACGCGGCGTCGCCGCCGTAGTGCGCGATCGCGGCCTTCAGCGCCGGGATCATCGGGTACTTCGCGAACGTCGCGCGGATCTCGTCCAGGCGCTTCTGCTGCGCGTCCGCGTCGGCCCCCTGCCACGTGTCGTAGAGACGCGCGATCGCGCCCGGGTTCGTGTTGGCCGTCGCGCTGATGCAGCCCATCGCGCCATTCCGCATGCCCTGCAGCAGGAACGTTTCTGCGCCGGGGAAGACGTCGAAGCCCGACTTCGCGTAGGCGTCGAGGAACGCTTTGGTGTTGTTCCAGTCACCACCGCTGTCCTTCATCCCCGCGACCGTGGCCGGGTACGCCTTCAGCAGGCGCTCGACG
>CAZUWM010000110.1:0-3338 GCA_964624155.1 uncultured Planctomycetales bacterium
GATACGTTCCCTCGTAGACTTGCGATTGCATCTGATGCAGCAACGCCTCAGCCTCGTGTTTATTCTTCCCCACGGGCTTCCATCGCTGCTTGTCGCCCACATAGTAGACGACGTAATACTTCCCCCCAGGGCACTCGCACTTGCCCCGCGTGGTATTCAAGCGGCACTTCCAACAGCGATAGACGACGCTACCTCTTGCCATGTGTTTTCATTACCCTGTGATGGTATCGGACAGGATACTCAACGGCTGTTTTTGTAGTGCGCCAGCACCTCATCCAGGTTGAACCGGTAATACTTGCCCAGCTTGACGCAGGGGATCGTCCCCTTGCGCGTCTGCTCGTAAATCCACGATACCTGCACCTTGAGAAGCTCGGCCAATTCCTTCGGCGTCAGAATCTTCGTGTGGATTACTATCTTATCATCGACTGGCTCGACGGTAGAAGCTGTATTTTGCTGCGCGGGTTGTTGTCGTTCCATTGTTCGCTCACCTGCCTTCTCATGGTCGGATAGTTTCCTTTGTCAGGGTTGACTCAGCGGAGGTTCGTTCCGTCTCCGCTCGAGACCTTCCAAAAGCGATAGGGATTCCCTCGCACCCCATCGCCACGTCGCATGATCCGGTGATCCGGCTCATGCAGCTCGTTGACCAGCTCTTTGAGCAGCGTTTCCCCGACCCGTTTGCCGAGCCGTTGATAGAGCTCGTCATACGTGGCGGCCTGCTCCTCCGCCTCTGGCAGAACGGTCACGATCTCGCGCTTGCGTTCCTCTCGCTCGACCACCACAGGGCCTCCAAGACACGCATAGCCTTGTGGAGTCAGTTCGAGGACAAGTTCTGTTGGGGTCTCTTCCAAGCGGGACATCGCCTTCAAGATCCGCTGGGTAGTCGTCTTGGAATGGCCGTAGAGTTCCAACGCGATGTCCACTGCTCCCACCAACGCGCCAGAGCCGCGGTGCGCCGTTCCCTCATCCCCCGGCTGCTTGCGCAGGTGGTGATGGATGAGGAGCGCTGCGTTGTGCTCCTGGATAATCGCCTGCAACGGCTTCAGCGCCTGGACGACTTCTTGGGCTTCGTTTTCATCCTTCAGACTCCAGAACTTGTCGATGACATCCAGCACGACCAAGGAGACGCCTTCCCGTTCGATCGCCAACCGGACTTGCCCCAGCGTCTCAGGCCAGCTGCGCACGTCAAACTGCCGGATGATCAACAGCTCGTCTCCCACAAGGCCAAAACGCTCCAGCCGCCTGGTCAGCACTTCCTTGGGTTCCTCGGTCAGGAGGAGGACCTTGCCTTTGAACTGGAGCCGCCGATCCATGAACCTGGTCTGACCGCTCAGCAGAGCCTGCAAGAGATGAAACAGCAGGGTGGTCTTGCCGATCTTGGCCCGGGCTGAGAGCAGCGTTGTGAGCCCTCTGGCCAGGTAGCCCTCCCATGCCCAGGGAATCTCCACCCACTGAGCCTGTTGGAGGAATTCCTTCGCTGTGCGCCACTTCGATTCGGTCGATGCAGTAGCCGTATGGATGACCGAATCGGATTGAGCTGCGGGATACCGCCGGCACACGTCGTCAACCAGCGCCTCCAGTTTCTGTTCGTCAAACTGGTGATCATCGTGTGAGACCTGCGACAGAAGAAGCGTCAACCACGTTTTGATTTCCTCCGGCCCCATCCCCGCGTGGATCAGCCGGCCAGCCAGCTTCACAAAGACATGGTGGCAGTCACCCCGCTCGCCGTCTTTCAGTTGTTGCAACAGGTCCGCCACCCAACCAGGGGGATTGGACATTGCCGCAGGAGCGTTGTGGTCTACCGGCGGCAGCACCTTGTCGAACTCGGCGAGGCGATACCGGCGCTCTGGAGCCAGCTCCATGATCCGCACCGGAACCGGATGGTCGGGGTCTTTGAGGTTCCACGTTCCGGGAAGCCGCAACACCCGAGCCAGCTCGCAGGCTGCCGGATCACCGCGGAGGGCGCTGGTGAGCCGTCGCAGACATGCTTCCACGACATCAATATCCGCCTGGCTCCGAATAGGAACCGGCTCCGCCAGTCGCCAGTACGCATGGCAGCCATGGCCGCTGTCCACCAACAGCGTGCAGGGGAGAGGAAATGTCCGCAGGATCTCCAACGCCGCCTCCTTGCCGCCTGGAACGTGCTTGGCATCCAGATCGACCCAGAGCGCATGCACCTGCTTGATGGACCCTTTCGTCCCGTCCAACTGACTTCTCGGGCAGACGCCGACGAAAATGCCGTAGCCGGTTTGTTGGGCCAGGGTTTTTGGCAGTCCAGCGAGTGTTTCAGGCACGCTGCGATGGAAGGTGGAACGCGACGCGGGCTTGTCCCCCTGGTCCCGCGGTTCCCTGAGGCAGCGGACTTCAATCATCGCTCCATCGAGGGTCGCAAAGAGCAGCTTCAGGAACTCCGCCTGATGCGCTTCAGCACAGAACGTGTCGGTCATTGGGGATTCACTCCTTTGGGTTCGTGTCTTAGCCAAACAAAAAACCGAGAGTTGCAACCATGCCTTCCGGTTGCAAACTCTCGGTAATTCACCGCGGAAGTTTGCTACAGGTGGTACTGAGACCTCTAGCTTGTCACGTCAAGTATACCGGGCCAATTTCAGTGTGCTAAGGGCTCCTCGAATTTTTCTCCTCACCCCGCGAATCGGGGGAGGCGAGGCCTGTTCTGAGCCTCCACTATCAAGTATATCGTCGATTCTCGTAAGCGTAAGACTTCGTCGTATAAAGATTGTCATAGCCCCTCCTGACCAGGTATCTTCCATAGTATGAGACCACACGGAGCGGCGAAGCGGCTCGCCCAACGCCAACAGGCTGTCACGTTGCTGCAGCACTCCAGCTCCTCGGCCGTTGCCCGCCGGGTGGGCGTATCGCAACGGACAGTCCTTCGCTGGTCGAGGGCGTATCGAGAACGCGGCGGCCCGGGCCTCGCCCCCAAACCGATTCCTGGGCGTCCCCGGAAGCTCTCCCTGGCCCAGGAGCAACAGATCGTGCGGAAGTTGCAGGTATGGCTGGATGAAAGCAAGCCGGATGCACAGTTCCTGGCAGAGCTGCAAGACATCGAAGCCCGCAAGGCCCGTCAGCCGTACCTGCTGGATCGAAGGCGTGAAGATCCGCGCTTTGCTCAAGCCTATGAGCGGTATCAGGACTACCTCTGGCGTCCCTATCGGATCACGGAAACCGCGATCGCCCTTCTCAGGCGAGCTGGAGTCACGTATCACAAAGGGCACCTCTGGCGCGTCCTGAAGCGATGGGGCCTGGCACGTCCAACAATACGGCCAACAGATTGATCTCCGCCGACGGCGGGAGTCCCGTTTCCTTGATAGGGTCCCCCGAAC
>CAZUWM010000111.1:0-3322 GCA_964624155.1 uncultured Planctomycetales bacterium
ATGTTGTTGACGGTATGCAGGAGCACGGTCGGTGAAACACTAGCACTCATGGCGGACAGGAGACTCAAGAGGCCAACCTTGGCCAACCCGCCGGTCCCGACGAAGATCGCCGCACTGATCGAGCCGGTCACCAAGCCGAAGGCCAGGTGACTCAAGAACTGGACGCTCAACACAAAGTCCGCGAAGGACAACTCGATGCCTTGCTCAGCAGCCTCTTCCCGAGCGGTGAAATAGTGGAGACCGGCAAATACCACGGCCTGGAAGATCACCGCGAACGCGATGCCCATGACGGAAAAACCCAATACCGCCGTCACCACAGTCATCAGCCCCGTCAGGAGCAGTCCGCGAAAGACGCCTTCTTCCCATAACGCTTCGAGGAAGCTGGCGAGGGCATTCGCCTGTTCGACGCCTATCCGCTGACTCAACGCTTCAAAGATCTTCGGCCCCAGGACCGATTGCAACGGCAATATCGGCTTCACCACCGGCGGCGGAATGATCCGCCCGCCACCACCCATGCCCTTGCCAATCCCGCCCCCGATCCCAATCCCTCCCCCGCCCCCTCCCCCCTTGTCTTTCTTCTCGTCCTGTGTGGTCTGATCCAACGGCTGTGTTGAGGCTGACGATCCCTGCATCCCAGATGCTGGCTCTTGACGAGCCGAGACATCTGCGGTATCTTGAGAGATGGGAGGGTGCGATGCAAAAGGTTTCGCTTGAATTTTTGCCTCGTCAGGCTGAGCAGTTGGTTGACCAGCTTGTCGAACGACTCCCGACATCGGCGAAGTTGCGTCTGGCTGAGAAACTCGATCGCCAGACCCGACAGGCCCGCTGGGAGCCGTTGGTGACGAAACTCCGGCAGCGATTTGCCCAACGTCCGTTGTCGACCCGCGAGATTCGCCGTCTGTGCGAGACGGTCCGCGAGGAGCACTCTGAGCGTACTCGCCGTCGTTGATACGAACGTCTTTGTCTCCGCCCTCCTTCAAGGCCCGACCCCCCGCCGCGTCTATGACGCTTTCCTGCACGCGGATCGCCGCCAGCCGGGTTTCCATCATCGCTTCGACTTGCGGAACGGTGAGCGCGCGATCGCTGTTGTGCTGAATAATCTGGAATTCGCTTACTAATCTGTTAAGCGCCGCTTGGGTGGGCACGACGTCGCGGACGGCGGCCTCGTACGACCGCCCTTCCTGAACCCGTTGGAACACCTGAGCTACGAGCTGCGTTTCAGGCCTCGCCGCCACCGCCGCCAGGCCCTCCGCTGTCGCCGTTCGCTCGCTGGAAGCGAGCGGGCCGATTGGCGAGGCGATCTCGCGCGGCGCAGGCAATGGAAGCTGCCGTTCCTGTGGGAACGTCACCTCGACCGGTGTGCCGCGCTCGAACGACGTCGTCGGAGGCACGATGTTGCGCTCTACCGTCGCTGGCGTCGCCGTCACCGGCTGCTGCGCGGAAGTGGACGCGGAAGTGTCAGACACTTTTTGTGCGGGAGGAACCTCTGTAAAGTGTCTGACACTTGTTTGAGGCGGCTGGGTCGTGCGATAGATCGACTCGATGACGGTGAAAACTCGCTCCGTGACCCGCTCGACCGGGGAAGCCAGTGGTCTGATTGGCGTGCCGCGATCGAATGACGCCGTCGTTGTAGGCGTGATCCCGCGCTCCGCCGGCTGCGCCGTTGGGTTGAGGGCGACGTACTTCACCCCGTCGCTCCCCTGCACGATGGTGTAGTCGCGCCCCAATCCTTCCCGCACTTGTTTGAGGGTAACTGGCTCGGCGGTGTCGACTTTGGTCAACACGTTGTTGGGGCCGATCATGAACACCGGAACTGCGCTGCCCGCCGGCGAAATCGGCAAGAAGAACTCCTGGATTTGCTGCTGCGAAAGCGGTGCCGGAAGCGCGGTGACCGTTGGGACACCCGGCACCGATCGGCTGGGTGGTGTGAAGGTTTCAGCCGGCCCGAATGCCACCGGAATCTGCACCCCAGCCCCAGGAACTGATGGCGGCGTGCGCAGCGACGACCCGACCACCGGCGCTTGCGGAGCGTCTGGGAAACGTCGGGCGCCGAACGCATCCGGCACGATCGGCGCGCGACCCTCCATCGAGAGACTGGACGGCGTGATGTCTCGTCCAACCGCCGGCGGAATCCCCTGGTGCTGTGCCCGAACCGCAGTGTCCGTGATCACCACCACGGCGCCCAACCCGCGATCCACGAAGACGCGATCCGTCGGAGCTAACCCTGATATCTGCGGCGGCTGAATCGTTGTCGGAAGTGGCACAGTCGGCTGCGCGAAAGAAACGGTTGTGGGAACCTGGGGCGCTGCCGGCGCGCTGGGTGGTGTGATGGTCGCCAAGCGATTGGGCTGCAGCGCGCCCTGCGCGCTGATGGCGGGCGCCAAAATCTGCGGCACGATCTCGTGAACGGGAGCCCGGAGCTGCTGGTTCAAGAATTCCTGACGAGCCTGCGTGACGTTCGGAATCGGTGTTGACCCTGGCGTCAACAGGTCGTACGTCCTGCCGTTGTACTGGAAATTGTGAAGGCGCTGATCAAATTCGGTTCGAAGATTCGGCGGCAGTTGTTCACGGATCGTCGTGACGACCGTCTCAAACTGCGGACGGCTCACCGGCTGGGCCAGTGCGACCGGCGCAAGGTTGAGTGTCGTCAGTATCGCTGTCCCGCTCGATGCGGTAACAGGAAGTTGCGGTGCGCTCGGCTCGCTGACCCGTGGAACAGCGGGGACAGCAGGTTCTCTCACCTGACGAGAGGCGTCAACCGTGATGGTCGTGGTGACGGCCGGGCTGGTCGTCACGGAGGACGCACTCGGCGCTTGCACCTCAGCTCGAACCATCGGCGCAATCGGCGCGTTGGGAGCCTGAGGCATCGAGACCATGGCTGACGCTGCCGGAGACTCAGGAGCCTTGGGTGCGGTGACCGATGTGGCAAACACCGCAGGTGACTGTGACCATGTGATCGTGGCGGGGCCTTGGTTCGCGAGATCGTAGGGGGTCCAATTCAGGTTCGGCAATTGCGGGCTTGGAATGTTGACGGTGGGTTGATTGAGAGGAAGGGTAAAGTCAGGCGGTCGGACCGTGGTGGTTTGTGGCCCGGCCCGTACATCGATCCCTGAGATCGCCGCGCTCATTGCCGGCAGCAACGGTTGGCTCGGTACCGACACCGCGGGTAGTGCCGGAGGTGGATTCAAGTCACTCGGTAGCTGCGCGAGACTCATGAAGGTGGTGAGCGTCGGCGCCGTTCCCAGTGTCGTGGTCGGAAGCGTCAGCGATGTCGTGTCGTAGACGCGAGGCATGAGCGAGGTGGTCGGCTGACCCAGATCAA
>CAZUWM010000112.1:0-3293 GCA_964624155.1 uncultured Planctomycetales bacterium
AGCTGCCTTCGGCAGCTTCAGACAGGTGGTGGGATGAGTGGTCGGTCTCGGTGTAAGGATTGTCATCGCGCAGCAGCTTCACGGCATGGGCCAGGACCGGCTCGACGACGGCAAAGCACTCCTTCACCGCCTTCGGGCTGCCGGGGAAGTTGAGGATCAACGTCTGTCCGCGCACGCCCACAACCCCTCTCGAGAGCATCGCAAACGGCGTCTGTTTCAGGCTTTCCTGTCGAATGGCCTCTTCCATCCCTGGCACGTCCTTGTCAATGACCTGTTTGGTGGCTTCCGGGGTGGTGTCGCGCGGCGACAGGCCGGTGCCTCCCGTCGTGACGATCAGCTCGCAGCGGACCTCATCGGCGAGGCGAATCAGCGCCTGCGCGATCACCGCCGGATCGTCAGGCACGACAGTCGTTTCAGCCACCTCGGCTCCTGCGCCCTCCAACAGCGCCTTGAGCAGTGGCCCGCTGACATCAGGCCGTTCGCCTCGGAAGGATCGGTCACTCACCGTGACGACAGCTGTACGCATCACGGCGACCTCCGGAACCCGTGTGTGCCGCCGGTTTTCCGCAGGAGCCGAAGATCCGTGATCGTCGCTGCCGGATCGATGCCTTTGACCATGTCGTAGAGAGCCAGCAGGGCGACCGACGTGGCGGTCATGGCTTCCATTTCAATACCGGTCTTCGCTGTCGTCGTCGCCTCGCAGACCACCCGAATCGCGCAGGCCTGAGCATCCGGCTCAAACACGATGTCGAGATGCTCCAGCGGCAGCGAATGGCACAAGGGGATGAGTTCATCGGTCCGTTTCGCCGCTTGCAAGCCCGCCAGTTTCGCGACCGTGAAGGGATCTCCTTTCATGAGCGCATGGCGTTGGATCGCGACGAAGGCCGTGGGGGAGAGGACAAGAGTTCCTTCGACGAGTGCTCGCCGGCGTGTTGGCGTCTTGGCGCTGACGTCAACCATCCGGGCGCGCCCGTTTCGATCAAGGTGCGACAGTCGCTTCGGTGAGTTTGGCATAGTCGGCTACGGTGTTGACGTTCGTGAAGGAGCGCCAAAGCTCAGGCTCATCGATGGTGATGCGCTGCGCGCCAGGTTGGCGAAGCAACACCTGAAGAGCCCGCTCTCCCCGATCCAGCAAGGCGCCGATCGTGCGGCAGGCCTTCACGTGGCAGAGGAGGGGAAACGGCTGGATGCCCTCTGTCGGATGCAAGCTGGCGATCACCTCAGCATCCCCATGACAGGCATCGGCCAACCGCTCAATCAAGCGCCCATCGACCCAGGGCATATCGCATGGGAGAAAGAGATTCCACGCCGTCTCGGCGTGCAGGAGCCCTGTGTAGATTCCCATCAACGGTCCGTCTCCCGGCTGCACATCCGTCACAATCGCATCGGCCGACACCGTATCTCGAAGGCGCTGCAGGTTGTGCGCATTGCCGATGATCACCATGCGCTCCACAAATGGCCGTAGGCGCTGCACAACCAGCTCGATCAGCGGGCGAGACCCAATGGGAAGAAAAGCTTTATCGCGCCCCATCCGGCTGGACGTGCCGCCTGCGAGGATGCATCCCGAGATGACCATCCCACCACCTGCCAGGCCGCCGGTAGCGGCCCGACATTGTCGGGGGCCCATTGGGCCGCTGGCAGGTGGTGGGACCATCACGCAGACCCCCGCTTGACCCACACCTGCGTTCCCGCTGACCACGGCCCATCGCTGGACACCAGCCGAATCCATCCATCAACCTCCACAAGAGTGCGCAGCCGATGCGAGCCTTGCCCGTCTAGGGGCTCAGCGACCAGCTGATTCTGCTGAGAACACCGGACGCGGACGAAATGCGTCCGCCGCGTGCGAGAGATCCGGAGATCCTCGGTGAGGACGGCCGGCTCCGCATAGGGATCTTGCCACCCGCGCCCCATGAGCCGATACAGCGCCGGCTTCACAAATTCCTCAAACGCGACAAAAACCGATACCGGATTGCCTGGCAGGCCAAAGATCAGCGTCCGGCGATGCGTGCCAACAAACAGCGGCATGCCGGGCTTGATGTTCACCCGCCAGAGGAGTTGCCGAACACCGCAGCGTTGTGCCGCGATCCGAACCAAGTCCTTCTCACCGACTGAGACCCCTCCTGAGATGACCAAGAGATCCCACACTAATCCCCGGCGAATCTTTTGGGTCAGCGAGGCGATGGTGTCACGGCCCATGCCAAGGTCAATCGTATGTGCTCCAGCCTGCTGGACGAGTGCACGAAGCAGCGGTCCGTTGCTCTCATAGATTTGGCCAGGCTTCAAACGGCTTCCTGGGGACCTGAGCTCGTCGCCGGTGGTCAGAATTGCCACGGTCGGCCGCGGGTAGATGGGTACCGTAGCGATTCCAAGGGCCGCCAGCAGTCCAATCTCCTGAGGCCGAAGCCGTGTGCCGGCGTTCAGGACACGGGTCCCTGTCCGGAGATCCTCGCCCCGTCGGCGGATGTTCTGCCCAGGTGTTGGCCAGCGTCGGATCACGAGCTGACGGTGCTGTTGAATCGCGTGCTCCTGCATGACGACGGCGTCGGCTCCCTGAGGAACCTGAGCGCCGGTCAAGATGCGCACGGCCTGCCCCTGTCGCACAGGAGTGCTACACGGCCGTCCCGCCTCCGCCTTGCCGACGACGTGTAACGTCGCATGAGCAGCATGGCCGTTCGTCGTGTGGGGCGCGGCAGGCAGGCGAATCGCGTACCCATCGACCGCGCTGTTGTCGAACTGTGGCAAGTCACAGCGCGCAATGACCGGTCGGCCCAGCACAAGGTTGAGTGATGCACGCAGCGGCACAACGGCCATCCGAGACGCAGGGGTCGCGTCCAGGATGCGTTTCAACGCCTGTTCATACGTCAGCATGGTTCGCTCCTGATGGGTCCCTGCCCGCCCCGCAGACATCGGGGCAGGCGGGGGCGACGTCCAAGAGCTCTGGAACACAAGTTACCCACTGGGATGTCCCATCATCGTAGTGCTCGCGCTTCCAGATGGGGACGTCGTGCTTGATCCGCTCGATGAGAAACTGCGAGGCGGCATACGCTTGAGCCCGGTGCTGGGCGCTCACCACAACCACCACGCTGATCTGGCCGACTTCCACCAAGCCGAGACGATGCTGGACCTGCACCGCGTCCAGTGACCACCGAGCCCTCGCCTGACTGATCAGACGCTGGAGGAGGTGCTCGGCCATCTCGGGATACGCCTCGTAGAAGAGGGCGTGGATGACACGCTGACTGTCCCGATCTGCTCGCACGACGCCGACGAATGTCACCACGGCACCAGAGCCATCC
>CAZUWM010000113.1:0-3227 GCA_964624155.1 uncultured Planctomycetales bacterium
CCGTCGTCCCGATGCCGACGTTGCCGGTTTTATCTACCGTGACTTGTTGAGCCAATGTGCCGTTGTTTATTGTCCAGAACTGAAGTTCCCCCTGCTCGCTGCCTGAAGTTCCAGAAATTACCTTCGCTCTAACTTGAGCATAGGACTGGTCGTTCCCAGCACTGTCTCTTCCGTTCAGAGCTAAAATCATTGCATCGTTCGCAGTTTTAGCGTCTGAACCAAAGCTGGCTACTCCCGCCGCACCGGCTCCATCCACACCTGTTCGCTCTACTCTTATGTACCCGGTCGGATAGGCTCCTTTAATCTCTAAACCAAATCCTGGACTCGTCGTCCCGATGCCGACGTTGCCGGAGGTCATGGTGATGTCGGTCGTCCCGCTCCAGGCGTCGTTGGTGGTGTCCGCCGCCCCTGCCGCGATCCCATCCAGCTTGCTCTTATCCGCCCCGCTCAGGAGCCCGGCATTACCCCCTGCCACCGCCGTGGCGATCACGTCCGTGCCGCCCGTCACGTGCGAGGCCGCATGGGCGGCGGGTGTGGGCGCGGGCAGCGTAATGTTGGCGGTCCCATCGAAGGGCACGCCGTTAATCGTCCGAGCCGTCTCAAGCTTCGTGGCGGTGGCGGCGTTGCCGCTGCTGGTAATCGTCGGGACCCCATCGGTCACCGCCCCTGTGCCGGCGGTCACCGCGGTCGTGGTGGTGCGGACGTAGACCCCCGCGGTGCTGCTCTTCTCCAGTTGGAAGCCCCAGAAGTAGATGTTGGCTTCGTCGGTACCGCCAGAGTGGTTCGCGACCCCCACGTAGTCCCCGGCGGCGGTGGTGCCGGTGGTCATCGTCGCGGAGTACCGCTGCCAGGTGGTGGAGGTCGTCAGGTCGGCGGAGTATTTCTCGCCGCCGGCGGTGCCGTCGTCATCCAGGATGAACCGGAACTTCGGGCTTCCGGAGGCGGCTTTGGCCCAGACCGAGAGGGTGTAGGCCGTGGTGTTGGCCATTTGGGCCACATCCTGCTTGACGAGGTTGCCCGCGGCGGCCACGAAATCAATCTCATCGGCGGTGCCCGTCGTCCCGTTCGGCGCGGGGTTCGCGCCGGAGGGATTCGCCGTCACCACCGCGCCCGTCGCCGTCCAGGTCGTGTTCAACGCTTCCGACTGCACCGCCAGGTTTTCGTACCGCCCGATGCCGCCGAAGGGGCCGCCGAAGCTGCCGTCATGGATGAACAGGTCCTTGACGATGGCGGCGTTGCCCTTCACTTCCAGGTTCGGATTCTTCAGCGTGCCGCCGGTGCCCGTGACCGTGAGGTCTTCTTTCACCTCAAACTCATCGGCATACGCGCTTGGGATCAACCAGTCGCTTGCCCATGCGATCCATCGCTTGACGACGCTCGTCCAACTTGTTATGCTTGATGGCGTGATGGAGAAATCGTTGCTTGAGCGCATCGTCGTGAACCCATCGGTCCAACATGGCAAGCCCTGCATCAAGGGGACGCGGACGCCGGTGTACGTCGTGTTGGAGGCGCTTGCCAGTGGGCTCAACATCTCAGAGGTGCTTCGGGAATACCCTCCCCTGACGGAAGCTGATCTCCACGCGTGTCTCCAGTACGCCGCCCTTCTCGCTGACGAGCAAGACGTGTTTCCGCAGGCCGCTTCGCCTGGATGAAGCTCCTGCTTGACGCCGATGTCCCGACGTCGTTGGGACTGGCATTGCGGCGTCAGGGCCACGATCTTCACCTCGAACTCATCTGCCCACGCGGATGGCACCAGCCATTCATCAACCCATCCGATCAACGTCTTGACGCTCTCGGCTGAGTCTGCTACTCTTGGTGTGGAGCTTGTCCGATGCACACGTTTCGAGCCATTTACGAAGCGGGTGTCCTGAGACCGCTGAAGAAGCTGCGGTTGCGCGAGCACCAACCGGTGCTGATCGCGGTGTTCCCTGCGGAAGACGACGACATTCCCACTCAGGCCATCGCCCAGTCGGCCATGAAGGGTCACAGCTTCGACTTCCTGGCCGACCCCGCGGAAGACCTCTACCAGCCCACGGACGGCGAACCCGTCTAGCGGCATGGCGCTGGCACGCGGCGACATCGTGCTGGTGCCGTTCCCCTTTACCGATCTCAGCGACAAGAAGGTTCGTCCGGCGCTCGTCGTCTCGCCTGATCCACAAGGGACTGATGTGATGGTGGCCTTTATCTCCTCGGTCACCAGATCGCCGCTTAGCCCGACTGATTGGTTATTCCCAAGCGTCCACCCGGATTTCAAGGCAAGCGGCCTGAGGACTGAGTCGGTCGTGAAATGCGGCAAGCTGCTCACGCTCCACCGCTCATTGGTGCGCAGACGCCTCGGACGCATCAGCCCCTCCATCCAGCGCGAAGTGGATGTGCGACTCACACGCGCCGTTGGATTGACGCCGTAGGTTGCCGCGTTGCCCTGCTGCGCCTCCTTCACCCCTGTCCTGAGCGGAGTCGAAGGATCAAACTCATCCGCGACCTCCACGTCATGAGCCTGTAGATTCGGGGCCTGCTCATCCGCGTAGGCGCAGAGCTCCAGCCAGGTGGGGCAGGCCCGCAGCCCACTTGAGGACAGCGGTTGGAGGGTCAGGCCCAGCAGCAGCGTCATCGTGGCCGGCACCGCCACCGGTACAACCCACCGCACAATCGGGGACACAAACATATTTCCCCTCGGCCGACAAATTTGTTTGTGTCCCCTATTTACCCACTTCTCTACGCTGTTCATCTCACGCCTCGATCCCCTGATCCTTGCGTTCTTGCGTCAAGTTCAGTTATACTAGGCTTGTCATGAACGTTCACGTCAAACCAAACCATTTCCTCGTTGATGAGCGTGGCAAGCCGCAAGCGGTCGTTCTGTCGATCCTCGATTACCAGCGGCTCATGCGTCTGCTCGATGACCGAGACGATGCGAGAGCGCTCAAGCGAGCGATTCGCACCAGCCGCGGCACGGTGTCTCATGCCGAACTGCTCTCGCGTCTGAAACATCAACGACTCATTTGACGCGTGTACACCCTCCTCTACGATCGCCGCATTGAGAAAGACCTGCGTCCCATTCCTCGCGAGTTCCGCCGGCTGATTCTCCAGCGCATCGAAGCGTTGGCCGAACAGCCGCGTCATCCTCAGGTTGAAAAACTCACCGGTGAGGAGGGCTACCGGCTTCGGGTCGGCGACTACCGCGTGCTGTTTACGATTGATGATCGCTCCAAGCACGTCACGATCTACCG
>CAZUWM010000114.1:0-3207 GCA_964624155.1 uncultured Planctomycetales bacterium
AACGTGCCAGTTCCCCCTTCAAACGTAGCACGGGCGATCTAATTGTCGTGGCTATCATACGCCTTCTATGTCCACTGTCAAGGCCAGTTTTCCGCCTTTCTCACTCACCGTTCTTGAGGGGCTTGCGCCAGGGGCGCATGGCGACGAAGAGCGCGGCGATCAGCGTCAGGAGCAGCCAGCCGCGGCCGATCAGCACGATCGCCATCCACGGATAGCCGCCGTAGGGCTGCCGGATGTCCTTGGTGAAGTCGTTGCCCAGCAACACGAGGATCACCGCGGGGATGACGAAGCGCACGAGGATATCGAAGCCGCGTCCCAACGCAAACGAGGAGTGTTCGTTGACGTACTCGCGCAGATGGAGTCCTTTCGCCAGCCACCCGACCACGAGGCACTGCAACAGACACGCGAGAAAGAGCCCGTAGTGGCTGAGCGCATGATCCACGAGATCCAACCAGGACAGGCCGCCGCCGGTGGCGAAGATGATCCCGCCCAGAAACCCCACGATCGACAGGACGGTCACCACGGCCTTGCGCGGGTAATGAAACTTATCCATGACAGCCGCCGTGAAGGCCTCGAGGATCGACATGGACGAGGTGATGCCGGCGAAGGTCAGCGTGAGGAAGAACACCACGCCGAACACCGAAGCCAACCCCGGCAGCAGGCTGATCGCCTGCGGATACGCGACGAACGCCAAGCCGATGCCGTGCTGCACGAGCTCGGCGAGCGGCTTGCCGGTCTTGGTCATCATGTAGCCGAGCGTCCCAAAGACGGCCAGCCCAGCGATGAAGGCGACCAGCGTATCCATCAGCGCCACCTGGCAGGCGCTGCGGCTGATGTCCGTCTTGCGCGGCAGATACGAGGCGTAGACGATCATGATGCCGAAACCCACGCTGAGGCTGAAGAAGACTTGCGAGTAGGCGTCGATCCACACCGCCGGCTTCGCGAGCTTCGCGAAGTCCGGCCTCAGATACGTCCCGATACCCTCCCAGGCCCCGGGGAGCGTCATCGTCCATCCAACCAACACAAAAAGCAATACGAATAACAGCGGCATGAACACCTTGTTCGCCCGCTCGATGCCATGCTCAACACCGAAGAAGACGCACGCCCAGTTGACGACCCAGACGATGACAAGCCCCAGGAGGATGGGGCTGCGGATGTCGCCGATCAGGTGTGGGCCGGCGGTCGCCCCGAGGAAGTGCTGGAAAAAGAACGTGTTGGGATCGGTGCCCCATGCCAGGGTGAGCGAGTAGCCCAGATAACAGACACACCACGCAATGACGACGGAGTAATACAGCACAATGCCGAACATCACGAAGGTCACCATCCACCAGCCCAGCCATTCCCAGTGAGGATCAGCCTTGGCGAATGACATCGGGGCGGAGCCGCGCATCTTGTGACCTAATCCAAACTCCAGGATGAGCAGCGGGATGCCGGCGGTGAGCAACGCGATGACGTAGGGCACGAGGAACGCCCCGCCGCCGTGCTGATATGCGAGGTACGGAAAGCGCCAGATGTTCCCAAGCCCCACCGCCGAGCCGGCGGCGGCTAAGAGAAAGCCGATGCGCGTCTTCCACTGCGCCCGATGCGGCTCCATGAGGGGTGCGGTCTGCGCCATCACGACGCCTCCTTTGACGTCCTCGAGTGACGAGCGACCCACCACTCGCGCACGAGTGGAAGGAACGACAGGAGAATGACGATCCCGATGACCCAATGGAGCTTGGCTTCGACCGCCGGAATCGCGTGCCCCAGCCAATACCCCGCCCAGGTCATGCTGACGACCCAGCCGATCCCACCGATCACGTTGAAGCACAAGAAGCGGCGGTACTCCATCTTTCCGACCCCCGCCACGGTGGGAGCAAACGTCCGCACGATGGGGACGAACCGCGCCAAGACGATCGTCTTGGCCCCGTACTTCTCGTAGAAGCGGCGGGTGCGAATGAGATGGTCCTTGTGGAACAACCAGGAACTCTCCCGATTGAACACCTTCGGGCCCACATGATAGCCAATCGCATAGCCGGTGCTATCCCCGATAATCGCGGCCAGTGACAACGCCACGACCAGCCCCCAGATGTTGAGGATTCCGTCTGACGATGCCAACAAGCCGGCGGTCACCAGAAGTGAATCGCCCGGAAGGAAAAAGCCCGCGAGCAAGCCGGTCTCAGCAAAGACGATCACCACCAGAACCGTGTACCCACCCCATCGAATGAGCTCATCGAATTGGTACAGCTTGGACACGAACTCGATGAGGGTCTCCATCATCCCCCCAGATACGCGGCTTTGACGCGCGGGTTGTTCGCAAGCTGCCGTGCGACGTCCGTCATCGTGATCTGCCCAGTCTCCAAGATGTAACCGCGATGGGCCACGCCTAACGCCATGCGGACATTCTGCTCGACGAGCAGGATTGGGATGCCGGACTGATTGATCCGCTGAATGATCTCAAAAATCAGTTGGACCAGCTTCGGCGCCAGGCCGAGCGAGGGCTCATCCAGCAACAACAGCCTGGGGTGTCCCATCAATCCTCGACCCATCGCCAGCATCTGCTGCTCGCCGCCGGAGAGGGTCCCGGCTAGTTGCTGCCGACGTTCGCGCAATCGTGGGAATAACTCCCACACCCGATCCAGATCCTGGGCGATCCCCTGACGGTCCGTGCGGAGATACGCACCAAGCTGGAGATTTTCGAGCACGCTCAAGCGCGGAAAGATGCGGCGCCCCTCAGGAATGTGGCTGATGCCGCGCGCGGCGACCCCCTCCGGGGGGCACTGATCGATCCGCTCATCCGCGAAGCAGATCGTCCCTCGACGCGCACGCACGACGCCTGAGATCGTCATCAGCGTGGTCGTCTTCCCCGCCCCATTGGCCCCGAGCAGCGCCACGATTTCTCCCGCCCGCACCTCTAGGGTAATCCCCTTGAGGCACTCCGTCTGCCCGTATCCTGCGACGACACCCTCCAGCTTCAGCATGAACGACTAGACCTGAGAGGGGTGGAACCCGCAGCGTTTCATGGCGGTTCACACGCGCCTTGTAATGCTCCCCGTACAAGGCCGGTAGCCGACAATAAGGCGAGTTTTAACGCCAGTTGCTAGAGGTCGTTCTATCGTCATGCCGCCGCTGAGCTGGATGGTGTCTGGGAACTGGTAGGTAGTGGAACCTACGCAGATCGTGGCCGTCATCAGCGCATGTGCAGGCGTTGTTCCAGGCGGCGCTGCT
>CAZUWM010000115.1:0-1819 GCA_964624155.1 uncultured Planctomycetales bacterium
CGATCGACGTCTCCACCTCCGGCGAGTCGGCGGCGGTCCGCCGGTCAGCTCCTGCACCTGCCGAAGAGAAGCCTCGCTACACGAAGTAAGCGTGCGATTTTGCCGAGAACGTTGGCACGCCAAACTCTTCGACGCCATTCGCCAGCAACTCTTCCTCGCCCGTTGACACGCCTGACCCTTCTGGATTAGGCTGATAGCCATGGGCTACACCTATCTGACCAAGGAAGGCCTCAAGAAATTGCAGGACGAACTCAAGGCTCTGCAGAGACAGCGCCGCGAGCTCCTGGATGAAGTGGAGCGGGCCCGCGGACTGGGGGATCTGCGGGAAAACGCGGAATATCACGCGGCGCGGGAGCGCCTGCAGCACGTCACGCAGCGTCTCTCCGAGTTGGACGCCAAGCTGACCCAGGTCCAACTCATCGATGACTTGCCGGTGGCGCAGGATGAGGCGCGAATCGGCGTGCAAGTGACCTTGCGCGATCTGCAGACGAAGGACGAATTCAGTTACGTCCTCGTCGGATCCGAGGAAGCCGATCCGCAGAACGGCAAGCTCTCCATCGAGTCCCCGTTAGGGAAGAGCCTCTTGGGGAAAAAGAAGGGCGAGCGGTTCACGCTGGCGCTGCCCAAATCGGTCGTGCCGTACCTCATCCTCGATGTCAAACGACCTTCGTAAATGGAGCCATTAGCCAGTCGGAAGTGCAAGCCGTGCGAAGGAGGCGCTGAACCGCTTCCGGCGAGCGCGGCCAGCACCTTACTCGAGGAGCTTCAAGGCTGGGAACTCATTGACCTGCCTGCCGCGCCAGGCACGGCGCAGGCAGGGGGCAAAGCGATTCGCAAGGTCGTGAAGTGCAAAGACTTTCTGGAGGCCATCAGTCTGCTGCAGCGCATCGCCCCAATCGCCGAAGCCGAGGATCACCATCCGGATCTGCATCTGACCAATTACCGCCGCCTGGCGATTGAGCTGTCCACCCACGCCATCGGCGGCCTCTCCGAAAACGACTTCATCCTCGCCGCCAAGATCGACCAACTACTCGCCTCACCTCAGCCGTAACACGAGACATTTCGCAGCACCGCCGGCTTTGAGGAATTCCGACAGCTCCACTTCGTGAACCGTCCATCCTCGTCTATCCAACCTTCGCTTCAATGAGTTTGAAACACCCGACGGCATCACGACGTCTCGTGCGACGACGACACTATTGCAGCAGAATCGCAGGGCATCGGATTCCGAGGCGGCGATCAGCTCCGGCACACGCGACTCAATCACCTTCCGTCCATAGCGATCAAACGCCCCCGGATACCACAAGGCTGTCGTCGGCCCCAGCGGACAGAAGCACGTATCCAGATGATAGAAACGTTTGTCCGTGAGTTCCACTGGCAAGACCTCGCATCGCAGGAGACGACTCAGGCGTTCATGAACCGTGGCATCGGAGCGGAATCGGAATCCCATCAGCAAGACCGATCCGATCCATAACGCATCGCCTTCTCCCTCGAAATTAAATCTCCGCGGCAAGCGGACGATGCGGTATCCGCGCTCTCGGAAGTCTTGCTCCACGACAGCTTCCTCGCCTTGGCGTTCTGGAAAGCGGAAGTTGCTTCTGATCAGGGTGCGTCCGATGACCAAGCCGGCGTTGGCGGTGAACACGAGATCCGGAAGCCCCTTGACCGATCGCACCAACCGCACACGGACTCGCAGGCGATGGGTGAGGAGACGATAGAGCTGGTGCCATTGACGGAGTGCCACTCGATGAACCGTCTGTCTGGTGAGGCGCATCCACGGGTTGATTTCGTAGGCGATCGTGTAGTAGGTGGGCCGACACAT
>CAZUWM010000115.1:1919-3187 GCA_964624155.1 uncultured Planctomycetales bacterium
AGGGCGGAGCAGAGTTCGCGGAGGAAAGAGGCTGCGTCGGAGACAATGCCAATCCCTTGGAAGGTCCCGCGATCGGAGAGCTTCGTGACCACAGCCGGGTTGATGTCAACACACACCGTCTTGACGATGGCGGGCAACAAGTTGCCGGTCGCAATGGCGTGGAGGGTGGACGAGATCATCAAGGCCATCCCGACGCCTCGGACATGCTGTCGCATGACATCCTGGGCCATCAGGACGTCGGTGATGACATCGGGGAGGGGCCCATCGTCACGGATCGATCCGGCCAACACAAAGGGGACTCGACGCACCACACACGCGTGCATGACGCCGTGAGTCAGAATCCGCCGGCGTACCGCTTGACGGATGCCTCCGCAGTCCCGGATCGTGTTGATCGCGCGCATGTGATGATCATGCCCATCCCGCGTCGGCGTGCCACGCTTCAAGTCGATACCCAGCGCCGTCCCGAAGAGGGCCGACTCGATATCGTGGGTCGCGAGGCCGTTGCCGGCAAAGAGCACGTCAACCCACCCCGCGGTGATGAGCCGCTCAAGCAACGGTCCCCCGCCGGTATGGATGAGCGCCGGACCCGCGACGACCAAAATCTTTCGCTTGGCGCGTTTGATCGCTCGCATCTCCTGCGCGACACCGGCGATCAATTGGGCCTTGGGTTTCTCAGGAGAGACCGCGCTGTGCATAAATTGGAACACCTCACGGTGACGGGCTCGCTCGAGGGGAGCGATCTTGATCCCGGTGGATCCGCAGACCACCAAATCCCCACGCGTCACGTGGCTCATCGGCGTGCAGACGGCATGCGGCCCCGCGGGATCGACCACCACACCGCAATCCATCTCAATGCGACGGACCGGCATCCAATGACTTCGAGATCTGATGAACGTTGGCAAGTTCGTCGTGGAGTAAAACGAAGCGGGGAAAACCCCATCCTTACGAGCTCGAACGAGCTGAGCGTCCTGCACCACTTCTGGGGTGGCGCCGAGCCGAGCCAGACGTCGGAGGATGGCCTGCAGAGCCTGCCGGGAATGCGCGCTGACCTTCAGGCGGGCGGTGGAGGGATTGGTCTTGCGCTTGCCGATCGACAGCGCCACGATCTCAAACGTCCCCTCGAGATCCATGATCTCGTCCAGGATCTTCGGCAGGATGAGCGAGTCGATGATATGCCCACTGACTCGAACGAGTTCGGACGGCATGCCCACCCCCTGTGTCTGGTCTCTAAGAGTATATCATCCCGCGACAAACCAGGCGTTTTTGCT
>CAZUWM010000116.1:0-1172 GCA_964624155.1 uncultured Planctomycetales bacterium
AAGGCTGCCAGGTGAAGGGTGAAGGCGACAAGCGCCACGCCGGCGACCATTGCGAATCGAAGGTATCCTCTACACATCTGATCCATCCCTCGTGGTATAATCCTGTGGAGAGAGGAGGAGATCATGCGCCAAATCATCTTGAACGACTTTGTTGTCGCCGATCCTGAGATTTGCCACGGCAAGCCGACCTTCAAGGGCACGCGCATCATGGTCTGGCAGATCTTGGAGATGCTGGCTGGGGGCGAGTCTCCCGAGGAGATTGCGGAGGATTTCCCATCGTTGACCCCGGCGCACATCCGCGCGGCGCTCGAGTATGCCGCCCACGTCACGGGGGGCGAACGGTTCACCGTCTTCAGCCCCCATGAAACTTCTCGCTGACGAGAACGTCAAAGGCCGCCTGGTGCGCTGGCTGCGCGAGAGCGGCCATGACGTCATCGTGGGGCCGAAGGGGCTCAAGAATTCCAAGCTCGTCGCCCTGGCTGAGAGCGAAGGCCGTGCGCTGCTCACCAACGATACCGACTTCTTGAACACGGCGCTATACCCTCCTGCTGGTTCGCGTGGTCGAATCGTCCTGCGAGTGTTCCCACCAACGCTCTCCGAACAACGCGCTGCGCTCTCGCGTCTCTTCTCCGAGCTGACAGCGGAAAAGATCGTCGGCAAGACAGTCGAGTTGACGCGCGACACGTTCGAACTGCATACCACGTAAGACCGATCGTCGGCCATCCCGCCGCCCTGCTCGTGGAGCCCCAACTTGACAGGGCTGATCACTCCACGATAGACTAGATGGTGCCATGAAACCTGCTCGGATGTCGTCCCAGTCGATCGAAGCCATTCGCCGACGGTACAACCGGGAGTGGCTGCTGATCGCCATCGATCAGATGGATGAGGCCACCACCACCCCGCAGCGGGGACGGCTGTTGGCCCACAGCCCTCGACGGCACGATGTCTATGCTCATTCACGCCGCTACGCGCATCCGGCGCTGATTGTCTACTCGGAAGACGGCTTCCCCAAAGGTTTCGCCGCCGCGTTTCATGGCGCGTAAGTTGTTGGGATTGAACGCGCTTCGTCATTTCAACGTCCACCTGGGCTTTCTCTCCCGCCGTCTTGTCCTCTCGTCCTGATCCCCCAGCCTCTGCGAAGCCGTGCCGTCAAGGCAACGGCGAAGCAGAAC
>CAZUWM010000116.1:1272-3134 GCA_964624155.1 uncultured Planctomycetales bacterium
CTGCGAAGCCGTGCCGTCAAGGCAACGGCGAAGCAGAACTGATCTCCCTGATCTCCCTGCTTGACGCGCCCAGGTGCCATCGGCTATACTTGATGGGTATGGAGAGAGCTCAGGATGGCACAACTCACGGTTGACATTCCGATTGATCGCGTCAAAGAGGTGTTGGTTCAACTCACCCCTCAAGAGCTCCACGCCGTCCTGGCAGAGGTGCAGGATCGACTGGAAACCTTCCAGTTGATGAAGCTCGCTGAGTCGTCCTTCGCGGAGTGGCTGGAGGAAGACGACCTCTATCTCCCTTCGCATGAGTGAGCCCCGTCGGGGCCACGTCGTGCTCGTACGCTTTCCCTTCACGGACCTTCGTGCGACCAAACTGCGTCCGGCCGTCGTCCTCGCCCGCCATGGCGAGGACGTGGTGGTCGTTGGCGTGTTCTCGAAGATGCCACCCAGTCCTCGAGCAACCTGGCTCCTCATCGAGGAAAGCCATCCCCAGTTCGCGGCGACCGGCCTCAAACGACGCTCCGTCGTGAAAGGCGAGAAGCTCGCGGTGGTCCATCGTTCAGTCATCGTGTCAACCATTGGTGCGCTTCCCTCGGATCTGTTAGAAGGGGCGCTCCATCGTGTGAAGCTCGCCCTTGAGATCCCCTGACAGATTTCACCTTCCCCGATCCCCCGCAGTCACGTATCCTGTCCCCGACTGATATCCCCTACGGCGTCTGGTTGGCGGAGGTGTCGAGGGCGTCGAGGCGGCGGCGCAGCTCTTCGTTGGCGGCCTTCAGCTCGTCCAACTGCTTCTGTTGTTCTTTGAGAGCTTCCACCAGCACCGCGGTCAGCCGGCCGTAGTCGATGGACTTGGCATCCACGCCGTTCTCCTCGTACTCCACCAGCTCCGGCACGATCTCGCCGACTTCCTCCGCAATCATGCCCAGGTCGTGCTTGCTGTCGGCCTTCCAGTCGTAGGTGACGCCGCGCAACTGCAGGACTTTGTCCAAGGCGCCTTCCATCGGCTGGATGTTCTCCTTCCACCGGCGCGAGCTGTAGGTCGTCCACGCATCCGCAATCGGGTCCGTCGCCGAGCTCTGCACCACGGTCAGGATATTCCCCGGAGTCGCCGTCCCGATGCCGACGTTGCCTGACGTATCGATGGTCAGATACTGCGAACTCCCTGCACCGTTGGCGATGCCAAAATACCCACTGGCTGCGCTGATGGGATCTTTCCCGATTCTCCAATCGCTGCCCGAAGGACTCCCGATATACAGATACCCTTGGTAGGTGCCGCTGTTGGCAGAGAATTGGGCGATTTTCCCCGAACTCACCCCGTTCACATGAAGGGGTGCCCCTGGCCCCGTCGTCCCGATGCCGACGTTGGCGCTGGCATAGACATTGCCGACGAAATAGCCGGCCCAGTTGGTGTCCCCGCTGGAGGCCGTGGCATAGACCCCATAGTTGTTGACGGTCCAGCCCGAGCCCGGATCGGCGCTCGTCGCATTCCCGTAGAGTCCGTAGAGGTTGTAGGTGTTGCCAGTTCCCGTCGCGCCTGACAGCAGGTTGCCCGTGCCGTACACCCCATAGCCGCTGATGGTATTGTTGCTGTCAGCCGAGGGGTCGGCTTCGCTCAACCCATAGACGCCGTAGGTGGTGCTGCTCCTCCCGTTGGCCGAACGATTGCTCCCATAGCCCAACACGCCAATGGGGATGTCGATGAAGTTGCTTGATTGGCCGCGGGCGCGACCAAACACCCCCTTCAAGTACTGCGTCGACGTCGCCGCCGTGAGGTACCCATCGTTAAACGAGTAGAGGGGCGAGGAGATATCCGTGAGGTTGTTCGTGCGCAACAGTTTCTCCGTATGGAGCAACGCCCCCGG
>CAZUWM010000117.1:0-3092 GCA_964624155.1 uncultured Planctomycetales bacterium
GGGGCTGGCGCCGGGGCTGGCGCCGGTGCAGGATTGGGTTGTGCCGCTGGCGGAGTCGTGTCTGCTGGAGGAGTCGCCGGTGGCTGGCCGACCGATGGCAAGCCAAGAGTAGACCTCATGTCGCCAGCCGACTTCTTGACCCCCTCTGCAGCGGTGTCATACAACGCCGTCAAGTTGGTTTCAAGCGGCCCGCCTTTTCTCGCCACCACCAAAATCACCATGACGATCACCGCCGCGATCACCAGGTACTCGATGATCGCCTGTCCGCTAGACACTCTCCGCCTCAGCATCAACGCCTCACGCTCCGGTACTGCCTGAATTTGATTACACAGATTTGAACAGCTCCGATGACACAGATTGCGTCATCTGTGTAATCGCCCTTGTCAATCTGTGAAATCCCAACTTAAGGCACTACCCGCCCGTCCTCTCTGTCCGCGTTCCACTAGGACGATTGGTGCGGTCAACCAGCTAATCTTGCACAGTCGCTGGCAGCTCAAACGGATTGGTCGTCGGCCTCCCACCCTGCCCTGCGATGAGACTTGGATAGGCGATCACAGCTGCTTTATTTATCCGCTCCGAGGCCACACCAGGATCAGGTTTGCAGTCGACATTGACCGCCACCCCGGTCTTGTTCATCGTCTGGCACGCTTTGGTGTACTGGCCGGATGCCAGGTCGCTCTTGGTGTCACGGGTGCTCGATCGCGAGACGGTCATCCACGGGTCCTTGATCGAGAACTGGGTGCCCAGCGAGTCGGCGTTCGACTTCATCCCGCCTTGCACCGCGCGCTGGAGGTAGATCGACATCGCGACCATCCCCGCCACCGCAAACCCGAACAGCACCGCCATCTCGACGGTCACCTGCCCTCGTTCATGACGTCTTGGTGCCATCGTTCCACTCACCTCCTTTTCATCCTACACTGCGTTCGACACGCGAGGGGATCCGATCCTTACTGCTTCTTGATCCCTGTCTCGCTTCCGCTGGTGCTCTCCACGATCCCGTCTCGAGCGGTCGTGAAGATCTGATCGGTCGCTGACGCGCTCTTGGTCAGACGGGTCGGGTCGAATTTCGTGGCGTTGCCCAATGCGGCCGCCGTGGCGTACTCGTCGGTGTACTTCTTCACCGACGCCTGCAGCCGCGTCTTGACGTACTGCTGCATGGCCACCGCCGCGCCAATGACGATCGCAAACAGCACTGCATACTCCGCCGTGCTTTGCCCTCGTGCGCTTCGAAGCATTCGCATGATAGTCACCTCCTTCGCATGGCTCGCCGACACGTTTAGGGGATGGACTCGACCGCTTGGCCGCCCAGCGCCGTATTCGCATCCGGCACTTTCTGATTAGCCGTAGCGAGCAACGTCGTCATGTTGGTCGAGAACGCGCCCTTCGCGACCAGCACCGCCACGATGATCACCGTGACGATGATCAGGTATTCCAGGATCGACTGGCCTCGCCGACCCAGTTTCTCTGCCTTCTGCCTTCTTACTCCACCCATTCCTCTCACCTCCTCCCTCTGTTATTGCGTGGCGCCGTTGAGCTCCACTTCCACCGCTTTCGCGTGCGCGTTGAACGCCTTGCGCACGTAGTCCGACATCACGATCAAAGCCATCACCACCGCCCCGATCAGCACCGCATATTCCAGCATCGACTGACCATTCCTGTTGAGCATGATCATCCGCAGTTGTTCGTGCCGGCGACCTTCTTGCACGCGTCCATAAACACGCTCGTCAGTTCGGCGCGGATCACCGATCCCGGATCCTGCAGATGGGTCGTGTAGAAAGCCGCCGTGACCACCCAGACGACGAGGGCGATCACAAAATATTCGATGTAGACATTGCCGCGATCTTCTCTTTTCATATCAATTGTTTAATCGTTTAAATTGTGCACAAACAAAAAAGCCGAACCGCCCTTCGGCAGTTCGGCCACCCCAGGTGCTTCGTTTTGCGAAGCAAAACTTCTGGGGTCCGTAACTTTGCGCCCCCGTCTTACGACATCCCGCCCACCATGTCCCACAACATGCGGGCAGGACCCCCGCCACTATCGGCGAGGGGGTTTGCCCTTTCGGAAGCCGTGTAGTACCGGGTTCCTACTTGTTCGACAATAAAAAGTGTACCTGATAGTGTCAACTTCTGTCAAGATTCCTTCCAGGCCAGCCTCGGTCAGGGGCGGTTAGTCGGTGGTAGCTGGCTGGAGGGGGACGGGAACCCAGCCGGACGCTTTGCGGTTGGCGACGATCGACACCTTGCCGTCTCCCGGATCGACGCGGTAAATCGCGCGCTCCGCGATCACGTATCCTGGTTTCTGCCACGTAATCGCGGAAGCGACATCCTGAGGACTCGGCCCGGTTGGAAACCCTCCAGGCATGTGTTTAGGATCACGCGAGATCCACGTTTCATCATAGTCCCCCTGCGGCCAACGCTCGATCGCATAGCTCCCATCCTGCGATTTCCTCAGCCACCCTCCCTGCTCATGTCGTCTCCGCAAGTCGATCCGATACGCCGGGGATTGCTGGTAGCCGGCGTGTGGCGGGGATCGCCTGTCAAGCGGAGGGCCGTCCATAAACGATTCCTGCCAGAGCTGGTCGAAGATCTTCAGAATCTCAGGATTGGTGACAATCGGGTCGTAGCGTTCATCGGACGCCGCATCCATCGAGTCGGAAGCCTCCTGTGCCAGTGCCTCGACGGAACCATCGGCCTGCTGGATAGCCGCCTCAGCGCCCTGCCCCATCAGGCCCCGCGCGGGGGAGGTGGCTTGTTCGCCCGCGGCGCTGACCGCCTGGTTGCTCACCACCGGCCGCTGCGGCGTGAATTTGCGCACGGGCTGTGAACCGCTGGTGTTTTGAGTTCCTAATGTTGTCGGGGCCGCCGGGATCGTCACCGTCCGCTCGACACTGCAGGTCGTCTCGGGGTTCCGCCTCACACAGACCTGGTAGACGTAGGGGGTGTTGGCTTGGAGGGTGGCATCGGTATCGGTATACGTCAGCGTGGTGGCGGTCAGCGAAGGGCTCGTGAGCAAGCTGAAGGTGGCCACGGTGGCCAGCCGCCGGTAGACGTCGAAGCCATCTTTCGTGGGGTTGCTGTCCGTCCAGCTCAGCT
>CAZUWM010000118.1:0-3078 GCA_964624155.1 uncultured Planctomycetales bacterium
ACATCGCGGAAAATCCACGGATCAAGAACCTCTCGAACTTTTTGGATTTTTCCGGAAGCCGCTACGTCGGCTTTCTGTCCTTTGCCCTCAATTACCACTTCGGCGGATTGAATGTCTTCGGCTACCACCTGGTAAATCTGCTGATTCACATGGCCAACGGCTTTCTGGTTTACGCTCTCGTGTTGCTGCTGTTCCGGATCTTATTGTCCAGTTTTTTCTTAATGAGACAAAACCAGAGAATTTAGTGAGTCACTTTTTTCCTGATTGATCCAGTATTCTTTTCGTTTTTCTCTCGTGGCCTGTTTCATCGCCTTCAGTTCGTTTAACAGCGCCGTTTTGTTGTTCACCTGATGCACGTAGGCAGGCGTGAAATTGAAAAGGGCCTGATGTGACCGTTCGGTGTTGTAATAGGCGATATACCGACCGATCTCCTCTCGCGCTGATCGCTCATCCGGATAATTCCCCACCAGGTAGATCTCTTCCTGTTTGACGGTGCCGTAGAACCGCTCGGTGATGGCGTTGTCGGTCGGCCGACGGACCCGGGCAAACGACAGCTCCGCACCCAGAATCTCAAAGAACTCCCGGGTGACTCGCGCGGTGTTCGGCGAGCCGCGGTCCACCCGCAACTCCGGCTTCCGCTCCGCCGATGCGGGAATGCCTTCCGCCGCCAGAGCCGCCCGATAGACCGCCTTCACATGGCCCGCATTCACGCTGGGAACCAGCTCCCACGCCACCACGCATCGGGAAAAGAAATCAATCACCGTCAGCAGGTACCAACGCAAATGAGCAATCGACAGCCGCGTCCAGTCACACCCCCAGAGGAGATTCTTTTGCCATACCTCATACCGGGGACTGTCCCACGGCGCGGACCGACGATCGTACGGCTCCACCTGCCCCCGACGCTTCAAGTACCCATAGATCGCCGAGGCCGACAGATACGTCCCCCGGCCTTGCAGCACCCCGCAAATCCGCCGATGCCGGTACTCCGGATGCGCCGTCTTCACCTCGTCGATCATCCCGCATTCCTCCGGCGTCAACGGGTACGTCCGCCGGCTCGGAGCCGGGAGTCGATTCGCACCCCGCTTCCATCGGTAATAGGTCGACCGCGCAATGCCCAGACCCGCCAGCACCTCGCCCACCGCTCGCCCCGCCTCCCGGTGCTCCTCTACCAGTGCCATGACCGCATCCTTTTGGGTTTCCATCAATCGTCCTGCCTCCCTCAATCCAAGCTCATCTCTTTTTTTAACTCGCTGATGACCAGGGATTGGTTCAGCACCACCTCTTTCAATTTCCGGTTCTCCGCCTCCAACCGTTTCAGATCCGGCGATCTCAGCGGCTTGCTGTTCCGAAGCGACGCCCGAACGCCCACCGCCAATTGCCGCTTCCATTTTCCATACATCGAATAATGTATCCGGTGCTTCTCCAAACCCTCTTTAATCGTCGCGCACCGCTCGATGTCCTTTAAAATCTCATACTTCTGCTCGGGGGTAAATACCCGCCGTACCTTCTTCTCCTCCATGTCGCCCTCCTTCTTGTGAGAACGACTCACTTTATATCTTAATTTTGTCTACATATCAAAAAAACAGGTCAATAAAGAACTGCTTTCCAACACGTTGATCGTTTCCGAAACCAGGCCAATTGCTCCCAGTCATAACGAGCAGAAAGAGTTTGGCGTTTTTATGCTGTTGATGCAGTTTTCTTTCCCGTGACTCAAAATCAGGCTGCCATTTACTCCGATTCCAACCGAGCTGGGTCTTGCATTCGATTGCCGCGACTATTTTGTTATCCCGCCAAACGGAAATATCTGGACGTAATGCCCCCCGGCGGGAAATAATTGCTTTCTCAGAAGCAATATCAAGCGATGGATTAAGTTGCTCAAATGCAACTTTGAGGAAGAAGCATACCGTTTCGACAAAGAAATCTGCTGCAGACGCAGCATAGCCTTTCTGAAGTTCGCGCTTAATCTTTTCTTGAGCATAGAAAAACGATTTGAGCCGCAAGAGAACAGCCTCGGTAATGTCAGTGTCTTTCAAATTGATGGAGCCAACCGCACGTGCAGAGGCGAATGCCTTGGCAAGCTTTCGACCGGTAGCCTCGATTGTAGCCCGATAATTCTTATCTGCTTCTGAGAAACTTGGCATATATCGATTGGGGCTAACGATCGCGATAACCCGCCGGGCAACAGCAAGCGAAGCGCCGCTGTTGGACGGTCGGGTTCATCGCGGGGTTAGCGGTCATCATGGACCGGTAGAGGCGTCTACGTTTTGAAGGTAGGCTTCAATCATGGCTCGCGCGATGCCGCGTGCCTCGGCCAGCTCGCCTTCGGTAGCATCCCGTAGCGCTCCGCCAGTCTTGCCCCGATGCCGTCCTTGCCGCAGTGGCTCGTTGTTACAGAGTTGTCCTAAACGAGACCACTGAGAAGAAGTAATACCAAGCGCCGAGCGCGCGCCGTTCTCACCGCCGAACTTCACGGAGAGAGCCTCGCGAACCTCATAGAGGTGCACCAGTTCGTTATTGGGATCGCGCACTGCCGCGTCGTAGCTCCGAAGTAAGGACGCAAGCAGTCCATCGGTGGCGCGGTGGGTGGTAACCAACTCCGCGAGACTCTTTTTCTTCTCGATTCGGTCGCGCTTCGAATCGGAAATGACGTTCCCGTCCTTGTCGATGACTTGGAAGTCCACGGCGTTCCCAGATATCACGATGCGTCCCGGTTCAGCCTCCATGAAGATGTCCCTGTGTCCGTCTGGATGCACCCGGGTCATCGTTGAGCTGGAGAGCTCATAGGCGCGATGAGTGAGCAGCTGCACGCCGAGAAACCTATCGTTTAGAGCGTCGTGCAACGCCTGACGCATGGAGAGATTCGCCTCGTAGATCGCGGAATCGATCTTCGCCTGCACTTTGCCATCCGCGATAGTCATGGTGTAGTCCTGCCGAGAAATCTCGAGCGCCTCCTCGAAATAGTCCGGAGGCGAGAAATTCCACTCCAATACCACGACTGCGTTCATGCAATGACCTGTGACCGCTAACGCTCAGCATCAGCGGCGGCGCGAAGCGCCGTCCGCTGCATGCTGTTGTTAG
>CAZUWM010000119.1:0-3003 GCA_964624155.1 uncultured Planctomycetales bacterium
CGTCGCACATCCGCGCCTGCCCCATTCAAATCATTACCACTTTTCGCCATTAGTCACGATCGTGACTAATGGCGAAAAAAAATAAGGCATAGGGATTGATGATGATTTATCCATTATTACGTTAGGGCTGATCCATGACTACCAAAATGAATCGGCCATCAAAAACCATTCTCTTATTCGCACGAATTAGTCCATGAGGTTATGCGCGGCTAAAAACAAATAAAAAAACGGGCAAGGGATATCACCTTGCCCGCGAAGAGCGATGGAAAGAAACTCTTTAGAGTTTCTTGTTTTCCTCCAGCTTTTCGAGCGCCTCGCCAACTCCGGTTGAGGAATTGACGGGGGCACTCTCGGTCGCGGCCTGGAAGTAGGCCTTAACGGCTTCCGCGGCCGTTTCGGTCGGGAGCCCGAGTTCCGCATTCCAGGTGAACACGGCGCTCGACTTGGGAGCAAACTCCTGATCGTACTGCGCGTTGGCGCGCAGGGTGTTGAGGCGCCGCTCAAAGGCTTCTCTGGCCGCACCCAGCTCGATCTTGATGTCGCCGGCAGAGTACATCTTGCCGATGACTTGGTTCACGTACGCTTGAGCGCGAAGCGCGGCGAGTTCGGCCTTCTCGGCTTCAAACTCCATCTGCTTCTTCTTCAGCTCATCGCGCTTGTGGCGAATCATCTCCATCGCATCGGCGTAGGCCGCCTTCAGACGATTGAGCGCTTGCTCGTTATTCTGGATGTTCGTCCGAAGGGCCTGGCAGGAAGCAACCCGATTCAGGATGTCGCCGTTCACGGCGTCCCAGGCGTAGGACACGTATCCTACCATGACCGCGGAACCCTGCTGGTGTTGCGCCAGAAGCTCTTGCGCGCGCTTGAGGATCCGCTCCTCTTTGGCCAGCGCCGCCTTCTGCTTCGCGACCACGGGCTCGAGTTTCGCCACTTTCAGATTGACGTCGTACACGCCGGAGTAGCGCGTCTTGAGCTCGGCTTCTGCTTGGGACATGGCTTCTTCCGCCATCCCGATGACGTGGCTGTCCGACGTGCTGTCGGTGACCACGTTTTTCGCGTCCTTGAACCACTGACCGACGTGGGGGGCGAACACCAGGTAGCCGCCAATGCCCACTACGGACACCGCGACCACGAGTGCGATGGTACGCATATGCATACCTTTCATGCTGTGCGTCTCACGGGAGAGACGCGTTGACGGACAAGAAACAATCAGACGCTTCCCACAACGCTCCTTCATGCGCTAGGCGCTTTCCGGCGCACCTCCTTCCTGGGCCTTGCCCGCGAAAAGTTCTTTTCCCGTTGCCTGGTGAAAAAGCCGCGGGAAGTGATGCTGAATGTGCTGCACGTGCCGGGGTTGGACCGAGATCACCGTGATGTGGTGCCTGCGGTATAACTCCTTTTTTTTGCACATGAACGCGCGGTATCTGCGGTCCTCATTGACTCGCCCCCAAAACTCAACGTAGACGTTGTGTTCCGGGAGGTAGAAGTCGGGAGAGAGCTTTCTGCCTTCCAGCACCAGCCTGCGCTCGTACGCGTAGGAGATGCCGTGGCTCTCAAAGTACCGGGCAATCTTCCTTTCACCATTGCTCCGCACGCGCCCGCGCGCGGTCCTCTCTTTCCGGTTCTTGAAGAAGACCTTGGTGTCTATGGCGTCAAGCAACGAAAAGACGCGGTAGTCCAGCCAACCAAGCGCTCGCTTCACGGGATTGCCCGTTGGCTTGGGCGGAAGGATGATGACTCCTGCTCCGTGGAACACCCAAAAGTACCACTGCTGGAGCCAGTCTCGGATGGATGAGGTAGTATTCCTCAACCGCATGCGTCACCCCCCTACCTTATCTTGGGGACAGAGGGGGTTATGATTACCGCATGGTACTGCTTTTGTTCATATTCATCCTTGGGTTCAGGATGGACGAGAACAAAATTCTCGTAGGGATCAGACCCTCTTGGTTCATCTGTCCCCACCTCGTACTCTCCAGGTAATAAATATATTACCCGGGTTACAGGGATGCCACGTGCCTGACTCAAGGTGAAGACCTTATGCTCCTTGGTTTTCAGATTCGTAATCTGAAAAACAGCTCTACAGTCTCCCCAAGAATTCACCAGAAGCACTGGAACAACAGAAGAGAAAAGCAGAGCTTGCTGCTGTACTGCTGCCACCTGCTTTTCCATGGCCTGAATCTGCTCCTTGAGCTGGAGAAAGTCGGCCACTCGTGCTTCTTCTCGCAGACCCTGTATTGCCTTGTGCACCGCTTCCGTGGCGTAGGGCTCCAGCTTTAGGGCGGCGATGGGCCCGATGTGAGACACCAGCGGGATGGCTTCTTCGATCAGCGCAGCGAACTCGCGCGGTTCTCGCACCATCTCCTCCTGCACAAAAGCAGAGAGACGGTCCCTGGCCAGGAGGAAATCTCCCAGCTTGTCCTGGTTCTGGCGCAGTTCCTGCAGGTGGGCAAAGAACCGTGCATCCACCGGAGCGGAATCAGCCGTGCTGGCGACGACTTGCGCAGACTGATGCTCTGCGTTGACGTGGTACAGGTACCCCCCCGCCACGGCTGCCGCAGCACCCAGTATCATGCCAAAAATCATGAGCTTCATGATGTACTCCTTACCAAGAATTGGGTCTTTGTTCTTCCCTAAGCAACACACTGTTGCTATATGTCAAAGAACACTGTATCCGTCTTATCATATGACAAAATTCTTGTC
This sequence comes from uncultured Planctomycetales bacterium, assembly GCA_964624155.1. Classification (GTDB taxonomy): domain Bacteria; phylum Omnitrophota; class Gorgyraeia; order Aquiviventales; family Aquiviventaceae; genus CAZUWM01. Next base: position 2,701 of record CAZUWM010000119.1, read on the forward strand.
AACAGACTGCACCTACATTCTACCCACAAGTGCAACATGAGTGAGAAAAAGACATCCCCATCGGTATAATGGATAATATTCAACTATTACCATTAACGGAGATGCCTTACACGCATATTAGGCCTTCATGAACTATTCTCTAATTCGCCCCGTTAGAAATTCTCTAGATAAATATTGCCCCGCTATAGTAAACCGCGGGAAACGATTCATAGAGTGCCAATTACATCTACGGTAATTTCTAACGGGGTTCGTGATAATTAGTCCATGAATTTATTCGTAGGAACGAATAAAAAAAGAAGGCAG
>CAZUWM010000120.1:0-2964 GCA_964624155.1 uncultured Planctomycetales bacterium
GCGGATTATTCGGTCCCGTCGGAGCCCCCTCTCCCGCCGCTAGTGTCGAAGCACTAGATCCAGGAAGGAAACCACACGTGGTGGCGGTAGAACGCTTCGCTGATGGGCCAGCCGATCCACAGCGGAAGCCAATAGAGGAAGAGTCCAACGACCACGACAAGATATCCCCGCACGACCCTCCGTCCCGAACGGCCCGTGTGCCAAAGACGGTGGAGCGCCGCCGCGAGAGCCATCATGGCGAAGGGAAGCGCCGTTTCAACGTAGTGGAAGAACTGCACGCGTTGTACCACCCCATACAAGACCCAGTGAATGAGAAAACCCGCCAGGATGAGCCCAGAGGCGACGTTGGGCTTCCGAATAAGCTGCCAGAGGGTGTAGCCGATCGCCAACGGAATCATCCAGAAGATCGCGGGATTGCCGATGCACAGGATGCCGGTGACGCGGCCACCTTCGCGTTCGAAAAAGTACCAGATGGGACGCAGCAACAACGGCCATCCCCACCACGGCGATCCGTAGTGGTGGGTTGCCGTGAGAGACGAGTGGTAGGAGAAGATGCGAGCCTGTTCTTGGAGGAACTGCTCCCAACTGATAGGATAATGCCCAGGCAGCGGCATCATGGCCACCAGGACGTAGACACCGAGCGGAATGAGGACGAAGGCGACGAGGCTTTCTCCGATCAGCGCGAGGCGATGAGGAGAGCGTCGCGCTTCGATGATGACGCCGACCAGAAGAAAGAGCCAGGTCATCAGGGCGGTCCATTTCGTGGAGAGCGCCAACCCCAGAAAGACGCCGGCCAACATCCAGCTCCTGCGACAGAACAGCCAGCAAGTCAGCAGCATGAAGAGCAACATGACCGAATTCAGCAGGGCCAGCCTCGCGGTGGTGATCGGCACACCCGCGAGGACAAACAGGGCCACACTCCATCGTGCGATCCAGGCGTTGCGGGTCAGGCATCGCGCCAGGACGTACAACGCCGCCAGCATCCCGACTCCGGCGAGGGCAGGAACGATGCGCCAGGCCCAGGGGTGGTTGCCAAACAGGTGAATGCCGAAGGCGACGAGCAGATGCCCCAGCCTCGGATGCGCGGTCCAGAACGCCTCCGGCGTGTGGAGCCCCAAGAAGGCTTGGGCCGCTTTGACATGGTAGACTTCATCGAAGTACGGTTCGGCGGGTAACGAGAGACGCACGAGGTAGCACCATGCGACGGCTAGGAACCACACCATCCACACAGAGCCACAGAGCCACTTCTCTGTGTCATCTGTGGTGTCGAGTTTTTCTCTGTGTTGCTGTGATGTCATCTGTGGGAGATATACGATACGCGATCATCGAGGTCTGATGCAAGCGCCTCGTTACTCCGTGATCATTCCCATCTATAACGAGGCCCAATCCGTGGAGTCCGTCTTGGACGCGCTGCGGGCGGTGATGGACGCGCTGGCGCAGCCGTATGAGGTCATCGTCATTGACGATGGCTCAACCGATGAGAGCTTGCATGGCCTGCGTCGTGCGGTGGAAGACTGGTCGAGCCTCAGCGTCATCGCCCTGCGGGGCCATTGGGGGAAGGAGGCGGCTCTGCAAGCCGGCTTTGATCGGGCGGAGGGCGAGGCGCTCATCACGATGGACGGGGATGGACAGAACGATCCTGAGGACATCCCACGTTTGCTGCAGAAACTGGAGGAAGGCTACGATCTGGCCTGTGGCTGGCGTCAGGAACGGGACGATCCCCTCCTCAAGCGGTGGGCATCATGGGTGGCGAACGGTGTCCGTCGATGCCTCGTGGACGAACCGGTCCATGATGTCGGCTGTGAGCTGCGGGTTTTTCGACGCGCCCTCCTTGAGGAGGTACGTCTCTCTGAAGAGCTGCATCGGTTTTTCACCTGGGCGGCGTCCCATCGAGGGTTTCGGGTCACCGAGTTGCCCGTCCGACATCATACCCGACGATTTGGCACGTCAAAATTTGGCATGTGGGGTCGAGGTCTTCAAGGCTGTCGGGATCTCTGGCGACTACGCATGCACGGCATGGAGGCGTTCCTCAAGCAGGCTCCTGCGTACGCCATTGACGCGGTCTTCACGCATCCTGAGGCTCAGGACTTGTCACATGTCAAGCCCTGACCCCGAATTCCCGTCCGCGGCGTCAGGCTGGGACGCGTGTAATCGCTAGCCGTTCTTGCGTTGCGGCTTCGAGAAGATGACGATCGGCTGCCACGAACCCCACCTGCACAGCCTGGAGTTCTCGTTGGAGGGTGAGCGCCGAGGCTAACTGGATGGCATCGTAGGCCCGCAAGGCATGCCGCTCTGCTAGGTCTCCGGCGAGTTTGATGAGGGGTTCTGTGACATCCAGGCGCACGTAGGTCTCCCACTCCTGGTCGAAACTGCGGATGAGCTCCTTGTACGCGGACGTGGAGAACCCCCGCTCGCGAGCCCGCCGGGCAAAGGCTGCGCGGGCTTCTGCATATGTCACGCGAGAGGTGCCCACCTGGGTTGCGCCATGAACCACCCGGCGCACCGTGGTCGCGCCAACCTCCTCAACGTACAGCTTAACGACGGCGCTGGTGTCGAGATAGGCGATCATCGACGGTCGTCAAGGACCGTGCGCGCCACCGACGGGCCCTTCACCGCGACCGGACGACGGGCCCCCTGCGGTTTCCCTCCGGCCCACGCGGCGCGGCCGACCGTGGTCAGCTCCCAGAGGGCGGCCGCATGGGCGTCCTGGGGAATGGGAATGATCAGCGCCACCTTCCGCCCGCGTTCGGTGACTTGCACCGCCCGACCTCGCTCCACCTGCTTCAAGTAGAAACTCAACCGGTTTTTCAGATGCCGGATGCCGATGGCGATCATCTCTAGCCTCCTATGTAGCTACAATATACCATTAAAGTAGCTACATGTCAAGCGCACCAGAGCTATCGGACGGAAAACAATCAGCAGCGAATCGGACTGCAAGAGTCTGCCGAGCGAAGGATCGTAGGG
>CAZUWM010000121.1:0-941 GCA_964624155.1 uncultured Planctomycetales bacterium
CAAGAGTTCCACCGCACCCTCCGCCCGTTTATCCTCTCACAAAGACCGGGCCGCCTACTTGATGGCTCGCTCCCTTGCGCAAGAGAGCAAGCCGGCGTCCCGGCCGGGCTTCTACCTAGTCAGACTCTGCTGAAGCCGTCCACTCGATCTTGATCATCACGAGCCGAGCATCGGCGTCGAAGGTGTCACTTGCATTCGCCACGAGCCGCTTAACTTCCACCACAGCAAGGTCTCCCGTCGTCCAGTCATGCGTAACCGTCACAGCCGGGCCGACATGGAGCTTGTTCACTGCAAGGAACGTGTCGGTTGACGTATTGGCTGTTCCACCCAGCGCGCCCGTGACGTACGTTTCGTTATCGGTGAATCCGCCGGTGTCAATCTGCCAGACCACACCACCGGACGTGCCGGCTATCGCCGTCCACACTGGCGTAAATGTTGCGGTCGTACCCGTCAATGAATCCGGAACGACAAACTGCCAGTAAGCCGCCTCGGCTGTATCCTTATCAAAATCAAGCGTGTAGTACGGGAATGTCGACCCATCGACCCGCCGCTGATCCGCGCACGCAGCTCCGGCACAACCGATGGCGCTGGGGCTGACGATCGCCCCGGCGGCGGTCAGCACGATAGTCCGCTTGGGCTGGGCCGTACCCGCGTACGTCATTGCACCATCCGTTCCGAATTGCGAGTAGTTCGCCCCGCCATCGCCAAGCCGAAGACTCGCGCCGTCAACGGTCACGCTATCCACTATATCCACCCCATTCAGTGTGTCATCCGCCACATCGTCCGTTGTGATGGTTCCATCCGTAATTTCTCCCGTGTCAATGGCTGATCCAAATGGATTATTCACACTCACCCAGGCGGCCCCGGTGTTGACGAGGACGAGGTTATTCGTCTGGTCGTAGGCCAAGTAGCCTTCGCTCGTGCCGGTGACATCGGTGGGG
>CAZUWM010000121.1:1041-2883 GCA_964624155.1 uncultured Planctomycetales bacterium
TGACGATCGTCGCATCGAGGATCTTCGCACTCGTGACACTGCCATCGGCCAGATCCGCGGTGGCGATCGTCCCATCGGTGATCTCGCTACTCTCGACCGTGTTGCCGATCGTCGTGGAGATCGAGCTCCAGGCCGCCCCGGTATTGACGAGGACGAGGTCATTCGTCTGGTCGTAGGCCAAGTAGCCTTCGCTCGTGCCGGTGACATCGGTGGGGGCGGCGCCGACGTTGGGCAGGCGCAGCCCCTGGGCGGTGGCATCATCGTGCAGGATCGCCGAGAGGTCGAGCAAGTCCGCATCGGCGAGGGTGAGCGTCGCGGCGAGATCGGTCGCGGTGACCGTGTTGTCCGCGACCTCGCTGGTCCCCACCGCGCCGGCGGCGATGTTGCCGGCGAGGATGGTATCCGCGGCGATGTCCCCGGTGACGATCGTCGCATCGAGGATCTTCGCACTCGTGACACTGCCATCGGCCAGATCATCGGTCACAAGCGCACGGAAGGTTGGTGAAGCCGCCGCACCGGATGCTGGACTCGCCAGTACTTTGTTCGCTGCCTGAGCATCCCAGGCGAGCGTCAGCGTTCCGCTGCCAGTCACCGGGGAGTTGGTGACATCAAACTCCGCGGTCGGCGCGGCAAGCCCCACGCTCGTCACCGTCCCGGTGCCACCTGAGTTGGCATCGGCCGCGCAACCCCACGTGTCGCTTGACTCCAACCACTTCAAGATCTGTCCGTCCGAACAGCCCTGAAGGAGCGTCAGACCTGTCGCGATTTCCAACCCGGACGCATTGGACGTCGTTGACGACGCGCCGTCCTGAGCCGCGCTCTTTACGACGAGAGAAATGTCGCGCGTATCCGGATTAGGGCTCGAGAGCCCAATAGCGGTATTGCCCGCATTGATCGTCTTGACAGTCGTTGTATTCGTCGGTGGATAAGCGGTGAACACCCAGCGGTCTGCGGCTTTCCCGCCGTCATAAGGACTCGAAGAAAAGGTGACCGTGACACCATTGTTCAAGCTCTGGGCCGAGCCAGTGACGGTAATAGGCGCATCGCCCGCCCCTGTGCCGCAATCATTGCCATTGGCATCACCCACCCAGCAGCCACCTTGGTTCGTGCTCCACTTGAACTGGTCAGCGGTGCCGCCGGAGTTATCCGTCTTAATTTCTACCCAGTATGTCACGTTGGACGCTCCCGCAGCGAGTGTGTTGGTCCCATTGACAACCATACTCAACGTGCCGCCGCCCGTACTCGCCGCCAGAAACCCTACGCCCGAGTTCCGAGCCGGTTGTCCGATCCCCGACCCCGCAAGCTGGGACAATGTCACGCGTGTCGTTCCATCTTCAAACACCAGACCTTGCGAGGGATCTTTGAAAATGCGGGTCTGCCCAGGGGTGTACGTCGCTGTGCCGCTGTAGCTGTTGTATTGAGCCGCCATGTTCATGCCGGAGGCGAAGAAGGTCCATTTGTCCGCTGGCGGACCAACTGACACGCTCGCCCCATTGGTGAACGCGATCTTGACACCCATACTGCCTGGCAGCGGATTGCCGGTATCGGTCAGCGACTCATAGTCACTGACCGATAGGCCCGAACCGCCAGCGGTGAACGAGCTGGTGCAACCCGTCGAGGGAAAGCACTCTCGATACTTCCACTCAAACTTCGGAGTCCCGTCATCCTGAGTGACCGTGATCTCAAATTCCCAAGGGTTGACGCCATTGAAGGACCCTCCGCTCGCCAGGGTCGCCAAGCTGCTGCCGGCAACCCTTGTGGGTTGGGCGATCCCTCCGAAGCCGCCGGCGGTGCCGGACATCCCGGGGTCTTTCTCAAAAAACTCAATGGCACGAGTGCGCA
>CAZUWM010000122.1:0-2833 GCA_964624155.1 uncultured Planctomycetales bacterium
ATCTGGCGGCGTCTGTAACGATCCAACCTGAGCATATCGCGGAAGCGATTCAGTATCGCAGTCTGGATCGGCAACTGTGGCTCTGACATTCAGGTTCCTCTTCTCCCAACAGTCACTGACCTTAGCCGCCGACCTGAGTCATAACGAAATCGTGATGTTCGACCTCAGGGCGATTCAAAAAGTGCTGCTCAGGACGAAGGAAGACCGCAGTGGCGATCTGCCGTTTGATCTCCTCACGCGCGACCCCGCTGCGAAGCATCTGCTGTAAATCCAGTTCCTCCCGGCCATGGAGGCACGTCTTGATCCGCCCGTTCACCTTCAACCGAACCCGGTTGCACCTCGCGCAGAAATAGTGTGAGAGGGGGTTGATAAATCCCACCCTCGCGCCGGTCCCGCCGATTCGAAAACTCCTGGCCGGAGAGGACGGATCCGGGTCATCCGGAATGAGCCGGTAGCACTCTTCGATCTGTGATTTGGCGACCTCGTTGCTGAGGAACTTTCCATCCCGCTCGACGTCCACCAGCGGGTTCGTCGGCATCCACTCGATAAAGCGCAGCTCCAGTCCCTCCTCGATGGCGAACGCCGTGAGGTCCAGGATCTCGTCGTCGTTGACGCCCTTCATGAGCACAGTGTTGAGCTTGACCGGTGAGAGGCCGACCGCCTGCGCCTCCATGATGCCATCCATCACCTGCTGCCACTGATCCATCCCCGTGATGGCGGTGAACTTTTCCGGGGAGAGCGTATCGAGGCTGACGTTGACCCGATCCAGCCCCGCCGCCTTGAGGGCCCCGGCGTGGCGCGCGAGCAGGACCCCGTTGGTGGACATGGCGAGCTGCGCGATGCCAGGGATCGCGGCCAGCCGCCGCACCACCTCCACCATCCCCGGACGGAGTAAGGGCTCCCCGCCCGTCAGCCGGATCTTCCGGATGCCCAGCTCTGCGAAGATGGCCGCCAGCTCCACCAGCTCGTCGTTGGTCAGCAGCTCGCTGAAGCGCACCCGGTTGACCAGCCCGTGGGGCATGCAGTAGACGCACCGCAAGTTGCACTTGTCGATGACCGAGATGCGCAGGTAGGTAATGTGGCGTCCGAATTGATCGATCATCCCACCACCTGCGCCTCACGGCGGCTCGGCGGCCTTACCACGGAGGCCGCCGTGACGATGAACACGTGATGTTGTCGACTTCGGAAGATCATTGTCATCGGCTTACCTCATCGGGCTCCGCCTCGAGCGGAGCCGGCGCAAGTGGTGGGATCATTCAGATCGCACCTTTTCGATGCGCACTGCGCAGAACTTCAGTTCCGGCTGCTTTGAGAGGGAATCGAAGGCCTCAATAGTAGCCTGGTTCACGACCGCCTTGCCCCAAAGGCTTCCCCAGTGAAACGGCATGAAACACGTTCCAGGTTTGATCGCCTGTGTGAGCCGGCACTTGGCCTGGGCTTGGCCTCGACGGGAACGCACCGTCACCAGTTCCCCCTCGCCAATCCGCCACCGTGCAGCATCGGCTGGATGCAACTCCACAAACGGCTCGGGTTCTTTCTTCATGAGGACGGGGATCTTGCCGGTGCGCGTCATGGTGTGCCACTGATCTCGCACCCGGCCCGTTGTCAGGATCATGGGGAATTCCTCGTCGGTTCGCTCAGCCGGCTCTTCGTACTCGTGCGCCAAAAACTTCGCCTTGCCATCAGGATGAGCGAAGACGCCGTTGGTGAACCGGCGCATCATCGAGCGATGCTGTGGCGTTGGGCAGGGCCATTGGAGCGATCCATGCTGGAGCCGTTCGTACGTCACGCCGCCAATGTCGAGGTCTTGCCCATGGGTCAAGCGTTTGTACTCCTCATAGACCTCCTCCGCGCTGCCGAAGGCGAAGGCGTGCCCGAGCTCCATGGCTTGGGCAAAGCGACACAGGATCTGCCAATCCGCGAGCGCCTCGCCGGGTGGGCTGATAGCTTGCTCGACGTAAGAGATGCAGCGTTCCGAATTCGTGAGCGTACCATCTCGTTCTGACCACTGAGCTGCCGGGAGGATCACATCGGCCAACTGCGTGGTCTCTGTCGGATGATAGATGTCGTTGACGATCACGAGCTCCGCCTTGACCAGCGCCTCCCTGGCAAGCGACAGGTTCGGCATGGAGACCATCGGGTTGGTGCAGAGAATCCACACGCTCTTGACGCGGCCCTCCGCGAGCGCCTTGAAGAGCTCGACGGCGGTCAGCCCTGGCTTTGGACTGATCCGTCCTTCGGGCAGACCCCACAGTCCTTCGACCGCCCGGCGATCCTGTTCCTTCACGACGAGTCGGTGACCCGGCAGCAGGTGGGCTAACCCTCCCGTCTCACGGCCGCCCATCGCATTCGGCTGGCCGGTCAGGGAAAACGGTCCGGTGCCTGGTCTTCCGATCTGTCCCGTCGCCAGGTGCAGGTTGATGACGCAGTTGTTCTTGGCGGTGCCGTGCGTGGATTGGTTGAGTCCCATGCTCCAGAAGCTCATCGCCGCCTTGGCGCGCCCAAAGAGGCGCGCGGCTTTCCGGATTTCGTCCACCGAGACGCCGCAGCCCTCGGCCGCACGCTCGGGCGTGTACCGGTCGAGCAATGTCTGAAGCGGCTCCCATCCGCTCGTGTGCCGCTGGATGAACCGGGCATCGATCAAGTCCTCACGGACGAGCACATGCAGCATCGCGTTAAGCAGCGCGACGTCGGTACCTGGTCTGATCGGCAAGTACAGATCGGCGATGTCGGCAGTACGGGTCTTGCGTGGATCAACGACAATCACTTTCACGCGGCTCGGCGCCTGGAGCTTGCGCCGGCGGATGCGCTCAAAGGTCACCGGGTGGCAGGC
>CAZUWM010000123.1:0-2806 GCA_964624155.1 uncultured Planctomycetales bacterium
CCGTGAAGGAGGCCAGCGGCAGGGTACCGATGACCTCTGTGGCCAGATTGATGCTGGGTCCTAACTTCGAGACGTTGGCAGAGAGATCCGCATCAGGAATGGAGGCATCCGGGAAGTTCGGGCTGCCGTCTTGGGCGATTGTCACGAGGTTCGCGCCAGCAGCGGTCTTGATTTCCAGGAGGTTGGCAGTCGGTCCGGTATCGGTGCCGCGCTTGAGCACGAGGGGCACCGCATCGCTGTCCGGTCCAATGGTCTGGGCCTTGGTAAAGGTGTTGGCCGCCCCCAGTTGCGGCACCACGGCCGTATTAATGGAGAGGGTGAGGGCGGCGGCTTCTGAGCCGGCGGCCCCTCCCGTCAACCCGGTGGAGGTCGCCAGCGAGGCGACGTAGTTGCCGGTCGTATCCGTGGCGAGTTCCACGGCATTGGGCTGGATCGTCATGACCCCGGCGTTGCTGATGTCCACATCGCCCCCCGGATCGACCGCCGTGGCGACGTTGGAGACGTTCCCCACGAAGATGTTGGCGTTGGTGAGGGTGCTCGTCAGGCCAGCGACCCACTTGAGGCCTGTCGCCTCGACTGAGTCCGCCCCGAGGACCTTGCCATCGGCGCCCACCCCCAACCGTACATAGTCCGTCCCGTTGTAGGCCAGCAAGTCGCCCTTCGCATCCGAGCCCATGGCGATCTTCGTGCCATCCACCGCGTTGGCTTTGATCGCCGAAGTGCCGATGCTGGCGGTGGTGATCGTGCCGGTGGAATCCACGGTGAACTTCGTCACGCCCCCGAAGTTGACATCCAGTTGACCGGACGGGGTCGTGGCCGTGACGTTATGGAGCAGGTCGAGATCGTAGGTGCCGGTGCCGAAGGCGGTGGTCGCGTCGTTGTCGTAGGTTCCGCGCAGCCGCAGGAGCGGGGCATCGTTGAAGCCGCCGTCCGCGGTGATGTTATCCGCCGTCACCTGAAGCACCGAGGAGTTGGCTCCCGCTCGGGCGAAGCTGGCGAAGGTCGTGCCTCCCACCGCGACATCCACCTGACTGGCGGGACTGGCCCCGGCGGTGGTGACGACATGCTGCAGCGTCGCATCCCGAGTGAGAGAGTTGACCGCCGTGGTCGTATCCTGATCGTAGCGCCCGCGCAGCGTCAGGGCGGCGGAGTTGATCTTTTGCCCATCCAACGCCGCCTGGCTATCGAGGACGATCGTATCCGCGCTGTTGTCCCCGAGGGTGACGTTGCCGGTGGTGGTCAAGGTGGTGACGGTGGCCGCCACGGGCGTGACCCCGCCAATCACCGCGTTGTCGATGGTTCCGCCGGAGAGCGTCGGCGTGTTGATCGCCGGACTGGTGAGGGTCTTGTTGGTGAGGGTCTGGGTGTTGGTCGTCCCCACCACCGCGCCGGTCGCCCCGTGCGCGGCGGTCGCGGCGGCATGGGCCCCGATGTCCACCCCATCGATGGTGATGCCCGCATCCGCGGTGAGGTTGCCGGTGATGTTGCCCGCACTGAGGACGGTGCCGGCCCCCAGGGTCTTGTTCGTCAGGGTCTGGGTGGCGGCGATGAGGGTGAAGGTATCATCCGCGACCGCGGGCACGGTGTGCCCGCTGGTCGTGCCAGAGGTCTGCTTGATGTTGGTCAGGGTGAGGACGTTGTCGACCTCGCTATCGGCGACGACACTCCCTCCTGCCACCAGGTCACTGGCGGTTAAGGTATTGGAGACCTCGCCATCGGCCCACTCGAAGCCCAGCACCCCGCTGTTGACCAAGTGGTTCTTGGGCACGGAGGTGTCATCCGTGATGAAGGCGGGGGCCCCGCTGACGCGCGCCCAGGGCACATCCCCGGCGGTGATGCTGCCGGCGGAGTTGATGGTGAACTCCACCCCTGCCGCCTGCGAGAAGTCGAGGTCAAGCTGGGAGGCGCCTGCAGCCGCTGTGACTTTATGGATGAGATCGAGATTCTTGGAGGCGGCGGCTAAGGTGTCCACGGTGGTGTTGGAGTCGTAGCGCGAGAGCAAGCGCAGGATCGTGGAGGCGTTGAAGCCTTGATCCGCTGCTGCGGCGGTATCGAGCGTCACGACGTCGGTGGTCGCATCGCCCAGCGTGAGGCTGCCGGTGTTGGTCAGGGTCAGCTCGGCCGCCCCACCCCCGAAGTTGACTTCGAGTTGGCTGGCCGGGGTGACGCCGGTGAGGTTGTGGAAGAGTACCAAGTCATAGTCGGTCGCATTCACCGTGGTGCCCACCGTGGGATCGTAGCTGCCGCGGAAGAGGAGCTGGGGCGCATCCGCCACCGCATCATCCAACGCCGCCTGGCTATCGAGGACGATCGTATCCGCGCTGTTGTCCCCGAGGGTGACGTTGCCGGTGGTGGTGAGGGTAGTGAAGGTCCCCGCCGCTGCGGTGCTGTCACCAATGATGGCGTTGTTGATCGTCCCGCCGGAAATCGTGGGGCTGGTGAGGGTCTTGTTGGTGAGGGTCTGGGTGTTGGTCGTCCCCACCACCGCGCCGGTCGCCCCGTGCGCGGCGGTCGCGGCGGCATGGGCCCCGATGTCCACCCCATCGATGGTGATGCCCGCATCCGCGGTGAGGTTGCCGGTGATGTTGCCCGCACTGAGGACGGTGCCGGCCCCCAGGGTCTTGTTCGTCAGGGTCTGGGTGGCGGCGATGAGGGTGAAGGTATCATCCGCGACCGCGGGCACGGTGTGCCCGCTGGTCGTGCCAGAGGTCTGCTTGATGTTGGTCAGGGTGAGGACGTTGGCCACCTCGTCATCCGCCCAGGGGTTGGCGGTGTTGACCCAGTCGGCGGAGAGCGTTTCAGCGAC
>CAZUWM010000124.1:0-2802 GCA_964624155.1 uncultured Planctomycetales bacterium
GCAACTTGTGCTGAATGTCCTAATACAGGGAATGCAGAGAGGGGATTACTGACTTACGCGGCGGCTGCTTGGGAAGCTGCTTGAGTTAATTCGCGTGCGGTTTTTTCGTTCAGAACTTTAAGGATACGATTAAACTCCTCCATCAATTCATATGGCTTCAAGTCTTTCCAGTCGGAACAAACAACTGAAAAGTCGTCGATAATAAACCCCACGACTTCCCGATTACGATCAACTCGCATCACAATATCCGAATTAATCGGAATGTTCGTTGTTGGCTTGTCGGCAGCAGAGGTCTTAATCACGTAGAGAATATCGTGATCAGAGTCTCTATTTATTCTAATTTCTTGTGCGGTCATAGTAGCCTCATTCCTGCTGACGGAAGCGCGTTAACTGGGTACGCCGATGTCACGCATGCCATGTTGTCTGAATAAACCTCAAGTGCCACGAGAATGAACTTGTTGTCCGGTAGAAATGCTGGCACTTGCTTTACAATACATAGCTTCTTAGGATTGCTGATCTTCTGCCAAACAGGTTGATGTTGGTCGCAACCTTCTATGACGCTTTTGATCAAATCAAGATGTGGTTCAATCTCAGGATGTTTTGTTTCTTCAATTATATGTTCTCTCCACGTCTTTTCATCGAGCTTAACTCCCTTGTTTAGGCGTGGACAGACAACAAGGAAGCGAACAGCTGTCTTTGTCTGATCCATAGTATACCTGAGCGCGCGTCCTCTTGAACATCTCTGAGGTAACACGGCACGGCGTTGATGCCGTCCCTGGAAGTGTCTTTATCATAGAAGTGATGGGCGAACGTGTCAACGGTTGCTTTTTCTTCCATCGTACTATCGCGGCTCTCCTAGCAATTTTTCGCCGCTGTGCAGAAGTGAGTCTCTCAGCCCGTGCTTTTCCACCCTTCAACCCCCCAGTCGCCCTAGTGCTACCGCTGCAGGATTCTTCTTGGGCTGTTCAGATGAGGGTTACAGCTCGCGCCAACTGAGGATTCGAACCGAGCCGCTGCCGCTGGAGCCGGAGCCGAGGGAGGCGTCGTAATGGACCTTGGCGTTGCTATCCAGGGCGATCGACTGACCAACGATGGCGCCATACACGACCGCACCACTCTTCAGCTCGATCGATGAACCTGGAGCTTGCAGCGTTCCTACCATGGAGCTATTCGAGGCTATTTCCACCGCCCGAGTCGTCGAGGCGCTCGGGTCGGTCGTCGCCACGACGAGGTTGAACTGGGCGGGCTTGAGGCCTGAGGCGGACGTGGTATTGGAATCCATCCGAACGGCCAGCGGCGGGTTTGTGCCCGGGGCGATCGTGCCATTGATAGAGATGTCGATGGTACACTGGTTGCAGGCGGACAGTTCGCTGTTAGAATTCAGTTCAAAGGCAGGCCCGCGTGTACTCGTCCCTTTCACATACATCGTGATCTTGCAACTGTCGCAGGTCGTGGAAAATTTCACGTTGCTGTCGAGCTTGAAGTACTGGTCGACATACAAGGTCACGTCCCCGTTGACTTGCACCTCTGAATTGGAGTCCAGATCGACATACGCATAGTGGTAGGTCCCGGCCGGCAAGGATTGGGAATCGGTGAGTGTCGTCGTGGAGGTTGTCGTGACATACTCAAAGGTCTTCGGCATGAGGTCCTTGGCCTGAGAGAGCGCGCTGAGCGATCCGGTGATTTCCGCATTGGAACCGTTCAAAACGATCGCCGTCGTGACGTTCCCCCCCGGACCGACCGCCGCATTGCCGTGGACGCTCGCGTTGCTGTCCAACGTGATCGTCCCCTTAGCGGTCGCGTTCGACCCGATACTGCCGTCCGCCCCGACGTTGCCATTGACCCCGTAGGCCCCGATGGACGCGTCGTAGCTGTCAATCGTGGCATGACTGTCGAGGAGGATCCTGGTGGCGGCGAAGGTGGCGTAGTCGAAGGCGGATGAGGGAACCGACACCACGACTTCAATCCGTTTCTGTTGGTAGCCGAAGGCACTCGCGTCGTTCGATGGATAGTGGCCGGTGCTCGTCAGTCGCCGTCGGGTGGAACTCATCACCTCGACCGTCACGTCGTAGCCTCCGGAGACGAGCGGGGTATAGCTCGCGCCGCTCCAGCTTGGGTTGCTGGTGAGGGCTCGGAGTCCGCGGTCAACGCCGGCTTCCGCCAAGCTGAACGCCGATGCTAATCGGAAGTTGCGTTGGGCGAGGTTTTGCTCGGCGAGGGCGCGTGCCATCGTGGTCACGCCGTAGGTCGCCGCGATGACGACGAGAAACAAGCCGATCACCAGGACGGACCCCGTCGACGTCTTTCTGAACGACATGAAGAGCCTCCGCGTCACTTTGAAGTATACCCGATCAGAACACCAGAAGGGTCAGCTTCGCGATGGACCAGGCGATCACACCGCAGACAGGGAACGTCAGAATCCACGCCACGATGATGTTGCGGCTGACTCCCCAGCGCACGGCGGAGAAGCGGCGGGTCGCGCCGACCCCCATGATCGCCGTGTTGATCGTGTGAGTCGTACTGAGTGGGATGCCCAACCGTGAAGCCAATTCGATCGTCATGGCGGCTCCGCTCTCTGCGGCAAACCCGTGCACCGGTTCCAGTTTCGTCAACCGCAGGCCCATGGTTCTGACGATTCGCCACCCACCGATGGCGGTGCCGATCCCCATCGTGGTCGCGCATAGAAGGATCACCCAGAGGGGGACGTGGAATTCAGGAATCACCCCACCCAACAGCAGCACGAGGGTGAAGGTCCCGATAAACTTCTGGCCGTCGTTGGAGCCGTGGCTGAAGGCCATGAAG
>CAZUWM010000125.1:0-2798 GCA_964624155.1 uncultured Planctomycetales bacterium
TTTAAGCTGCCGCCGTGTCCCTATGAGCGTGCGTGTCTCACAACATTAGGATCGGAGGAGGTCATTGAAGCGTGCGGGCGATTGTTGGAAACCGCCCGCAACAGACATCCGACGATGAAGCCCGCTGAGCCGCAACGCGCATGAGTCGGCGCGTCGTGCTGTCGCTCGTCGAACGAGGGTGGCAGGCGGCCCGCGAGTGGTCGCCAAACGGCAAGCCGCCGGAGGCGACGGTCGTGCATCTCGTCAAAGGTTCTCTCAACCATGAGGTCCGTGCGCTGATTCGTCCGGTTCCACAGGTCGAGCTGATGGCTGTGCCGCGAACGCTCTTTTGGCCCATGGCGGTAGGGTTGTTCCTGTGGCACGCGTGCCGTGGAAGACTCCAGGCGGTGCTCGTCGATAACCATCGGTCACAGCGTCGAGTGGGCCTGTGGGTTCGGTGGCTTCATGGTCCAGACGGGATGGTTCACCTATGCGAATCGCCCTAATCTTTGACAAAACGCGAGCTGACACGACGGGCATCTATTTTGAGCGGGCGTGCGACGCCTTAGGCATCTCCGCTGATCATTGGTGGCTTCGAGATACCGAGAAGATCCCGGTAGGCTATGACCTCTATCTTCGGATTGATCATGGAGATCAGTATGCCGTTGAACTGCCAACGCGTCTTCGTCCGGCGGTCTTCTATGCCATCGACACGCATCTGCCGCATAGTTGGAAGAAGATTCGTCGCATCGTTCCTCACTTTGACCTGGTGTTTTGTTGCCATCGGGACGGGGCGACCCGCTTGCAGGGGGCGGAGTGGTTACCCCTGGCCTGTGATGGGGTGATGGCTGGCCAGGAGGATGCGCAAAGAACGTATGACGTGGCGTTTGTCGGGACCGATGGGGGGGTGCCGAGGAAGTTTTACCTTCAGGCCTTGCGGGAACGCTACCCGAACAGCTTCATCGGGAAGGCCGATCATCGAGAACTGATGGCCGTTTACCGACGAGCCAAGGTGGGATTCAACTATTCGATCGCCAATGACGTCAACATGCGCCTCTTCGAGATCCTCGCCGCCCAGACCCTGTTGGTCACCAACGCGTTATCCTCAGACGATCTGAGTCGACTCGGTTTGGAGGACCGCCGGCATCTCGCGTTCTACCGTCGTCCGTCAGAGGTCTTTGAGACGATCGATTACTACCTGGCGCATGCCGAGGAGCGTGAGTCGATCGCGGCGGCTGGCGCCGCAGTTGCCCGGCAGCGACATACCTACGTCCATCGGATGCGGCAGTTGCTCATGACGGTCTCGCGTCGGCTAGGGGTGGCGTTGCCGACTCACCTCAAGGAACTTGTCCCATGCGCATCTTAGTGACAGGAGGGGCGGGGTTCACCCTGTGAGATGGCGGCTACGCCTATCTCACAGGGTTCATCGGCCATGTTCTACACGTATGTCCTGCAGAGTGTGAAGGATGGCAAATGGTACACGGGTTCCACGAATGACGTGGCACGCCGGGTGCAGGAGCATAACGCAGGCTTGGTGGAGTCAACGCGCCACCGTCGCCCCCTCGGACTTGTTTATTATGAGGCCTGTCTCAGTGAGAAGGATGCTCGTGTGCGCGAAGGCTATCTCAAGACGACATGGGGCAAGCGTTATCTCAAACACCGGCTGCGGCATCATGGCTCACAACACCTGAGGCCAGTGGAACGACACGATCTTACCGTAGAGGTGGAGTTGCGATGAAGATTCTGGTGACCGGAGGAGCGGGGTTTATCGGGTCGCATCTGGTGGATGCCCTCATCGTTCAGGGCCATCAGGTTCGCGTGCTGGATATCCTCGATCCCCAAGTCCACGAAGGCCAACCCCCGACGTACCTCAACCGCCAAGCTGAGTATCTCTGGGGCGATGTCCGTGATTGTGATCTGCTGCGTAAAGCGTTGGCTCACATCGACGTCGTCTTCCATCAAGCCGCTGCGGTGGGGGTGGGGCAGTCGATGTACCAGATTGAGCGCTACGTCCAAGCCAATGTCGTGGGCACCGCCGTGCTGCTCGATGTGATCGTCAACGACCGTCTTCCCATCAAGAAACTCATCGTCGCCAGCTCGATGAGCATCTATGGGGAAGGACGCTACCGCTGCGCGTCCTGCGGTCCGGTGTTCCCCTCGCTGCGATCGGAGTCCCAACTCAAGCGGCACGAGTGGGAGATGACTTGCCCTCGTTGCCAACACGCGGCCACACCGGAGCCTACCCCTGAAGACAAGCCGCTGGCTCCGACCTCGGTGTATGCCGTGTCGAAGCGCGATCAGGAGGAGCTCTGCCTTTCGGTAGGCCGTAGCTATCGCATCCCCACCGTTGCGCTGCGGTATTTCAACGTCTACGGCCCTCGCCAGGCCCTCTCGAATCCCTACACCGGGGTGTGCGCCATCTTTTCGGCGCGGATCAAAAATCGCCATGCTCCACTCATCTTCGAGGACGGCCAGCAGTCACGCGATTTCATTCACGTCTCCGACATTGTGAAGGCGAATCTGCTGGTCATGAACGATCCGCGCGCGGACGATCAGGTGTTCAACATCGGAACCGGCCAACCCACCTCCATTCTCCAGATAGCACAACTCCTCGGTCGCCTCTACGGCGGTTCGCCCCCTCCGACGCTCAATCAGAAGTATCGGGCCGGTGATATCCGCCATTGCTCTGCGGACATCCAGGCCATTCGTCATCTGGGGTTTGCCCCTCAAATCGCGTTAGAGGATGGCCTCAAGGAGTTGGTGGCGTGGGGCAGGGAACAAGCGGCCGAAGATCGTATCGAAGCCGCCACCAAAGAACT
>CAZUWM010000126.1:0-2792 GCA_964624155.1 uncultured Planctomycetales bacterium
CTTCTCGATTGACCTAAGTATCAGGTATATTTGTAGTAACATCCCGAAAAGGTACGCTCCACAACTTGGTGGAGCACACAAAGCCACGGATCCAAGAAGATCGCCGGGCTGCCGAAGGATGAGAAGCGGCAGTCCGGCGACTTTTTATCTGTAGCTTAGGTAATGCGGATGCTCGGCTTAGCGAGATCAAGGATGGCTTTGAGGCGAGTGAGTATGTCCAGACCAAGCAAGCCGTCAATAGGACTTTCTGGAGGGAGTTCATGACAAGTGACGGTCACCCGACGAAGGGTCTTTTCGAACACCTGGAATCTCGGCACGACCACGACGGGCACAAACTCTTTCCCACTTACAGTCAGTGTCTCACGGACAAGATGAGATCGTGTTGGATGCAGGCCAATGGCGATGGCAATTTTTGGTGGGATCATCGTTGCGGTCGCGCCGGTATCGATGGCAAGACGAACGAAGCGGCTTCCTTTGGGACCGTGCACGCGGGCGTAGGCAATGAGGAGGCCGGCTTCTTTGAAGAGCGGATAGTCACGCACGGAAGGCAATGGCGTAGTCGTGAGGGAGGGTCTTATCGGAATAGATCGCCAGGGTTAAGCCTTTGGTCTTCACCATACGATCATAGATCACATCTCGGTGAGGCGAGTGAACTAGCAGGCGTCCACGCAGCGGCGCCTGTGTTCGAGGGTCGAATTGATCTACTCCAATGAGCAGCCACTCTCGATGGTATCGTTTTCGGATTCGTTCAACTGACTCGATTTTTATCATGTCCGTAGTATATCACCGACGAGATTGCCGCACAAGCCGAGGATGAAACCTATTCCGATGATCCAACGGACGCTGAGCTTCGCAACAGCGGTGGCTCTCACCGTCTCGTCACTGCCACTCACCCCACCAGAGGTGTGGGCAGCACCACATGTCTCATCTGACCTGTCACAGCTTGACCTCTCATCAGTGACGGTACCGGAGGAGTGGGGCGATGTGGTGGAGACGTGGACGCCGCGCGGCAAGCGGCCGGAAGGGCTCGTCGTCCATCTCCAGGACTTGCACGTCCATGCGGAAGCGCAGGAACACCTGAGCGAGCTCATCGGCCATCTGCACGATCGACTCGGCATCCAGTTGGTTGGGGTCGAAGGGGCTGAGGGTCTCTGCGACACCGAGCTCTACGCCAGCCTACCTGATCCACCCTCCACCGAGCGCATCGCGCGGCTCTTCCGCCAGGAGGGGTTGTTCACCGGCGCTGAGTACCAGGCCATCACCCATCCCGGAACCGTGACCCTGTGGGGCGTTGAAGACGAAGCGCTTTACCTCAATCACCTCAGCGCGTATCAGGAAGGCGCCGCACAGCGCACTCAAGCCGAAGCCACCATCGGCAAGCTGCGCGAGACGCTCCTGCCGCTCAAGAAGAAGCTCTATCCAAAATCTCTCCAGCGCTTGTCCGTGCTCCGAGAAGCTTACGAACAAGATAAACCTGACGCCTTCTCCGACTACCTCAAAGAACTCGTACGTCTTAAAAAGGGGACACAAACAAATCGCACTTCTGAGGCCCATTTGTTTGTGTCCCCGATTTATCCACACATTCGCGCGGCACTCAAGGCGTACGAGCTGCATCCACGGCTCGACATGCGCCAGATCGAGCAGGAGCGACGGCAGTTGCTCGATGCGTTGTGGCCGCTCGTGACCGAGGACGATCATCAACAGCTCACCACGTTCGCGGATCGCGCCTCCACCAGCCCGGTTGCCGCGATGCGCTATCATGCCGCGCTGTTGCAGCTCGCACGAGCCCACGGCTTACTGGATGACCGAGGCGCCTACCGAGCCTTCCGACAGTATGTGCGCTACGTCAGACTGTCCCAGCAGCTTCGCTCAGCAGCGTTGCTCGATGAGTTAAGGGCGCTTGAGGACGCCGTCGAGACCGCACATCTCAAGACCGAGGAGCAGCGCACCTTCGCCCGTCTGCTGCGCCAAGTCGAACTATTCGATCATCTCATCCACGTCAAGTTCTCCCCCAGAGATTTTTCCGATTACCAGGCTTTACGCGCTTCGCTCACCGCCGAGGCTCTCTGGCGTGATCTCGAGTTGGTGCGTTACCCGATTACCAGATCACCCGATTACCCGATAACCACGGCGGACCTTCAGCGTCTTCTCGAATCTCTGCCTGCCCACGAACGCTTCTACGACCTCGCCATCCGTCGTGATGAGTCGCTGGTATCAAACCTGTTGCGCAAGATGCGCGAGGATGGAGCGGCGTCGGCCGTACTGGTCGCCGGCGGCTTCCACACGCCTGGTCTGACCGCTCGCCTGAAAGCCAGCAACCTCGCCTACGCCGTCATCGCCCCGAAAGTTGACGGCGAGCTCGATGAAGCCTCCTATGACGCGCGATTGCGCAACGTGATTCCGTCCGTCGAAGAGCTCTCCGAAAAGCTCGACCAGTTCGCGCTGGTTCCTCCGTTGGCCACGGCCACCGGCGGGCCTTCGACGCCCACGACTGAGTTTCGTATCAATCGACCGGGTGCCGCACCCGACCAGCCGAAGCAAGGCCCGTGGTTCTCCAAGCGGCATGCGACGTTTCTGAATTTCTTGGCGCAGAAGGCGCGGGAGCTTGCCAAGCAAGGGCTCGAGAAACTTCAGGAACTGCGCGCCTGGATCAACGCCCATCCGAAGATCGCCGCGCTCTACAGCCTCGCGCTGACCTGGGAATCCGGCAAGATCGTTCTCTCCGCGATGGGAATCGAAATTCCTTTCGATGACCACGGCGCCCTCCTGGCGTCCCTCGATCCGACTCGGGA
>CAZUWM010000127.1:0-2777 GCA_964624155.1 uncultured Planctomycetales bacterium
AGCCACTGGTACCAGCCTTGGTAGAAGGCCATCACAAAGCCGATGAATCCTTCCCTCCAACCTTGCTTGCGGATCCAGGCGCGAAGGAAGCGGTCAACGGTCTTGCGTAAGGCGACGGCCAGCGAGATCCGCCGTCCCTCCTCAAACCATTTGCGCGCCTCAAAACTGGTGTGCCGGTTGAGCTTCTCAAAGCACTCTTCAAAATCCCGATACCCGTAATGGTCGATCGGATACCTCAGGGCACCTTCCGGTGCCGGCATGAAGGCCCGAGGATGAACAAGCGCCTCTTCATAACGGAACCGGTCTTTCCGGAACAGCCGGGCTTTTTCGGCGGGATACCATCCCCCGTATCGGAGCCAGTAGGTCCCTAAGTAATTCCGGATCGGAATGACGGCTCCATTCCATGGCGGCTCGGATCGGAAGACCTCCTGGATTTCCTTGGCCAGTTCGGGACTCACGCGCTCATCCGCATCAAGGCTGAAGACCCAGAGGTGCTTGGCCTGCGCATAGGCCCAGTTTCGGTGTCGGCCTTCGTTGTCCATGCGTCGGCGCAACACCCGGGCGCCGAGCGATTCGGCGATCGCGACCGTGTCGTCGGTGCTCTCATCGTCGATGACGAGCACCTCATCCGCCCACGCGACACTCTGCAGGCATTCGCGGATGTGCTCCGCTTCGTTCTTGGTAAGAATCACCACGGAGACAGGCAGATTCATCTGATGACTCGATGAAATTTTTTCTTCTTGAAGAGGATGCGGCCCATCGCGCGAGGCCAAAATCCGAATCGTCCAAGTCGTTGGGGCACGACCTGGAAATGACGAGGAACGGCGTCTCGTCCATCCGGCGCGTGAAACACCCACACCCGATGACCCTGATTGGCTAACTGTCGAATCCGTTCCCTGGCAGACTCGTGCGCGGCACGATGGTTGAGCAGATACGCGATACGCTGAGGTGGTGTGAGATTCCATTTGCGACGCAGACGCTCTTCGTTGCGATGGAACAAGTTCCATCGTTCGGGGTGGTCTTTTGCGGTGGACCCAACATAGTGGTAGACATACGCCCCCTCGGCAATGGCGCAGCGACGGCCGAGTTGTCGAATCCGCAGCGAATAGTCCTTGTCTTCAGCGTACATGAACTCGAACATCTCATCGAAGTAGCCCACCTGCTGGAACACCTCGCGTGAGAACAGGAAGCAAAACCCGACACAGGCCCAGTTTTCGATCCATCGGCCTCGACGCAATTGCAGCGTGTTGGCGAACCCCTCGATCGTCTCTCCACGCCGAGTCGGTCCCACGTTGAATTCATTGCTCATCGGATTCAGCACGCCGATGGTCGGGTTGGCCTGCGCCACGGCCAGCATCTCTTCGAGCCACCCGTCGGTGACGACGATGTCGTTGTTCAGCAGGCAGATCCACGGGGCCGTCGTCCGGGCGAGTCCGTCGTTCATGCCTTTGGCGAAGCCGTCATTCGCCGTCCGTCGGATGACTATCACTTCAACGCGGTCGGTCCCTCTGACCTGTTCCAGGAACTCGATCGCCTGGGGATCGGTGCTGGCGTTGTCCACGATGAGCAGACGGCTGGGGACCGCGGTGTATTTCAGGAGCCGCTCCACACAGGGGATCAGCAGATCGGGACGATTCCAGGTGAGAAGGACCAAATCACAGATGGCGGACATGGGTCAATTCGGTCGATTCCGTCAGTTGGCCTGTTCGGTCATGCAAGAATCCCTCGACCTCATCAACGCCGATCACAGAAGCCCGATGAACGAGGCGAGCCCGCCGCATCCATTGGGCCCAATGCGAAGTCGGTGCGATGATGACATCAAATCGTTTCTTCTGCCGTTTAAGGATCATCAACGCACAGGCCCATGGTGCGATCGACACCGGGACATCATGCCACATGATGTTGGCGTGCGGAATCAACCCGACGGACCGAAAGAGCTCATCGAGCGACAGCCCCTGCGGATGCGGACCATAGAGATAGATGAAGCTGCGCCGTCTGGTCCAACCCAGCAACTGCTCCAACCACCTCCGCAACTCCTCACTCCCAGGCGTTGGCGGAGTCCATCGGGCAACGGCAATGCGCAACCATTTCCCCCACTTGCCGTGACACCATCGCTGGTTGCGCTGGAAGAGGGCTTCGCGTTCCGGCATATGCCGGACGGTTTTGTGCTCCGCATGAAACACGTAGGCGTTTTCCGCGACGACACAGCGAAAGCCCGCCACCTGGGCCCGCATACAAAAATCCTCATCCTCAAAGAAGATCCGCTCAACCTCTTCCGAGAGCCCTCCGATGCGGTCGAGCACGCTGCGGGTGGTCAGCAGGCAGAACCCGATGCACACGCCGACCTCAACGTAGACGCCGCGCTTGGCGGCAAGCTGCTGGGCGTAGTCGTTGAGCGACATGCCGCGCGGCGGATAGTTGCCGAAGTTGCTGCTCGTGGGATTGAGGACGCCGACCTCCGGATGAGCCTGAGCCACCTCAATCATCCGCGACAGCCATTGCGGTGTCAAGATCAAGTCGTTATTCAGCAAACAGACATACGGTGCGCTGGAGACCCGCAGGCCCCGGTTCATGCCTTTGGGGAAGCCCTCGTTCGTCTCGTTCTGGAGGAGCACCACGTCCTGGATGGCGCCCTTCGGACGAACGGATTGGAGGAACTGCCGGACGTGTGGCTCGCTGCCGTTGTCAACGATGAACAGCCGCGAGGGCACGTCGGTATGCTCGAAGAGGCTTTCCAGGCACGGTTTCGTCTCTTCGAGATGGTTCCAACTGAGGAG
>CAZUWM010000128.1:0-2772 GCA_964624155.1 uncultured Planctomycetales bacterium
GCGGAGGGGTTTGGTGCAGCCGCCACTCGTCAGGCAGGGATCGTAGTCGATGCGGGTGGTGATGACCTCACTCTGGGTGGAGGGATCCACGAAACTGGTTTGAGTCGTTCGCCCCAACGCATCGTAGCCCGTCTTCGCGATGACACCATTCTGGTCAGTGGACGAGGTGACTTGGCCTGTCTTCGGATCGTAGGCGAGCTGACGGGTGTGGCCCAACACGTTCTTGATCTCCGTGAGATACGTGCCGGTGGGATCGTAGGTGTTCGTGGTGGTGCGGGTCAGCGCATCGGTGATGGTCTTGACGTTGCCGTAGGCATCGTAGGTCAGGCTGGTTGCTAACCAACGCTCAGGGCTCGGGGCTGTGGGCTCAGGGCTAAGCCATTCTTCTTCCTTGGCAAGGTTGCCGGTCGGCTCGTCATAGGCGAAGCGGCGCTGGGCGACGACGTGGCCTTCGGCATTGAGGGTTTGGGTGAGGGAGGGCCGGTTGAGGATCCAGGCCGTGGTGTTGTAGGTGAACGTGGTCGTGGTCGTGCGCTCATCGCCACTGATGGTGACATCCCCGTCCTCGTCCGTCCGGATGACGTGGCCGTAGTCATCGTAGCGGAAGCGGCTGCGCACGGTCTTGCAGGTGTCGTTGCCATCGCAAACCTGCCCCTCGGTCTGATCCAGCTTGGCGAAGTGCACTCCCGGATGGGGCATCGGGCAGCTCCAGGTGTTGGTCGTCTTGGTGTAGAGCCGGCCGGAGGCATCGCGCACCTCGAGACTCAGCGGCCGGCCTTTGGTGTGGTCATCCTGGGCGAAGGTCGTGCGGGTGAGGGTTCCCTCAGGATCGCGCACCTCCACCTTGGCGAAGCCACGAAACTCTTTCGTTTTGGTATCGTAGCGGCCCTGCTGATAGAGGTAGGTCGTCGAGTAGTCATGACCCCGCCCATCGCTCAGGGTGACCTGTCGGACGACCGGGAAGATGAAGGGCAGCTTCGGCACCTGCTCGATGGGACAGACGTTGTCGCATTGGGTCGAGGCGATGTACTGGAGCGTGGTCGTGCCCCCCACGCCATTGGCCAGCTCGGTCAGCAGATCCGGTGGGGTGCCCAGCGCCATGGCGATTTCTGCCACCCGAGAGTAGGGGTTGTAGACCCCAAACCCGCTCAGGCCATTGCCCCGGAAATCCCCGACTTGGAACAGGTCCTCTGCGCCTCGTAAGCTCTCCGGGAAGGGATGGTCGCTCATGAGCGTCTGGGCGGAGGCAAAGGCGCGTCCCGTGGAGGCGGCGAGGACCACGGCGCCGGAGCCTTTGTCGTAGTAGAGGACATCCGTCAGGCCATCGCCGTTGAGGTCCGCGGAGGTGACCGACTGGCTGTTCCCGAACCCGGTCGTCCAGGCCGTCGGTTGGGCGATGAGTTGGTGGCCATCCGAGAGCGCCACCGAAATCGTCCCGCCAGACGCGGCGGCCACATCGGTCAACCCGTCGCCGTTGAAGTCGCCGGTCAACGGCGTCGCCCCCGAGCCAAACCCACTCAGCCACGTTGCCGGACTGCCGAAGCTTGACCCGGTCGAGAGGGCGACGGTCCACGTCCCGTCCTTCATCGTTCCCACATCCAGCGTCTGGTCCCCATTGACGTCGCCCATGAACGGCGTCTGCCCGGCGCCAAAGCCGCTGTGCCAGGTGACGGGCGACTCGAAGCCGCTGGCGGTGGAGCGAGCGACTTGCCAGAGACCGCTAGAGGCGTTCCAGAGGATCAGATCGGCTTTCCCGTCCGCATCGGCATCACCCACGAGGGAGACCGTCTCCGCCGTCGGGGGAGACGTCCGCCACGTCTGCGCCTGGCCGAAGCCACTGTGGGAATTCAGCAGGACCTGCCAGGTGGTGGTCGCCGCGTCGGTGGTGATGTGCGCGAGGTCCGTGACGCCATCCCCGTTGAAATCGCCGGTGAGGCTCATCGGGCTGAACTGGGCATGGTTCATGGCCTGGACCTTGGTGGCGAGATCGGCGGACATGGAGAGACTGAAGCTGCCGGTCTCGTTGTAGGCCGTGACCGCGACGATGGTCCAGCCGGGGGTGAGGGGCACCTGGTTGCCGGAGGCGACCGACCAGGTGCTGCTGCCTGGCGGGACATAGAAGACATCCGCGCGGTTGCTGCCCCCGACAGGCACGGAGACGGTCTTGGCGGTGGACGTGGAGAGCCACGTGATGGCGAGGAGATGGCTGTCGGGGGGGCCGTTCGCGCTGAGGTTGCCGCTCCCATCCGTGGACCAACTGATCCCGCCGCTGGAGCCTGCACGCTCCAGGAACGGGCTGCCCCATGGGACGGGGGGGATGGGCCTCTGCTCGATGACCTCGCAGGCCTTCCGCTTGGCGCAGTGCGGAGGGCCCGGATACCACACGGCCACCCACTTCCAGCCGGGATCGAAGTAGCCGAGGGGCGAGGAGGGCCACAGCTTCTGGTCATTGCCCTCACGCTCCGAGGGAAACAGCGTCCCGACGTGGTACTGGAGTTGCCACCCGTTGTTGCCAGTCGTGACCCCCGGGACGCAATTGTGGCAGTGGCGATAGGTGGGCGGGTCTTGGGTGTAGGTGAACGTGGTGGGCGGCAGGGCGGTTGTGCCATCGCTGCCGACCTGTCGAACGCTGGTCAGCAGCGACCGGCCGGTGCGGGAGCTGGGGGTGTAGCTCAGCTCGTAGCGGCGGGCAAGTTGCAGTTGACCGTTGACCGTGGCACGGGTCTCAATCGCCTTCAGCCGCTTAGCCGTAATGACGGCAAACCCGCTGCG
>CAZUWM010000129.1:0-2647 GCA_964624155.1 uncultured Planctomycetales bacterium
CGCTGCGAAATCAACCATTCCATAGCTTGTGATCGTTTCGTTCCATTTCCATGCGCGCCCGGCGCCAAAGCTCGCAACCCCGTCGTACCCGTCCCTTTCATTGACCTCAACGCGATCCACGCCAAGGCGCAATGCCCAGGACCATTGTCCTTCATCCACCACTTGAACCGGCAGGGTGCTTAGATTCAGAACGCGAATCAGATCCAGTTCGTCGAAGAAAACCTTATTTTTTTCATCGGACAATCCAACGGAAAGATCCAGCACAACAAGCCCATCCCCTTCCAAGCTGTTCTGACCGACCGTCTCTTTTTTAAATGGCGACCCATGCAACCGGAGGAAAAAGTCGCCGTTGAATTGACGGGCAGCGCCGATGCCCAACTCCATCGGCCTGGAACCGTCTGCGGGCGAGCGCAGCTCCGGAATCTCAGGTTCCTCCACCGGCCGGGGAGGTAGCTTCAAGCGGGCCCGCAAAATCCGATCCTTCATTTCTTGGTCGGCACGCTTCGGGTCGTTCCTCTCCGCGATGAGGCGGTATTGTTGGTAGGCAAGCAGACCGTCCAAAACCGAAATCTGTTGATCGGGCGTTAGTTTTTCCAAATGGGCAGAAAGCGTATCGGCTCTGGTTTGCACGATGGCGTTCAGTGCTTCGCGCTCTTGCGGCGATAACCATTGCAGCTGGTGGTAGAGCGTCCGCTGGCTGGAAGGAATATAGCGCACAGACTCGATCAGATGGGGCTCACCCCGTTGACGCCTTGCTTGATCGATGGCTTTCAAGCTGTGGAACAACTCCTCCGGAACATACCAGGGGTGGGAATTCCGCAGCAAATCCTCATCAAGGACCAGATCCACCAGCTGTGCAAGGCGATAGACGCAATTCTTCTTCAGGAAGAAGTAGTCGAATTTCTTTCCGACGATCTCCCAGATGTGCAGGATCAGCAGCGTGCGCTGCTCGTCGGACAGATTGAGCCGGTAATCCCAAATGTCTCGGAACTCCGTCCGAGAATAGACGAGATCCTGGGTGTAGAAATACCGATCGGAGAAGCCAGCTTTATAACCGCCGAAGAGCCCTCGGGCGATGTAGCGCAAGACGTTTTCATTTTCCGGGACCAGGGCGCCGTAGTTCAGCGTCAGATCGAACAGGCCTTGGCGGTCGTCCTGAGAGTCTGTATTGAGCTTCAGCAGCGCGTGCCCGAAGGTTGAAGCTGGGTTGCCGAAATAGCCGCTGATCAGAAGCAGGCTGACGGATTTGACCCGGTCCAACAACGCCCACTTTTCTAGGCTCCGACAACGGGATTCCCTCAAGTCGTAACCGGGCAAGGGGAGGTGCTGAGAAAGCCAGAAATACCGGGCGGGAAATCTGCAGCGAGGGTGTTCATCACAGTTTTTGCCCCACGGGGCAAAATATCCGTTGAGGGTGGCAACCAGCTCAGCCTTCGGATCGCTTCTTCCCTCCGCGGACAGGAAGAAGTCGTCCGTCAAAATCACACTCTGCCGACCCGCTTGTTCATAGTGAAGCAGTTGAAGCCAAGTCGGATGGTCTGCAAGGCCAAGCTGTTCGGCCTCCTCGATGAGATCTTCAGGCGCAGCCGCTTGAAGCTGAGCGGGTAAGAATAAAATTGCCGAGATAATAAAGAGCGCGCCTGAAGGATTCAGGCGCGCTCTTGGAACAGCGGATGTTTCCGGCAAAACCGTTACTAAACGGTTTCGCTTACCTGCTCAGAAACCAGATCGTACAGCGCTTTCGCTTTCTCATAACGGGTTTGATCGGTATAGTTGGGATTCGCAGCAAGATCGGCGAACCCATCGCGCAGCGTTTTGATGCGAACTTGACGGTCCTGCTCGCTCCGCACGTCGTACTTTGCCAATACGATGAGCGTTTCGAGATATGTTCCGCTGCCGCTGGCCAGATTCTTCTCCAGGTGATCGTAGGAGTTGTAGATAAACCCAACGAGTCTCCCTTTTCCGCCGACGCAAGAGTCCGGAGAAGAAATATTGGAGCTGATCGCCGTCGTTCCCAAATCCCATGTCACATTCGTCACGGCTGCGACCGCATCGTTTTTCGGGGAGATCATCGCCCCAATGCCGCAATCCGTATAGATTTCGGCGAAGGTCCGGTCCGTCCGGGCCAACGCGGGCCACGAAAACGCCAGCGAGATGAACGCAGCCAAAGCAAAAACCCTGCTTAAATTTAGCATGGTCTTCCGCCTCCTTTTGTTAGTGAGAACCGGTTAACTCTAGCAACCGCGCTAAGGCCTGTCAACTTACGTAAACACATTCTCGAGGGCAAACGGATATGTGGGACGAGTCAAAAGAAACGCGGCAAGAATCAGATTGACCCAGTCCAGCCCATACATCTGATTTATCGAAATGCCGGTTCCTGTCCCGAAACAGCCGCATTCCGCCAGCCCCTGTCCGGCCCAGACCGGGCCCGAAAGGACAATGATGAAGCTCAAAGAAAGCAGTCCCAGGACAACCGCCGCCAGGCGAGGCAGAAATCCAACCAGCAGCCAGCCGCCTGCAATCCACTCTATCCAGGGAATGCTCTTGGCCAACGGTTCCAGTACCGTTGGCGGAATCCATGTGAATTGTTCGAGCACCAGCTGGAAGTTCTGCGCCGGTTCCAGCAGCTTCAAGAAGCCGGCTGTCA
>CAZUWM010000130.1:0-2596 GCA_964624155.1 uncultured Planctomycetales bacterium
TCGCATCATGACGATCAACGGAGCAGCCCAGCTCCTAGCGATGGATCGGCAGTATCATTTCCTTACCGCCTGTGTCGGGGGCACGCTGACTGCCGACGAAGTCTCCCAACGCTGTGGCACCCATGAGAGGCCAACCAGACTGATCCTTGAAGGGCTGGCGGCATTAGGTCTTATGGGGGAGGAGGCCGGACACTTTCGCCTCACAGCGTTGGGGACAATGCTCGCGTCCACGCCTCAGATTCTCGGCAATCGTTTCTGGGACCACCTTCCGGATTACCTGAAAACAGGGGAGCCCCTCATCAAGATGGATGCCCTGCAACATCAGGCCGAGCATTACCAAGCCGAGGTTGGACCATTGGGATGGATGCTCACCCCGGCTGCTGATGAGGCTGCGCAAATCCTTGAAAACGGAGACCGTCGAAAGGCCTTGCGTATCCTAGACATTGGGGCAGGGTCGGCCGTATGGAGCCTGGCCATGCTGCGCCGCGATCGCTCCTCAACCGTTACCGCGTTAGATTGGCCAGAGGTTTTGACCGTAGCCCAACAGCAAGCAAAGGCGCTACAACTTGAAACGCAGCTACGCGCGCTCGGTGGGGATTTCCACAATCTCCAGTTACCTGAGAAGGCGTTTGATGTCGCGATCCTCGCTAACATTACGCACCTGGAAACCCCAGAGCAAAACCAGCGTCTGTTCGGGAAGGTCTATCAGGCGCTGGATATGCATGGCGAGGCTGTGATTATTGACGTCTTTCCTGGTTCCATCGCTGGAGATTTGACGAGGCTCCTGTATCGTCTTGGATTGGCTCTTCGGACAGAGCACGGCCAGGTCTATTCGCATGAGGAGTTGAGGCAACAGCTGAGAGAAGCTGGATTTATTTCGTCCGAGCTGACGTTGCTACAGTCGCCACCGCACATCTTGGGCATGTTGGTGGCGAGAAAATGATTGTTCAAAGCATTTAGGTCATCATGGGCCTCTACGATGTCAAAGCTCGGTTTCGTCAGTTCCTTATTCCTGTTGCGGATTGTCTTGCGTGGATTCATCCAGATTGGATCACAATAGCCGGACTGGGAGCGAGCGTCTTGGCCTTTTTGTGTTTCCTCGGCGCTTCCACGGAGCATTGGCTTTTGTTATTGGTGCCTTGGTGGCTGTTCGTCCGGATCGCCTGCAACGCCCTTGACGGACTTGTGGCACAGCGCACTGGCAAAGCCAGGACTTTTGGAGAGGTGTTGAATGAGGGCACAGACCGACTTGCGGATGTCATCCTGCTGCTTGGTCTGGGAGTGACCCCGCTCGCCTCGTTTCCGCTTGCGGCGTTGGCAACAGTGCTGGTTTTGTTATCAAGCTATAGTGGGATTCTCGGCAAAGCGGTCGGGGCTGGCCGTCAATACGGCGGTGTCCTAGGCAAGGCCGACCGCATGTTTTGGATGGGGCTTGCGGCGCTCATTACCTGGAAGATGGATCTTGCCTCCATCCACATCGGCGGGTTTGAATTCCGATCCGCATTTGATGTCATGCTGGCGTGTTTTGTCCCCTTGGCTGTGATGACAACAGGTCAGCGGATCGCCAGCATCCGGGCGCGATTGCACCAGTCGGATTCTTTACGATGACGCCTTTTGCCTCGAATCTCCAAAATCCCCTTGTCTCCAAGACCCTCTCGATCATCGGCATGCTCTTGGTGGCGTTTGCCGTGTCCTTGGTTTTCAGATCGGCTGTCAAGCGTCAAGCCCGTGAACAGCACCGAAGCCTTCTTCGCAACTATCTCGCCTGGTTCATCATCTTACCAGTTCTTGTAATTCCACTTTTGGCTGGACCCACCGCGTGGGTATGGCTCGTGCTGGCGTTGTCGCTGATCTGTCTGAGGGAATTCGGCCTTGCCACTGGTCTGTGGCGCGATCGCCACTTCATGTGGATGGCTGCGGCCTGCATCGCGAGCATTTTCTATCCAGCTCTGGTGCGGTGGTACAGTCTCTTCGTGGTGATGCCGATCTACGCGACCCTACTGCTCCTTACTGTACCAATCGCGCGCGATGCCTTTGAACACATGATTCAGCGAACGTGCCTGTCGGTGCTCGCTGTCCTGTATTTCGGATGGTGCCTAGCGCACTTGGCGTATCTCATTCACATTGAGAATGGAATCGGCCACGTCTTTTTCATGCTATTGCTGGTTGAGCTGAACGACATCTGCGCGTTCAGCGTTGGCAAAGCTCTTGGCAAGCGCAAGCTCAGTCCTCGGCTCAGTCCGAATAAGACTGTTGAAGGCAGTCTGGGCGCACTGATTGGGACCGTTGGATTCGGTTTTGTCTTTCGCTACCTCATTCCTGAGTACAGCACCTTTCACCTTGTCCTCATCGCTGGGCTTATCTCAATGACCGGAACCTTCGGGGATCTCGCAATTTCCTTCCTCAAACGTGACCTGGGCATTAAAGACATGGGCAAGGTGCTCCCCGGACACGGTGGGGTTCTGGACCGGTTAGACAGTTTGATCTTTGTCGCACCGATCTTTTTCCATTTCACGTTGTATTTCTACCCATGGCTGCATGATCCCGGGTGGTGGCCCCAACGGTAACACATGGATGACTGGCAGTACGAGCCGAT
>CAZUWM010000131.1:0-2577 GCA_964624155.1 uncultured Planctomycetales bacterium
TTTCTTCTCCGCCTGAGGCGGACAGGCACCCCGACCACCTCGGCTCGGTGAATGTCGTGACCGATGGCGCGGGCAAGCCCCTCGAGCGCATCGAGTACCTGCCCTACGGCGCGGTCCATCGTCGAGATGTTGCCCAGAGCCCTGAGCCCCCAGCCCAGAGCCGTGTGGCACACACCTTCACCGGCCAGCGCTTCGACGCCTCCACGCGAAGAGAGGAAGAGCGGGGTCAGGTCTTGCATTCGCACATTGAGTAATTTTACCGTCGCTCTTTGACAACCTCCCGCGGAAGCCGCGGGGCTGCGGTTCTTCCCTGCCTACGGCGGACAGGCACGGCGATCACCTGGGGAGTGTGAATCTGGTGACGGATGCCGCGGGTGCGGTCGTGGAGTCCACGCAGCATGTGCCCTTCGGTGCCGTCCATCGGCGAGATGTTGCCCAGAGCCCTGAGCCCCCAGCCCAGAGCCGTGTGGCACACACCTTCACCGGCCAGCGCTTCGATGCCTCCACGGGGCTACTCTTCTACCACGCCCGTTACTACGATCCCACCTTAGGCCGCTTCCTCTCGGCTGACCCCACGGTGCAACGCCCCGGGGATCCGCAGGACCTGAACCGCTACGCCTACGCCCGGAATAACCCCGTCAATCACGTCGATCCCTCCGGCTACGGTTGGAAGAAGATCTTCGGCTGGGTCTCCACCGCGCTCTCCTTCCTCCTGCCTCCGCTGGCGCCCTTCCTCATGCTGGCCAACTTGGGCCTGGGGCTCTACAACGCCGTGCAGACCGGGAATTGGGGCAGCTTCATCGGCAGTGTGGTGGGCAGTGCGATCGGGGCGGATATCTTCAGTGGGATCGGGCAGGGCTTCTCGCTGGGGATCACGAACTACATCGGGACGGCGGCGCTCAACGGCGGCTTCGGAGGATTCCTCAGCGGCGCGATCTCCGGGGCGGTGGAGTTTGGCCTGGCGGGCTTCGGCTCCGGCTTTGGCGGGGCGCTGGGCAGTGGCGCGAGTCTCCGAGAGTCGTTCAAAGCCGGCGGCCTCAGTGCGGCCGTCACCGGGGCCCTCGGCGCCGGCATCCAAGGCTCCTACCTCGGTAGACTACAGACCACTTTACATGGCAATTCCATTGAGACTATCGCACAAGGTCAGGGTTGGACGCTCCTTCAAAATGGCGCGCAAGGCTTGCCGTTCTCCGGGCTGCCTCCAGAGGCTGCGTCAGCTGCCGCAACGAGGACACGGAAACAGATGGGAGCCATTCATCCCGCCAGGCTGTTTCCGTGGGGCCTCGGTATTAACCGGAGCGTCGAGCTCAATCACTTCCAGGCCGCGGGTATTCTCGCTGCGAATAATGAACGAGGTGGAGTCTACGCCAACTGGATGAGTGATGCGAGAACATCCGCGCAGCTGGTGTCCGGCCGAAAACCGGAATTACATGACCCATTCTCCCATGGTAGGGGGAGACCTGGGTATTACTGGCACTACCATCCCCTAACCGTCGATGGACAAAAGATGGATAGTCATGCGTGGTTTGGGTCCCCGACACAATGATAGACAAAACACAAGAGGGAATAAGATCCATGAATCAGCCTCATGAGGTCTTAGAAATCAGCGTGGCCACTCAACCAGTCGGACCTGACTATGCTCACTTCATCGACTATGCTATAGGACACTGCGCAGCAGCGAGTCTCATGGTGTATGCCGAGTCGAGTTTGGAGCCAGAGGGGCAACAGATCCTCGCACAACTTCAGCCGGATCTCCTCACATGCGTCGAAAGCAGTGCCTGGCCTCAGAAGGTTCTTAAAGGAATGGTATACGTGTATCGCTGCACCCCAGCTGTCGGCACCATTTTAAAACAGGCGACATCCCAGCTCTTTGCATGGCAACAGCCTCGCTATCCAGAAGACCTGATGTTCTATCACGATACCGAGGGATTCCATCCGTGGCTTATCACGATCGCGCACGAACGGGATGCTTTCTTTCGTGTCAAGCCTGCCGAACTCTTGACTATGAAGCAACAACTTCCCTGCTTGCACTTGGAAGCACACTTTTATTAGACCCCAAAAGTCACTTATTGAGGAACAGGCTTATGCACTTGACTCCAGTTGTCACGCGAAGAGCGGGGTCAGGGCTTGACATTTGACAGTGACAAGTTGTAAGCGTCTTGTTCTTTGATAACTTCCTCCACCCGCGGAAGCCGCGGGCCTGCCTGAGGGCGTGCGTTTCTTCTCCGCCTGAGGCGGACAGGCACCCCGACCACCTCGGCTCGGTGAATGTCGTGACCGATGGCGCGGGCAAGCCCCTCGAGCGCATCGAGTACCTGCCCTACGGCGCGGTCCATCGTCGAGATGTTGCCCAGAGCCCTGAGCCCCCAGCCCAGAGCCGTGTGGCACACACCTTCACCGGCCAGCGCTTCGATGCCTCCACGGGGCTACTCTTCTACCACGCCCGTTACTACGATCCCACCTTAGGCCGCTTCCTCTCGGCTGACCCCACGGTGCAACGCCCCGGGGATCCGCAGGACCTGAACCGCTACGCCTACGCCCGGAATAACCCCGTCAACCTCGTCGATCCCTCCGGCT
>CAZUWM010000132.1:0-2534 GCA_964624155.1 uncultured Planctomycetales bacterium
ATACGCTTGAGGCTATCGCCAGGGAGTCGAGGGCAATTTGTGATTACCTGATTCAGCAGCGCAGCACGAAGGAAAGCTGCCCTGGCCACGGCCCTGAACCATAAGAACGAAGTCTTTGATTACCGGGGTCTAATCGTGCCCGTGCCCGTGCCCGCCCGTGCCTTCCGGACTAGCAAGACGACTCAGGGATCCAAGCTTGATTTTCCCGTAAAAACCCCCCTCTCCCTCATGGACCCCGAGGGCGACTTCATATAGGGTGGCTGAGACGATCGGCCGGCCAACGAGGAGCGGGAAGTGTATCGACCAAAGCGAGAGCAGGGGAGCTTGTTCACGGCAACGACGTTGCTCCCCGAAGAGAAGGTGCGGCGGCTGGAGCGGACCTGGGCGTGGGCGTTCCGCACGAAGGCGCTTCCTCTCATCGACGAGAGCGCATTCAGCCACCTCTACCATCAAGGCAACGGCCGGCCCAACGTCCCGCTGCAGATGCTCATCGGCCTGCTCATTATCAAGGAGATGTTCGACCTCACCGATGAGGAGACACTGTTCAATTTGGAGTTTCACCTCGCGTACCAAGTCGCTCTGGCACTGGACCCGTCCGAGGCACACACCTGCCAGAAGACGCTTCACAACTTCCGGAAGAGGCTCATCGAGTGCGATGCCGACGAGCTGCTGTTCCGGTCGGTGACGGACAAGATCATCAAGGTCCTCGGCGTGAGCGTGAGCAAGCAGCGCCTGGACTCGACGCACATCGTGTCGAACATCGCACGGCTCACGCGGCTCGGCCTGTTCTGCGAGACGATCCGGGTGTTCCTTGCGGCGCTGAAGAAGAGCTTCCCCAAGCACTTCGAGGCCGTTCCCGAGCCGCTGCGGAAGCGGTACCTCAAGGAGGACGGGGCGGCGACCCGGTTCGGAGATGCGAAGTCCGACGAGAGCCGCCGTCGCCTGGGCGTCTGCGCTCGCGACGTCTACCGCCTGGTCGATCGATTCCGGGGATGCGAGGAGGTTCGCAAGCTGGAGCCGTACTCGCTTCTGGAGCGTCTTCTGGACGACCAGTGCGAGATCACGAAGACGCCCAACGGTGGTGGCGACGGGGATGCGGACAACACGGAGCCGGGAGTCCCTGTTGAAGTGAAGGAGCCCAAGACGATCAGCCCCGACTCGCTCCAGTCGCCTCACGATCCGGACGTGACGTACTCCGGCCACAAGGGCAAGGGCTACGAAGTCCAGATCGCGGAGACGCACGGGAACGGAGAACTGCCGGAGATCATCACGCACGTCGAGGTGACGCGCTCGTCCGATTCGGATGCCAGCGCCACGCTGCCCACCCTGGATGCCCTCGCGGAGCGAGAGATCCAGCCGAAGGAGATGGTCGCCGACACGACGTACTGCTCCACGGACAATGCGATCGCGGCGGCTGCGAAGGGCACGGAACTCGTGGGACCCGTCCCGGGCACGGCGAGCGATACGATGCCTGAAAACCACTTGGGGAAGGGAGACTTCCTGACCGATCCGAGCGGCGAACGGCCATCGACCTGCGTCGGTGGCCAGACGGCGACGAAGACCGAACGCAACGACGCGAACGGCGTCCTTCGGCTCTACTTCGATGGAGCGGCCTGCGCCAAGTGCCAGTTCAGCGACATCTGCGCAGCGCGGCTCCTCAAGGACGGCACCCGCGTGTTCACCACGACCGTGCGCCAAGCCACGATGGAGCAGCGGCGGGACTACGAGCAAAGCGAGGAGTTCAAGGAGCGGTACGCCGCGCGAGCCGGCATCGAAGCGACGAATTCGGAGCTCAAGCGAGGACACGGGCTCGGACGACTTCGAGTCCGCCGCCAACCACGAGTGCGGCTGGCGGTGTACCTCAAGGCAGTGGCGTGCAATCTGAAGCGCATGGTCACACACTTTGTTGAAACGCTTCTGGCAGCCGAAAAGGTGGCCGAAGTAGCGGCAGCGGGGGCGAACTGAGCGGTGAATGGCCCCCAGGGCGTCGCTCACGCGCGAACTCGGCGATCTCGGCACCGTTCGGCACCAGGCGCCTCACCACGTGGCCGATCTTGGACGTCTCGTCCACGGGGGGTTCTTGCGACGGAATCAAGCTTGGTCGGGGGGCCCTTCTTCATTTCCGGCGCGTGTTGCCCCGGCCGGTGGCGGGGGCCGCGTGGCGCTTCACCCGGTGTCCTGCCTTCTTGAGGTGGACCTCAAGCACCTGGCGCGCCAGCTCCGTCATCGAGCCGCCCTTCTCGATCGCCTCGATGCGCAGAGCCTTGTGCAGTTCCGGTGGCAGGTACATGGTGGTCGCTTTCCACGCTGCTTCTGACTTGCGAACAGTTTGCCATCATACAGCTACAATGGCAAAGTAAATCGCCTTCATCATGCGCGATCCCGCAACTGGTTATGAACTGACGTCCAGCAGAAAGCGTGCCAACAAATCCGCGCGACCATGTGGCGAACACCACTCCCCCATGCGCTACCGTCATCCCTACTCGATTCGATTCCGGTGATCTTGGGGGGGCGCCGGTCAACCTCTCGAAAGG
>CAZUWM010000133.1:0-2526 GCA_964624155.1 uncultured Planctomycetales bacterium
AGTCTCAATCAAGAGAGATCAGATATGCGATTGCAAGACCTGACCCCATATTTTTGTGTGCTGATGGACGGCGCCGAAGGGCAAATGCTGCGTGGACTCGACGAGCTTCCCCGCGGCATCCGTCACCACATTCACCGAGCCGAGGTGGTCGGGGTGCCTGTCCGCCTCAGGCGGAGAAGAAACGCACGCCCTCAGGCAGGCCCGCGGCTTCCGCGGGAGGTTGTCAAAGAACGACGGTAAAATTACTCAATGTGCGAATGCAAGACCTGACCCTCAGCTTTTCGTGACCCTCAGCTTTTCGGTCGCCTGTTTTCATAGATGGCACCGGAAATCGCGGTTTTTTCTCAAAGAGCGAACGTCCGCTTACGGGGCGCGATCAGGAGCTACGAGTTCTCCGAACTCTCTGAATTGAGTTGGAGTATAAGCACGTTAGATCTGATATTTCCTACCCAAACTGGAGTGGCGTCCACCTTTCCTAACTGATTCTCGAACATTGCAAATAACACGTACGATCCAGGTTTTTTAGGGAGTGGCAAGACTGACGTCCCAAGAGTCCTGCGGAAAGTCCACGTTTCATTCGGCGCCAGGGCGACCAACTTTCCTGCCAGTGACGTCTGGTTGATCATATACGGAGAGCGTATCGGATCCGCCTGATCTTCTGAAGTGCCTATGAACCAGCGAAGTGTAACGAGATCAAGTACGGCTGGAAGCGTCACGGGGCTTGTGCCCGCGTTCTTAAAGGTACCCACCACTTCTACCGGTTCGTTAGAGGTATACGTGGTGCGTGAAATGCTGATGGTCAGCTCTAATAAGGTTGAGGAGTTTGGTTCAACGTGACCATTACTCATAGGCTTTCCCCCCATACAATTCGATTGAACAACCAGCAGGAACACGCTACAGGTTGCACCAGCTAAAGCCATTGAAGCGAGACGCCGTGGGGACATCGCTCACCTTTGAGTGGCCGGATCGTATGGAGGATTCCCTACAAAGCTGGCATTATAATTGTAATATGAAATCTCACTCCGGATTACCTCATTTGTCAAATTCAGAGCAAACGCATGGCTTAGGGTCTTTGCGGAAGCTCCCATCTCAAGCTGGAAGCGATTGGCGATATCGAAACCCTGAGGCGTGGCCTTCCAATCAGGCGCGTCCATCAACATTTGTTGGACATGCACCCCCTCATGGAAACCAACAGCCTGGAGCATGCTTGGCGTATATTTCCCTGTGCTTGGATCGAAAAACGCGGCTGGCCCAATAGTCACTTTTCCTGTGATCATATTAGTTGTGCCTGCAGTAGGAGGTGCTAGGTTGGGGTCGTACGTCCCTGCGGGGAAGCCGTATCGCTTAGCCGAAAAGCCGATCGCGCCCTGAAAGTCGTTCCGTGAGACCAACCGATCAAGGACCTGCTCATGGGAGCGGAAGCCATAGCCTCCGGCGAGATTGGTGTACTGCTGCGACTGCACAAAATCCGCCAGCGCCCCTCCGGCAGCCCCACCGAGGGCCCCGAAGGCCGCGCCTTCCCCGAAGGAGCCGCCGAAGACAACCGAGGTGATCCCCCCCGCCAACGCCCCCACCGCCGCCCCGCGCAGCGCCCCCGCGCCGACTTGGAGGAACAGGTTCGCGGAGGTGGGCATCGGGACGGCAAACCCCACGGCTACCGACACCGCCAGGCCGACGGCCCACGCCCCCAACTGCCCTGCCTGAGCGGCTTGCACCCCGCTCCACGCCATGCCCGCGGCCGTCAAATAGAGGCTCGCCCCGGCGGTGAAGGGGGCGAGCACGATCCCCGCGATCTGAAGGACGGTACTACCAAACTGCTTGACCCAGTCCCAGAACCCATAGCCAGTGGGATCGACAAAGCGCAGGGGGTTATTCCGCGCGTAGGCGTAGCGGTTGAGGTCTTGGGGGTCGCCAGGCCGTTGGACCGTGGGATCAGCCGAGAGGAAGCGGCCGAGGGTGGGATCGTAGTAACGGGCGTGGTAGAAGAGTAGCCCCGTGGAGGCATCGAAGCGCTGGCCGGTGAAGGTGTGTGCCACACGGCTCTGGGCTGGGGGCTCAGGGCTCTGGGCAACATCTCGACGATGGACCGCGCCGTAGGGCAGGTACTCGATGCGCTCGAGGGGCTTGCCCGCGCCATCGGTGACCACATGCGTGCTACCCAAGTGGTTGGTGTGGTAGAAGCGCAGCGCGCCGGTGGAGTCCTTCGCGGCGGTCCGCTGCGAGCCGGCAAAGACGTACTTCGTCGCCTTGCCGGTGGGATCGATCTCGTAGGACGAGCCGAGGAAGATGGTCGTCCCCTCCGCGGTCGTCTGCTTGACCCGACCGCCATCGCCGTCGTAGACGAAGGACATCCGCGGATCGCGGGGCTGGGGTAGTCAGATTGTCAAAGAACGATCACGAGAGTCTCAATCAAGAGAGATCAGATATGCGATTGCAAGACCTGACCCCATATTTTTTCGGGTATCTATTTTCCCTGGTCGTGGACAGCGTCAGGCGAACGAGACCGTGTAGCCTCTTGACAGGCTT
>CAZUWM010000134.1:0-2505 GCA_964624155.1 uncultured Planctomycetales bacterium
TCCTCTCCGTCTTTTCCAGGAAGCCGGCGTTCGGCTACAAGGCGACGGTCGTCTCAATGCTGACGATTACGATTTTGAGCGGCATCGTCTGGGGCCACCACATGTTCACCAGCGGGATGAACCCGCTGGTTGGCAAAGCGTTCATGTTCTTGACGATCACGATCAGCGTGCCCACGGCCATTTTTTTCCTGAACTGGTTGGCCACGCTCTGGCGCGGCGCGATCCGGCTGACGGTGCCCATGCTGTTTGCGCTTGGGGTCGTATTCGTCTTTGCGATTGGGGGACTGACCGGACTGTTCAACGCCCTGCAGACGTTCAACGTCTACATCCACGATACCTACTTCGTCGTCGGCCACTTCCACTATACGCTGGCGGCGAGCGTCTTGTTTGGCGCCTACGCGTTCGTCTACTTCTGGTTTCCGAAGATATTCGGTCGGCACATGAGCCCGCTGTTAGGCACACTGCACTTCTGGCTTAGCTTTCTCTTCCTGAACGCGGTGTTCTTCGGGATGTTCGTCATCGGGCTCCAGGGGCATATGCGGCGGATCGCGGATGCGACCGCGTATGAGTTCCTCAAGCCCATGCAAGCGTGGAACGTGGGGATCGGCTGGGCGGCGCTGGGGCTTGGGCTTGCGCAACTGCTCTTCTTCCATAACTTCTTTCGCTCACTTCGGAAGGGCAAGACCGCGCCGGCCAACCCCTGGCAGGCGGGCAGCCTGGCCTGGACCGTCTCCTCGCCGCCGCCCGAGCACAACTACGAGACGCCTCCCCACGTCTATTGCGGGCCTCACGAGTACGGCCTCGATGGCCAAGAGGGACAGGATTGGCTTGCCCAGGATGACCCGCGAGCGGCCACGTTGGCAAGCAGTTGAGACTCGAATCGCTCAGCGAGGAGGCAGGCAGTGGAGCGGCTCACGTGGACGGAGGAGCTCTACGGAACCGGGGTGCCCGAGCTGGATCGGCAGCACCGGAGGCTTTTTGCTGCGGTGAACGCCCTCGTGGATGCCATCGAGCAGGGAGCGACGGCGTACGACCTCAAGATGCTCCTTGCCCGTCTGACTGAGCATGTGCGGTGCCA
Source organism: uncultured Planctomycetales bacterium (assembly GCA_964624155.1). Taxonomy (GTDB): domain Bacteria; phylum Omnitrophota; class Gorgyraeia; order Aquiviventales; family Aquiviventaceae; genus CAZUWM01. The sequence goes on from CAZUWM010000134.1 coordinate 1,079, forward strand.
TTTTCCCTGTGAGGAGCGCGTGATGGAGGCACGCAACTGCAGCGCCTGTGCCGCCAACACGGCAGCCCACCGGGAATTTGAGGCGGAGTTTTTGCGGTTCCGGGAACACCTCGAGCGGGATGGCGCGTCGGCGGACGTAGCGCGAAAGCTCCAGACCTGGCTCGTCACCTGGATTGAGCGGCACGTCATGATGGTCGATACGAGGCTCAGAGAAACGAACGCAGCATGAATCGGGCGATCGCGCACGCAGAGGCTACGCCGTTGTTTCCCGGCATGCCGGCGGGCAAGTTCGGGATGTGGGTGTTTCTCGTCTCGGAGATCATGTTCTTCACCGGCCTCATCGGCAGCTACATCGTCCTGCGCCTGGGAAGCCCGAGCTGGCCGAACCCGGGCGAAGTGCTCAACACCCCGCTGCTGGGCATCAACACGGTGGTCCTGCTGAGCTCCAGCCTGACGATGGCGCTGGCCCTCAACGCGATTCAGCAGGGGAGGACAGCGGCGCTGAAACGCAACCTCCTCTTCACCGCGCTGCTCGGTGTGACGTTTCTTGCCATCAAGGCCTTCGACTACGTCCACATGTGGCATCAGGGTTTCACCATGTCGTCGAGCCTGTTTGGCTCGTGCTATTACCTGCTGACCGGATTTCATGCGCTCCATGTCCTCTCGGGAGTGATCCTGCTCACCTACTTGTTCGTTGCAGCATCCCGTGGGATGTTCACGACGACCAACTACGGTCGGATTGAGTATAGCGGACTGTACTGGCACTTCATTGACATCGTCTGGGTGGTCTTGTTTGCGATCTTGTGCCTTGTATAAAACAAATGACCAATAACCAAATCCCAAATCCCAAACAAATTCCAATTCCCAAGGACCAATGACCAAACGCTTGGAGCTTGGAATTTGGAGCTTGGGTATTGTTTGGTTATTGGAATTTGGTGCTTGGTTATTGCGCGACGGAGTTGCATGGTAGTTCACCCTACGGCTCGGACGTACCTTGCCATCTACGGCTGGTTGATCGGACTGACGCTTCTGGAAATCGGCGTGGTGCTGGCTGGTTGGCCTCGAGGCGCGATCGTCACGATCTTGATCGCCACCGCCCTGGCCAAAGCGCTGCTCATTGCGCTGTACTTCATGCATCTGAAGTTTGACCGCCCGGTGGTGTGGCTGCTGCCTGGGATCCCGGTCGTGATTGGCATCGTGTTCGTGCTGGCGCTGTTTCCGGATATCGTCTTTCATATAGTCCAGCGGATGTAACGATGGGATCCCGCCGCACGTGGTGCCTCATGATCTGCGCTGCAGTCGCATCACCGCCTTCAGCCACGGCCGGCACCTGCGCGTTGTGCCGGCAGGCGCTGGCCTCCGGCGGAAATCCGGGGCTCATCCAGGGGTTCTACTGGAGCATCGTGCTGATCGCAGGAGTCCCCCTG
>CAZUWM010000135.1:0-2492 GCA_964624155.1 uncultured Planctomycetales bacterium
ACAGGACAAACTTGTTGACTTTTTCTCATAGCGGATCTCCTTCCTTTTTGCCCGCTCGCTACAATCGGGGCGGAAGAGTTTTTGGAACGAGAAAAGAAAAAGCCCCGGTGGAAAAATCCACTGGGGCTGTAGTTTTGCCGAACGGGCGATCACTGCCGCGTCGCGGTTTGAATCACCGCCTTGGTTGCGTCCGAGATGTTAAGCGTGTTGAACGCCTCATCGGACGACGCAACAAGGTGATACGCCTGATGTTCGGTGGGCTCCAGTTTGATTTCGCCCGGAGCGGTTTCGACGAGAAAGTTGAACTGCCTCGTCTTCCTGCCAGAGCCGGACGTGTAATCAAACAAGCCGAGATACGCAATAACCGAAATGACAGCAAGCCCAGTTTCCTCTTGCACTTCGCGAACAAGTGCCGTGAGCAGGTCTTCGCCTGCGTCCACGGTGCCGCTCGGAAGCTCGACGAGTCCGCCCATGAAGTCGGACGGAACGCGTTCGAGAAGTAGAAACCTACTATCCTTGCGGATAACCGCGCCCACGACTAGCTTCTGGATGCCGTCCTTTTGTGAATCGGCAACCAGTTGCTCGACGATGTTGTGATCAACGTTTGACTGCATAGATTTCCTCCATTGTACTACTTGCCAGCTTCCGCGGCAAGCAGAAGTGTTGGATCATCTCTCACGACTGACGCCACCTTGATGATACCGTCAATGTAGAGATCAACCATTTGTTCCTCATCCGGAAACGACCACACCGGCAATTTGAGCGCATTCTCGTAGAACTGCTCCGCTACCGGAAATGATTGTTGCCTCTGCTCCGCGGGACGCGAATACAGTCTGGGCAACGCCCTTTCCGGATAAGTGAACAGCGGTTGATGGTGCAGTGTTCCTGTAGATCGGGGCCGGTCAAACTCGACAAGCCCTTCGGCGAGTACCGCCTTGGTGAACAGATCAATGCTTACCCCGTTTGCACGGGACGCATCAAACGTCATCACATAAGCGTACCAGCCATGCTGCTTGCCGGACACGTGAGGTGTTCGTAGGAACGGAAACTGATCAAAAGTTGCAGTCATCTTTTCAGCGTAGCGTTGCCTTTGAGTGAGCCATTCGTCCAAATGAGCGAATTGCTCTTGTGCCATGGCAACCGCAAGCGGATGAGCGCGGAACTTCAATCCGAAACCGGTCGTACTAAACACCGCAAACGGATGGTCAGCCGGTATCTCCTGCTTACAACGCTTGTTGTAGTGCCCTTGGAGCAGAGCTCGGTAGTACACCTCCTCGTCGCCGGTGAGCATAATACCGCCCTCGCCGCCAGTGATGGTTTTCTGCGCTTGCAGACTCCACGCCGCCGCATCGCCAAATGTGCCGACGAGCTTGCCGCTAACCTTGGCTTACGCCGCGATGAACAACGAAAGCTTCGGACAGATTCAACTGATAGAAAAAATTTCCGTTTCTCATCTTTTACCTCCTTTCTTAGGTTTCAGTCGAGATTCCAGACCCATCTGTCCTCCCAGACAAGCTGGGGGCTGATGGGAAAGTTGAGCATTTTGGCCACGTTCTGCACTGATTTTTCCAGTGCCTTCAAGTCCTTCCTCGGATTGAACTTCAACCGAGGCAAGTTCTCAAAGTAGGTAGCCAGTTCTCGGATTTGGTCGTCTACGGCCACTTCGCTCGCCTCTAAAGCTGCGAACAGATCAGGCGAACCGACATTGTGCCGATTCCTCTCGGCCTGGTATTGAGCCAGACCAAGAACCGTTTCGGGTGACTGCAAAACACGCCACTCTTGCGCTTGGACGACTGCTGCCATCCCTTGAGCAAAAGTATTGTGATCCTTTGCTGTGAGCTTCGGCCAGTGGGTAGAACGAAGATCGTTCACCCAAATATCAACATGGCTCCACGCAAGATACAGCATATGAGCCATTTGGCCGAACTTCGCCGGTTCTTTCCGACTGATTTGATTACACCTTTCGGTGAAGAAAACAGTCGAGAAAGACGGGTCGACTCGCTCCGCCAAACTGCAATGGCAGAGCTCGTGGATCACGTCAGCGAACATGAGATTAGGATTGCGGTAGGTTGTACCGTTGATCCAAATCTCACACTCTCGCCTCTGCCCGTCGCAGACAACTTGGCACGTATGCGCCTCGGGCAACAAATAATATGTTACCGGCCAGCGTAGACCAAGCGTCCGCTCGTACTCTTCGAGCCCTTGCGGGTGGATTTGGACCCTGTCGTTCATGTCTGCTTCCTCCTTTCGTATATTGTCAATAAACCTTCTCTCTAAACCCACCATCACCATGATGACGAGTTCAGAAGAAGGGGCGAGTCGAGTGCATCGGCTCGCCCGAATTAAACCCTAAACCCTTTTTGCTTTTCCAGAGCTAATTTGCGATTAGCTCTGGGTTACGGCTAAGCAAGCGCCGCCATTAGCTGGCTTGTATCTCTGAAAAGAGAATTGAGATAATAAGATCGGAGACGATCGCCTCCCGCTTTGGCTTT
>CAZUWM010000136.1:0-2427 GCA_964624155.1 uncultured Planctomycetales bacterium
GCCAAAGGGGGAAGACGTGAGCAAGAGTTTAGCAAGCCTGACTTCGATTCAGAGGTTAGGTCTTTTTCTTTGGCATGGTTGTGCCCTTTTCGGGTCGCTTCGCTTCCAGGGAGGGCGCAATCGTGCTTGAAACCCTCATCGCTCCTAGGATCAGACGGACCCTGCTTGAGCACCTTGTTGCCCATCCCGTGGATCGCTTTTACCTGCGCGGCCTGGCCAAAGATTTGAACCTGCCGATTAGCCCCTTGCGGCGCGAGCTCAAGCGCCTAGAGGGCTTCGGCATGCTGCGCGCGGTCAGGGAAGGCAACATGCTCTTTTATACGGTTGATACGACCGCACCGGTGTTTCAACAGCTCCACCGCGCCAGCGGTTCAGTCCAGGCGCCCCCGGCGGCCGAAGCGCCCTCGGCTGTTACCCCAACATTTGCAGCCTCCAGCCTCCAGCCTCCAGCCCCCGGTCCTGTCATTCCTGTTGGCATGATCTCGGCACGTCCCACCGCTGCGGCGTGGCCTTCAGCGCTTCCACTGTCCCTCTTGATCAGCGCCTCGGTGGTCGGCTTGGCCCTCATGGTGGTGGTTATTGGGTTAGTCTCCTTCACCGCGATGAATCGCAACGTTCGCAGTGCGCTGGGGCAGCGGGCGGCGATCACCGCGGGGGCCGCGAAGAGCCCTTCAGCCTCCGGCATCATGCGCGGCTCGCGCTTGCAGATTCTCCCAGGTGGCTTCGGAGGGTTTAGCGCCTCCGGCAACTCGGAGTCCCGCTAATAATGATGATTTCGCCGATTTGTAATCGATTACGCCGATTGACGTGGCTTGTTGCGTTACTTGTCTCCTGTCTCCTGTCTCCTGTCTCTGTGGTTCACGCGGACATTCCCTGGATGATCAACTACCAGGGCAAGCTGACCGATACGACCGGCCAAGCCATCGCCGGCACCTACACCTTCACGTTTCGCCTCTATGACGCTTCGACCGGCGGCACGAAGCAGTGGGAAGAACAGCAGACCGTCACGCTCTCCGAAGCGGACAGCGGCGTCTTCAATGTCGTGCTCGGCGCCGTCACCTCCATGAGTTCTGTGAGCTTCAACCAGGCCATGTGGCTCTCCGTGCAGGTGTCTGATGATAGCGAGATGAGTCCGCGCCAGCGGTTGACCTCCACGGGCTATGCCATGAACGCCGACACGCTGGATGCCCTGGACTCCTCCAAGTTTCTGCGCACCGATACCGATACCTCCACCTCCGGCAAGCTGACAATTACCAAAGCCGGTGCCTCGCTGGTCATCGCGCCGTCAAGCGCCCCGTCTGCCAACACCAAGATGATCGATGTGCAAAACGCCTCCGGGACCTCCAAGTTCAGCGTGGATATCGAAGGGGACGTGACGGTGGCCGGCGACTTGGCCGTGACCGGCACGATGAGCGGTTCGAGCAGCACCACCGGCACGACGAGCACGACCTGGACGGTGGACAGCGACAACACGAGCGGCACCGAGCCGGCCAGCGGCGCGGGCCTGGTGATTGAAGGTGGCAGCGGAGACGTCTCCCTGCTGTGGGACACCACGAACGATGAGCTGGACATCAGCCATGCCGTCAACGTGGCGACCAATACGACTCTGAGCGCACAAGGAGATGTGCGATTTGCCGACAGCGATTCGAGCAACTACGTTGCGTTCCAGGCACCTGCCACGGTATCTTCGAACGTGACGTGGACACTGCCGAGCGCGGATGGATCAGCGAATCAGATTCTTTCCACTAATGGAGGCGGCACGCTCTCCTGGGCGACCGCAAGCTCGCTCTCCGGAGTCGGCGATGTCACGGACGTCTTCGATTGCGCCTCAGGCAATTGCGCTTCCATCACGCTCTCAGACGGCGACCTGCTGAGCGCGGCATCCGTCAACCCCGATAGCACCACCGAGGGGATCATTGTGCCTCAAGCGACGTCCTGCAGTTCGGCGACAGCCGAGGGCCAGGTCTGCTGGGACAGCGATGACCATAACCTCTATCTGGGTACGAGTTCAGCCACCCAGCTTGTCGGTGGAGCCTCCGCCTCCGGCGACATCACCGCAGTCGGTGATGTGACGACCGGGGCGGCCTTTACGGCAACGACCGGGGCGGATGGCACGACCCTCTACTTCGAGGGCTCCTCCGCCGACAGCAACGAGATCGCCCTGACGAGCGCGAACCCTGGCAGCGATATCACGGTGACGATTCCCGCGACCGCGGGCACCTTGATCACTACGGGCGACACGGGCACCGTCACATCCACGATGGTGCTTGACGGGACGATTGCCGCCGCCGACATCGCCACGGATGCGGTAGACAGCGATGAGATCGCCGCCAACGCGGTCGGCACCAGCGAGATCGCCACCGATGGCGTCGGGGCTGCGGAGATCGCCGCGGATGCGGTCGGCACGTCAGAGATCGCGACCGATGG
>CAZUWM010000137.1:0-2369 GCA_964624155.1 uncultured Planctomycetales bacterium
CTCTCCGCGGATCGCCGTGCTGACCACACGCAGGCTTCCCTCGAGTCGGTCTCGGATGTCCTCTTGGACGGAGAGTCCGGCTTTGGCGATCGTATAGAGCGATGGAGAGGTCTCGATCCGCATGACGAAATCGACCCACTCCTCAAGGGTGCAGTCAAATCGCACCTCCAACGCGTACCGTTTGGACACGGCCTCGGTCTCCACGTTGAGGGGCTTGATCTCGCTGACCCGGACGTGGCTTTGTCCGGCCACCTCCTCGACCTCCTTGAGGAGCGCCGCCATCTGCAGGTCGTCAGCGACCGCTGGTCTGAGGTACCGCTGATACTGTGCGAGCTCTGCAAAGACCCGGTCCTTGCGCGCCAGCAGACGCTGGTGGGTCTGCAGGGTCTGTTCTGACTCCCGGATCTGACGCTGCATCTGCTGCGAGTGCCTGGCCCACGGGCTGAGGACCGCACGGTCCATGAGGACGATGAGGAGGGCCACACCGCTCAACACCGCCAAGAGGCGTTCTCGACCCTGGAGCTCAGTCAGACGAGGTAGGCGCATGGGGATTAGGGTAAGGCCTTGGCATTGACAAACGGACAGGTGATGTCAAAATCCGTCACATCGTGCTCACCGGACTTCCCTTTGGCGACCCGCCTGGCTTCAACCTGTCCGAAGAGGGCGCTCCCGTCAACTCCCGCGACGAACTCATAGATCTTCGGCAACGCGGTGGACGTGCCTTTCAGGACGACACCCTCCCCTTCGGTAAACGACAGGGACTTCCACGTGATCTCCGGGCTGGTGAACTCGGCCAAGGTGCTCGCCGCTTCCAGCAGCAGCCCGCGGCGACGCAACCGCTCCTTCACAAATTCAATCTGCTTGAGCGCGTCTTCGATCTCAGCCACTTCAGCAGCGTGCTGGTCGACCAGATGGCGCAGCTGTCCGGCGTAGCGGCTTTGCTCGTGTGCCCGACCGATCAGCATGAGCGAACTCAAGATCATCGCCGCCACGAACTGACAGCTCAAGACGACCAAGCTCTTGGCTCGCTCTTCGAACGCCTGGCGAAGCTTGGTCGCCGGTGGGGTCAGGTCAATCTCGCTCGGAGCCAAGGCGAGTCCGACGAGACTGGCAAACGACACCTCCGGCAGCCGTTCAGACGCCTGCCGGGCACTCGGCCCCAGCTCGCTACCCACCCACGGGGCCACGAGGCTCACCGGCACCTGCAGACCAGAGGCGATGCGCTCCTTCAACTCACCCAACCGTTCGATGCGACCGGTCAGCAACACCTCTTGAATCTTCACGGCAGGCCCTTCGGCCTCGATCGCGTCAAGCGACCGCTGCAGCTCCCCGACCAGACGCGCTGCCGTTTGGGACGAATCCTCCGCGAGCTGCTCGCTCCCTGACGCGAGGCTTCGAACAAACTGCGGCTGCCCCCGATGCATCAGGAGGATGGTTGTGGTGCTCCCATCGACATCGACGACCAGTGACGTGCCGGAGGCCGCCAAGCTTCCTGCGCTCTTCTTCACGGCGCGGAACCAGCTCATCAGGCCTTCCAATTCGCAGCCGACCCGGTCGAGGCTGAGCCCGCAGGCTTCCAAGAGGCGGACTGAACGGTGGATCACGTCCTGGTGAACAATCACGAGCAGCACTCGCGAATAGCCGGAGCGGTCTCGTTCGATGACTGTAAAATCTGTCAGGATCTCCTCTTTGGCGTAGGGGGTATGTTTCTCCGCTTGCAGCTCAACGATGTCGCGGATCTCCTTCTGGTCCGTCGAGGGGAGCGAAAAGAGCCGCACGGTACTCAAGTGGGTGGCGCAGGCCACCAGGACGTCCCGGACCTCCACCCCTTCCGTCGCACAGGCCTCTTGGAACGTCCGCTTGATGTCCTCAGGTCCAGCCCCCTCAACCCCGCAGGCCAGCAGCTTCGTGATCTTGGGGCTAGGAGCTGTCCCCTCCACTTGCAGGAGCTTCAGCCACTGGCCGTCCAGCGTCACGACCGTGACGCGGGATGACGCCGCCCCGCCCACCATGCGGCTCAAGGACTTGGAGAGGTTGCGAGGCTGCAAGGCGAGATTCAGCAGACCCTCGCGGAGTTGCTTCGGGTTGAAGAGGCCTAGCGTTCTGCCCACAGCTTCACCTTCCCCTGGCGATCGATCACGCAGAGCGCCGTGATGCGACTTGCGGCGTCGCCTGACTCAGCCTGGATCGTCATTCGGAACGCTTCGGCCTGGACTCCAAGCAGCTTGTCAGAGGCCAAGGCAGTCAAACGGGCGAGATCCTCCGCAGGCACGTATGGTGCAAGCTCCGACCCCAACGCTGCGACTGACACGAGCTGACGGTCGTCTGAGGTGCCGAGCTCGTTATCCTCCCCTGCGCGGAAGGTGAGC
>CAZUWM010000138.1:0-1063 GCA_964624155.1 uncultured Planctomycetales bacterium
GATGCGCAGGCCTTCACCGAAATCCCGTTACTGCGAAAAGATTTCATCCTTGAACCCTACCAGGTGTATGAAGCCGCGTTCGCCCAAGCGGATGCCGTGTTACTGATTACACAGCTCCTCACCGACTGGCAGCTCACCAGCCTGCGGCTCTTAGCTGAGCAGTTCGGGATGGAGGCGTTGGTGGAGGTTCATGCGGAGGAGGAGCTCACGCGCGCGCTGAACAGCGGGGCCTCGATCATCGGAATCAACCACCGCGATCTGCGCACCTTCGCCATGCATCCCGATACGACAAGCCGCCTGGTGCCGCGCATCCCCGCTGGCCACGTCATCGTCGCCGAGAGCGGGGTCCAATCGAGCGATGACGTGAAGCGGCTGCGCGATCTTGGCGTCCACGCCGTCCTCATCGGGGAAGCCTTGATGGTGAGCTCCGACGTGAAAGCGAAAGTGCGCGAGTTGTTTACCGGAATATGGTGACGAATGGGAATATTGATCAGACGGTGCATGTCCTCAAGCGGCTCATCCGGCGATGGAACGAGCCGGTGGTGGGGCACTATCGAGACGATCCGTTCACGACACTCATCAGTTGCCTCTTGAGCCTCCGCACGAAGGACGCCACCACGCACGAAGCCTCCAAACGCCTGTTTGCTCTTGCGCGCACCCCGCAGGCGATGGCGCGGCTCTCCATTCCGACCATCGAGCGGGCCATCTTTCCCGTCGGCTTCTACCACACCAAAGCCCGCACGATCCAGCACGTCTGCCGTACGCTCTTGGAGCGCTATCATGGCCGCGTCCCCAGCGAGCTGGATGGACTGCTGAGCCTCAAGGGGGTGGGACGCAAAACCGCCAACCTCGTCGTGACATTGGCCTACCGAAAACCCGGCATCTGTGTGGATACGCATGTGCATCGCATCTCGAATCGGTGGGGCTACGTCCGGACCAAGACGCCGGAGGAGACGGAGTTTGCGCTGCGCAAGAAGCTCCCTCGGCGGCACTGGATCATCTTCAACGATTTGTTGGTCACCTTCGGGCAGAATCGGTGTCATCCCACCTCGCCCTGGTGCAG
>CAZUWM010000138.1:1163-2328 GCA_964624155.1 uncultured Planctomycetales bacterium
TCCGAGCAGGAGTTGCTTTGCTGCATCCTGGGACGCGGCATCTCAGGTGAATCGGTCCTGATCACCGCACAGCGGCTCTTGCGGGAATTCGGATCGCTGCGAACGCTTGCCGAGGCTTCCATTGAGCAATTGGCCAAGGTCCGCGGCATTGGTCAGGCCAAAGCCGTCCAGTTGAAAGCTTCGGTGGAGTTGGCGAAACGGGTGAGCAGGCCACCGGACGGTCAGCCGCCTCTTGTCGAGACGGCTGATGATGCGGCCAAACTGCTTCGTCCGGTCTTGGTCGACAAAAAGAAAGAGCACTTCGTTGCCTTGCTGCTCGATGCTCGTCATCACCTCATTCGGCTCAGTCCCATCGCGGTCGGCAGCCTCTCGGCCAGCCTCGTCCATCCCCGCGAACTCTTTAAGGAAGCGATCGCCGCGTCAGCCGCCGCGGTGATCCTCGCGCACAACCATCCCTCCGGCGACCCGGAGCCATCCGACCATGATCTCGTGTTGACCAAGCGACTCGTCCAAGCCGGGCGGCTGCTGGGTATCGAAGTGTTAGATCATTTAATTGTCGGCTCGCGAGAGACGGTCAGTCTCAAGTCTCGCGGCGTCGTGACATGAAGGAACCGTGAAGTGTTGTTGGCTTTTCTTGACCATTGACTTCGCAAGGGTTGAACCTATTAAGAGGAGGGAGAGAATGCGACGCATGGCACCGTGGATGTGTGTGGTTCTGGCCCTGTTCGTCAGTCTCGTGGGTGGAGCGACCGCCGCAACCCCGGAACTTCAAACGCCCCCTGCGCCATCCGGATGGGTCATCTTGGAGAAACTCGGTCGCGGTTTAGGCAACATCGCCTTTGGGTGGGTGGAGCTCCCCGGCACCATCCAAGCGCAGTATCGAGAGCATGATGCGCCGACGAGTTTTTTTAGCGGTCTGTTTATGGGTTTCTTCAAAGCCGTCGGTCGAACCGCCGTCGGCGTGTATGAAACCGCGACCTTCATCATCCCCCAGCAACCGGTGCTTCCTCCGATCGAGTATTTGAAGCACCAACACCCCGATTGGAAGCTCCCTCCATCAACGAGTTAGGAGTGAGGAGTGAAGAGTTGGGAGTCGAACGCACAAGCTCCTAACTTCCAACTCCCAACTTACCATGAGACATGTGTTGCTTGTGGGCCGCCCAGG
>CAZUWM010000139.1:0-2242 GCA_964624155.1 uncultured Planctomycetales bacterium
TTCGGTACGTCTTCAGATCCAAGAGGAGGCATTACTTCCTTGAATCAGGGCGAGGGTGAGGGTGGGTCAGGAACAGGGCAACTGTGCGCTGGAAGGGGCGAGCCCGCTCCCCGAGTCGCACACCATCTTGCCGCCTTGCCCCAAACAGGCGCTGTTGAGGTTGGTATACGCAATCGCGGGCACGGTCGTGGCGCCGAACTTCATCTTCTCGACGGAGGAGACGATGATCTCCAGCACGTTGTTGTCCCGGCCTTGCGGCAAGGGATCGCCTCCCAGAGCCGGCTTGGCGATATGGACGAACTGCATCTGGAGATCGGCCACGCCCCGGAAAGTGATGTCGGCGTTGTTGCAATCTTTGTCGACCAAACCCCCACCCTGCTGGTAGGTGGCGATGTCCTCATAGAAGAGCAGCTCGGGTGTGGTGGTGTCTGGGTTGAGCTTGTACTGCACCCAGTCGTAATACCGCAGATCGTTCAACTGGTCAAGGGTGTTGGCGCGTTTGGGAATGCGCAGTTGGACGTGGTTGGAGACAATGATGAGTCGGCCCTTCTTGTCGGTCTTCGGATTGCCCTTTTCATCGACCAGTTGGTGGACATCCCGCAACACCACCCGGTCGGCTTGTTTGGCGTGTTTGATGATCTCCGCCAACGCCCAACCCACCTCCGAGTCACCCTGAGAGGGATTGGTCGTCTGGCGGCCCATCGCCTTGTTCTTTTCGTAGAGCCGCACCCGCGCGACATCCACCTGGCCGAGTGCGAGAATAATCACCAGCCCCAACACCGAGGCGGCCACGAGCTCGATTAAGGTGAGCCCTTGTGATCGTTTCATTGAGTTGGCACTTGGCTAGCGACGATACGCGCGGTCAACTTCAGGCAGTCCCCTTCATTGCCGTCGCCGTCGCAATCGGCCGGCTCGGCCCGCCAGTTGCGAATCATCCCCGTCAACTTGGCGTCGTCCGGAAGCCGATCTTCCGTGAAGCACTGTGGAGGGTTGTTCTGATCGCACACGCACGCGGTGGGATCGTTGGGATTGGGGGTGCAAGCTCTGACGTTCATCTGGCAGGTCGCGGTGCTGAACCAGAGGTCATCGTCGCAGGCGATGTGGTTGCGATATTTTTCCAGCGTCTGCTGGAGGAGAAACGCCACGTCGGTCGCCCCCGTGCGGCTGTGGATGCGAATGGCCGTCACGAACGCCATCAAGGTGCCGCCGGCCACCACCGCGCCGATCACCGCCGCCGCCACCACTTCAATGAGGGTGAACCCCCGTCGAGTCATCTGCCGCCACAGCAGTTTGGGTTCCTCAGCCAGTCCCCGTCTAAGCTTTGGACGCCCGCTTGAGTAATCGTTACGGTGCAACCCCCACAGGAAGTGCCCTGGCAGCCGCTACCATCCCTCATGGCCGTCGCTGTAAAGGTCGCCGCCGCGCCTGCCACAGACGAGGCGGTGACGGTAAACGTCACCGGAATCGAGTTCAGATGCGGATCGTCCATGAAGATCGCCTCCCACCCTTTCACGTTCACGGTAGCTCTGTTGGGACTGTTTTTATCCAGTGGGCCGTAGTATGTCTGATCCTGCGTGAAGTAGTAAGCCCGCTCGCCGGCCCAGATGGTTTCCAGCATGTCCTGCGCCACGCGGCAATAGCCCCGCTCCACGATCCTGTGATAGTTGCTGATGGCCACCGCTCCCAGGATCCCCAAGATGACCACTACCATCATCAACTCCAGAAAGGTGATGCCCCTTGATCTGTGTTTCATCTGTGCCATCTGTTGATCTGTGCCAATCTGTGTCACCATCAGTACACCACCTTCGCTTGGAGTTTGCGCGACTCGCAGGGTGTGCTCGTGCACCGTGGGATGATAATGTCCACCGTCAAACCGTTGGTGAGGTCGGTCGGTGGATCCTTCCACGTCAACGGATCTCCTTCCGGCTTCACATACCCCTCGGCTGACCACCACGTTTGATTCACAAACAACCGCTGCATGGCCCACGCCAGTCCCCCTTCCGCCGCATAGCGCGCCCGGACCTGGCGCAGCGTGATCGGCATCGCGCGCACGCGCGTCAGCGCCCACACCAGCGCCATATACGCCGTCATCGCAAAGATGATCGAGGTCATTAACACCAGGCTCAGCACGAGCCCTCGTGAACGACGTCTCATCGCACGCACCCCCGAAAAGACAAAAGCCAAGCTACCTGGTTCCCCTTCGACTCCGCTCAGGGGAATCCTGAGCCTGTCGAAGGATTCG
>CAZUWM010000140.1:0-2232 GCA_964624155.1 uncultured Planctomycetales bacterium
ATCTACACGCCATATAACACACTCTTTCCCTACACGAGCTCTTCCGATCTAAAGATTCGGGTGAGTCTGGGGCGCGTTCTACCGACCACTGAAGGGTTGGTGTTATTTCCAGAATACAAGGACATCTCGGAACGATGGGATTTGACGCAAGGCACGGAAGCGCTTAGCACATGGTTCAAGGAAAATAAGATAGCCGGGGTTCTTTCTGACGGCGGTCGAGCAACGCACCAAATCATTCAAAGGCTAGAGGGATTCTGGGGAGTCGGTAAAATCGCGTGCGCCGGAATTGTCAAATTACTTGACGAAATGTCGCGAAAGCCCCTGGCCAAGAGCATGCATTATGCCGAGTTCCGGCAGAAGATAAAGGACGGAGTGGGTAAAGATACCTGGCGAGGAAAGGAATTTGAAACCTTGGTCGAGCGCCAAGCTGTTGAGCTGGGGCTTGAGCTCAGATGCGCGAAGTGTCGCAGTTGGAGCTGGCACGCACTCAAACAATTGGATTACTCTGTGATTTGTGGCTTGTGTTTGCAGCCATTTACTTTCCCCATCACGAAGCCAAGAAGTAACGAAGATTTGAGGTGGGCATATCGCGTCGTTGGGCCGTTTGCCCTCCCACATTACGCAAATGGGGGATATGCGGCTGCTCTAGCGATTCGCTTCTTCTCCGATGTAATAGGGAGGATGGATAAAGTCGATGTGACTTGGTCAGCGGGTCAGGATCTGACACTACCCTCTGGCAGAAAGGTGGAATCCGACTTCATCTTATGGTACCAGCGGAAGAAGCTGCTCAGCCTGGATTATCCAACAGAAATCGTCTTTGGAGAAGCAAAGAGCTTCGGCAAGGATGTCTTTAAGGAAGCTGATATCCAAGATGCGAAGGCTTTGGCAGAAGCATTCCCAGGGGCGGTTTTAGTCTTTGCGGCAATGAAAGAAGGTAATGAGTTTTCGGAGGAGGAGATAGTACGCATCAGGAAATTGGCGGAATGGGGTCGTGAATATAACAAAGAAGGAAGTGGGACTCGCGCTCCTGTCATAGTGTTGACAGGCACCGAATTATTCATCTCGTTTTCTTTGGAGCAGTCCTGGAAGGAGCGAGGCGGCAGGCATGCTCAGCTTATTTCCCCTGCATGGATGAGCACACGGACGAACAACTTGCGGTTATTGGCTGATTTGACACAGCGACTGTATTTAAACATGCCTTCATATAGTACGTGGTTGGAAGAAAAGTGGAAGCATCGTAGAGCTGTTCGTGAGCGAGCTGCGAAACGCTCCCCCGTTTGAACTGGACTCCTGAACAAGGGACAAAGGAGGCCAGGTCCCGTGCGTGAAGTCCTGAAGAGGGCGCTGACTGTTCTGTTTAGCGAACGAGGCGTTTAGAAACGCCTGGCCCAGACACGGCTTGCGGAGTTCATGCAACGGTACGCACGGGGAGAGTTCTCCAGGAGGTGAGCGTGATGAAACGCATGCGATTGACGACGCACCGGCAGGTGCTCAAGACTTTCCTCAAGGAGCCGGGATTCCGCCAAGGCTACGAGGAGGAGCTCGAGAAGCTGCGGATTGTGGATGCGATTATCAATCTGCGGCAGCGGCAGGGCATGACGCAGAAAACGCTCGCCCGCCGCCTGAAGGTCAGCCAGCCCTTCATCGCCAAGTTGGAGAAGGCCGAAACCCATAACTTCACGCTGGACACCCTCATCAAGGTCGTCACCGCGCTCAACGGAGAGTTGGTGATTCACATCAAACCCCGCAAGGCCCGCATGGCAATCGGGCATGGCTGAGCGGATGAGGACAGAGTACGCCTTTTCCAAAATGAAAGGCCGTCGCAATCCCCACGCCAGACGGCTCAAGAAGCCGCTTTCTGCTCAAGAAGCTCGAGAGCTCATTGAAGAGCGGGTATGGAAGCATTTTGCGGAATGGATGGGTGGACAGACCGGCCCGGTCATCAAGGATAAGCAGGGCCGGATGGTGCCTGGTGTGTTTCGGCACGATGTTGAGCGGTATCTTGATTCGCTCTTACACGGCAAGCCGACGTATTTTGATTGAGAAAATCCGCTGCACTGCCAGGCCTCCGGCGGCGTCTAGGACGGATCGCGAACCAGTTGTCTATCAAGAGGATGTAGGGAGGAGCTTCGCTAGCCTCCTCCAAATTCGGGTCCCAGGCAATCCAGCTCTGTTGGCGCTCGCGTCTGGAGTTGGACGCGGAGGAAGGTGGCATTTCACGACACATCGAGC
>CAZUWM010000141.1:0-2226 GCA_964624155.1 uncultured Planctomycetales bacterium
TCAGCTTCCTGACGCTCTATGCCCACCTCGAAACCAAGGGCGGCTGGGTCAGCGTGGGAGAGCAGGTGGCCGCGGGCGAGCAGATCGGAACGGTCGGCCGCACAGGCAACGCGGAGTCGGTTGGCCCGCAGCTCCACTTCGAGGTCCGGGTGAAACGAGCTGATGGGGAAGCGGTTCCGGTTGACCCCATGCCGTTCTTGCGGGCGGCTACGGATCTGCCCTCGGCCCAGGTAACGCTGCGCCAGGCGCTGGAGCGCAACAGAACGGACAGCACCGACCGGCAGCTCGCCGAGATCAACCTGGAGCAAGGCCGCGCGTATCGTCGGTGGTTCGGGCAGGCCTTCTCCGTAGACGGTATCTTCACCTTCACGCCCGAGCGCATCCCGAACGTCTTTGAGGATCCGCTGCAAGCGAAGAAGGATAAGAAGGGTATGGATGGAGTCGCAGATAACGCCGTGACCGCCGGCTCCCAGGCGATCGGCGGAGGGATCGATCTCGGCGCGGCGGCGGCTGAATTGCGCGAGGCGATCGGCAAAGGTCAGAAGGAGAAGGCGCATCGTCGAGGAGCCGCTGAGACTCGGCAGCGCACTTCTGCCAGGCTGCGTAGGGAACTCAGCGGGCCCGCTGCAGACTCGGTGGTCACTGAAGCGCGGTCGCTGGCTGCGCTGTCCACGGCGGGACAAGCAGGGAAGACCGTACTGCGTCCGGTCCGTGGCTTGGGTGCCATCCGACCCATAAGGAGCGGACTGGACGTCCCGAGTACGAGAGCCATGGGTATGCCGAGCACCCAGGTTGTCTCGTCACGAGACAGCAGGGTAGGCAATTTGGGCCGCTTGGACACGGCGGACACCGGCGCAGTAACCGGCATCGGCTCGATTTCGGTCGGAACACCCGTCCGTTCCGCTCTCGGCGGTTCAACTCCACTGCTCGCGCCTGTCGTGACCGAGACTCACTCGTTGACTGAGCTTCCCACGGACGTCCAGGCGTTGCGTCAGGTAGCGAAGATGACGTCACTGGTCCCGGTTCCCACAGCTCCGATGCCAGCAACCCATGTCTTCGGGGAGTCGGATGTGGACCGGCTCACGACCCGCGCCGCGGAGCTGCGGCAAGTGATCCAGGTTGCTGCGGCATCCGGGGAGTTGCTGAAATCCGAAACTCAGGATGTCCTGCCGCCGATTGATGGAGAGGTGATCACGCCTCAGTCGAAGGTTGGAGATCTGGCGTCGGCGCTGACGTTCTTCGGATTCACGACCAAGGATGAATGGCTGTTCGCGTTGAGCCGAGATCCCGACTTCAACGGGATCATCAGTTTCCTCGTCTTGGAAGACGACCCAGCGACTCCGGAGCAGGACGGATTGGGCCTGAGCCTGGAGGAGATCGACGCGCAGTTCCAGCGGTTCAACTTCTTGAAGGCGGACGAGAACTTCGTTGCCATCTTCGGGTTGGAAGGGCTCAGTGGCCAGCAGTTGCTCACGGGGGCAAACACTTCAGGGATCCTGACGTTCTTCGCTGAGCGACTGAGCGATATCGATGGGGATGGCGACTTCGACTTCATGGCGCCGCAGCCTGGCGAGGGTCCGGTGCCTTCTGTCGAGGAGGCCATTCGCAACTTCGGCTCCTCGCTAGCGATCCGAACGGTGCAGGTGGTCGATGGGCAGGTAGAAATCCGGATTACGGACGCACAGGGCCAGCCATTTGTCGCGACCACAATCGACGGCGCGGTGTTCTTCGATGCCTGGAACACGACGTTGGCGTTGGACGGCTTCCAGGACTTCACGGATCCGGAGGCCCAAGCGGTCTTCAGGGATCTGACCAGACTGCAGTTATTGATGTTGGCGGGTGATGGGACAGCGACAGAAGCTGAGCGGGCCAGGGCCTTGGCGATCTTGGGCTACTACGCCGGCCTGGCCCTGCGCTCCACGGTCAATCCCGACGGCACGGTGACGCTCACGATCCTGGGCGCCGACGGCCAGCCGGTCACGACGCCGCAGACCGTGGACCTCGACACCTTCCTGCGCACGCAGGTCGCCATCTCCGAGCTCGCCGGCACCCAGGCCTTCTTGGATGAGACGACGGTCGTCTTCAAGAACGCCGCCGGGCAGGAGTTTACCCGCGTCGACTTGGTCGCGCTCGCCGGCACGCCTGAGGGCACCCGCGCCGCGGCGATCTTAGGCTACTACGCCGGCCTGGCCCTGCGCTCCACGGTCAATCCCGACGGCACGGTGA
>CAZUWM010000142.1:0-2203 GCA_964624155.1 uncultured Planctomycetales bacterium
AGGTGCTCGATGACGAAGCCGCCGCAAGGTCCACCTCGCCCCAGAACGAGAAGGGTTCGTCGAAGTTGCCTGCCGTGAAGATCTTGAACTCGTGGGGAAACTTGAAGTTGGCGGTGGGGGTCGTGTTCTCGTCAAAGAACACTCGCTGGTGGGCGTAGAAGGCAACCGGCACGTTGGACGGAATAGCCCCGGGCCAGACCGCTTCAGGGAACACGCGTTTCCAGGCTTCGGCCCCCAACGCGACCGGCTCTTCCTTGACCAGCCGCGCCTCCTGTCCGCCGGGGATCGCGTAGCCATTCTGCCGGAACGCCTCGCCAAAAGAGTTGAGTTTCATGAAGCCGTTGTGGCAGGTCGTGCAGCTCGTTCGATACTTCCGTGCAAACACCGGAAGCGCGCTTGCGTCGCTTGCGAACCCAACCACCGATCCGACGATCACCACGACCCCGAAGATGGACGGTATGCGCTTCATGGCTCCTCCCCCCCTTCCTGTTTGGTCCCCAGTCTAAGCGTCAAACAGTCTAGAGAGGAGCCGTGAAGAAATGCTGAAGGATCGCTTAAGTTTTCTTAAGCGACAGGCAGGCGCACGGAGAAGGTGCTCCCCGTGCCGGGGGAACTCTCGACGTGGATGCTGCCGCCGTGGGCTTCGGCAATCCACTTGCAGATCGCAAGGCCAAGTCCGTACCCGCCCTCGGCGCGGTTACGGGATCTGTCAACCCGGTAGAAACGATCAAAGATCCGTGGGAGATCGTGTGCCTCGATGCCGATGCCCGTGTCAGTCACCTGGATCTCGGCGTAGCCGTTCTCACACCGGGAGCGTAAGGTGATCCGGCCGCCCTCCGGCGTATACTTCACCGCATTGTCGCTGAGGTTGAGCAGGAGCCGCCTGAGCTTCATCTCATCGCCATGCAGGATCGCGTCGGCCCCATGGATGAGCTCCACGTGAATGTGATTCGGCTCGGCGAGGATCCGGGCTTCCTCTGCCATGTCTACCATCAGGCGGTCCAGGTGGATGGGCTGGAGATCCAACGCAACCTTCTCTGCATCCGTGTTGGAGAGAAACAGCAGCGTCTCCACCAAACGTGACATGCGGCTGATCTCGCTGGAGCATGCCGCCAAGATATCGCAGCGATTCGAGCGAGGGCAGGTTTTGAGTCCGAGTTCAATCTCCCCTTTTAGGATAGTGAGCGGGGTACGCAGTTCATGCGAGGCATCAGAGATAAACTGCTGCATCCGCTCAAAGGAGCGCTGGAGTCGCTCGATCATCTCATTGAAGGTTTCAGCGAGGGCTTGAACCTCATCACCCGTCTTGGGCACGTGTAGGCGCTGACTAAAATCCTTTGCTTGGATGACCTGGGCGGTCTGAATCGCCTCCTGCAGTGGACTGAGGGCTCGATTCAGCAGCAGCCAGGCGCCAACGCTCGAGAGGAGCAAGACGGCTGGAACGACGAGGAGCAAGATGACCAACAACCTGGCCAAGGCCTGATGAACCCCACGCAGCGGAATCGCCACATGTCCTACGTACAGGGGCTTCCCGTTTTCTTGCACATCCCGTCTGACCATGCGCCAAAGCCCATCACCCGGCAGACGTAGCGTCGCCGGGTGTCCAGTTGCCATCTCTGAGGCAGCGTGAAGCTTCGTGGCCAGTGCGGGCGGTAGCCCCGCAGCCTCGTAGATCAGTTGCCCGTTGTGATCGACGACACGGACATAGAGGTCTGGGCCCAGCGCAGTCAGCTCCGCCATCTCCCCGATGACCTCGACCAGGTTGAGCTGCCGGTGTTGGGGCAACAACTCCACAAGACACGTCGAGTAGGTCAACAGCCGCTGGTCGAGTTCATGGTGGAGCCGCGTCGACACCGTCTGATAGAGGACGGTGGCCAGGAAGAAATGGGCACAGCCCAGGCTGAAGATGTACCACGCGATCAGCCGGACGCGGATATTCTTCGGAGTGATTCGCATGAGGAGGCTGTGGACGTTTCCTTCAGGAGATAGCCGACCCCCCGCACCGTGTCAATCAGGGGAGGGTGAAACCCTCGATCGATCTTGGTCCGAAGGTGACTCAGGTGCACCTCGACGAGGTTCGTGCCGCTGTCAAAGTCGTAGTTCCACACATGCTGCTCGATCATCGTCTTGGTCAGCACCTGCCCGGTATTTCGCATGAGGTACTCCAGCAAGGCAAACTCCTTGGGCGTGAGCTCGATGGGCT
>CAZUWM010000143.1:0-2148 GCA_964624155.1 uncultured Planctomycetales bacterium
GCGATCAACTTCATCGCCTCCAGCAGTCCCCCGAGGCGGACGTTGAACTGAATGTCCTGTTTCAGTCGGATCAGCGAGGCCATCTGGCGTCAGGCTCCCTGGGCGAGCAGCTGCTCGAGGTATCGCTTGAGCTGCTGATCCAACATCGGCTTCATCTCGGATGTCAGCACCTTCTTCGCGCGAAGGTCCTCCACGAACTGGGCTGCTTCCTGCCTGAGCGACGGCCCAAACTCCTGCTTGAATCGCCTGAGCTGAGCGATCGTCAGCTCATCCAGCACCCCTCGGCGCAGCGCGTAGAGGTGCAGGATCTGGTCTTCCATGGCAATCGGTTGGTGTTTATCTTGGATGAAGAGCTGGGTGATCGCCTCCCCGCGCTTCAGCCGTGCCGCGGCGTCTTCGGAGAGGTTGGTCCTCAATTGCGTCATCTGCAGGAGCTCCTGGTACTGGACATATTCCAGGCGCAGCCGGCCGCTCAACTCTCGCATCGCTGGCCACTGGGCTTTGCTGCCGATACGGGAGACCGACAACCCAAAGTCAATGGCCGGCTTGAGTCCCTTATTAAACAGCGTGGTGTTCAGGTAGACCTGCCCGTCCGTCATCGAGACCAGGTTGCTCGGGACGTAGCCGGTCACATCCCCTTGGAGGATGTCGCAGATGGGAAAAAACGTCATGGATCCGCCCCCGAGTTCTTTATTCAGATAGCCGGCTCGCTCAACGAGCTGCGAGTGAATGTAGAAGATATCGCCGGGATACGCCTCGCGGCCCGGAGCACGCTCCAGCAAAAGACACAGCTGCCGGTAGACCCACGCATGGCGCGTCAGATCATCAAACACGACCAGGACATGCCGCCCATGCCGCATGAAGTATTCCCCGAGTGTTGCGGCGGTGTAGGGGGACAAGAACTGCTCGCCGACGGATGCTGAGGCCGGCGCGCTGACCACGATGGTATAGTCCATGGCCCCTTTGGCTTCAAACAGCCGGACGACCTTCACCAAGGACGCGTAGGACTTGCCCGTGCAACAGTAGAGGCACACCGTGCCATGCCCCTTCTGGTTCAGAATGGCGTCAACGGCCAGCGTGGTCTTCCCCGTCATCCGATCCCCGATGATGAGCTGCCGCTGTCCCTTGGCGATTGGGATGACCGCATCCAGGATCCGGGTTCCGGTCTCAAGGGTCTGATCGACCGGCACGCGCGCCATGACCTCGGCAGCCTCACTAAACACCGGGTAACGATCAGCCGCGGGGATGGGGCCTCGGCCGTCCATCGGCTCGCAGAGGCTATTGACGATCCGACCGAGAAAGGCCTCCCCGACCGGCACACGGAATTCCTCGCCACGGTGATACACTTCGTCACCGGCTCGAATGCCCCGTTTGCCTCCGAACATCAAGATCTGGACTTCATGTTCGGTAAACCCCATGACCATGCCGAGTGCGCCGTTCGAAAACTCGACCATCTGGCCGTTCATGCAGGAGGGAAGCCCCACCACCCGGGCAATGAGCTCCCGGACTGACTTGACCCGTCCGACTTCCCGAACTTCAAATGGCCCGGCAGCGGACCTGCCCGCCTGTTCGGTTGCGGGTTGTGTCACCGTCTCGTCTTTCATCGCCCTATCCTGTCTGCTGCGCCCGCCGGGCCGCCTGCAAGACCTTCGAGGCCAGGCTGCCGTCGAGGACCAAGTTTCCCAGTGTGATGGTTAGCCCAACGACCAAGCGCTCGTCCACCGCCTCGGTCACGGTCACCTCGCGACCCAGCCGTTCCTTGAACCAGTGGCGCAAGACGGTTCGTTGCTGCGTCGTGAGCGGACAAGCCGAGGTGACCGTCGCCTCACGAACCGAGTCTTTCGCCTTCACCGTCTCCAACTGGCCGAGTCCGTTCTGGATGAGCTCATCGAGCCAGTGGGATTGCACCTCGGCCCGTAACTGTCCTGGCAGCACCTCCTGGATCAGCTCGCACGCCCGCTCAAGGGCGCGCACCTCCATGCGCTGCGTCAGTTCTCGCTGAAGCGCCTCACGGCTCTCCAGGCCTTGTTGCACGATGCGCTCGCTTTCCGCACGGGCCTCCTCCAGGAGTCTCGCCTTCGAAGACTCTGCCTCCTGACACGCCTGGGCCACGATCCGCTCGGCTTCGGCCTTGGCCCGTTCGACCTG
>CAZUWM010000144.1:0-2098 GCA_964624155.1 uncultured Planctomycetales bacterium
TTTCTTCGCGTACTCGCGGATCTCCCAATCCACCAGAATCCTTCCGATGGACTTGCCCGCCCCGGCAAGTGCAAAAGGCGGGCCCGGGACCTGCTCCGGACTCATCCTCGGCTGCATCTGTGTCTCAAGCATGAAGGGTCTGCCTCCCGGTTTCCGTGGACAACATCAGGTGAACGCGGTTGGTATCGCTGTGGATCGCAATCAAGGGGACTTTCTTCTGTTTGCGCCGGAGCACCTTAAGATGCGGATTGGCTTCGTAGAGCACCCAGCTCACGGGACGCTCCATGACGTGTCCCAGCCCGTCCTTCCCCCAGCGAGAGATGACGAACTTCCGGCATTTCTTCGATAACTGCGCCTGGAGGTTATTCATCGGTTCACCTCCTGTTAGACGAACCGTCCACAAAACATCTCATGAGGGACATGGGACCGAGCGAAAGTGCCGCGTAGGGACGTGGAACATGTAACGCGCCAACACGCGAACTCGCTAACCCGCCAACCACTCATGAGCACCCCGATGTCGTCCCACAGTTGTTGCACTTGTAGCAGTTGCCGTTTCGCACCATGAGCGACCCGCAATCGACACAGACGGGCGCATCGGCCTGGGCGACAAAGGTCTGTTTCTCGTGGCGCTCGAGCGGATTGGCTCCGTTTCCACTGGAAGGTTTGCCGTCAGCGTTGGCTTTCGGGACCTCGGTCACGGCAAATTCCTTGGCTTCCTCCTTGGGCAAGAACTTCAAGGCCATCCATCGGAAGATGTAATCGACCACCGACTTGGCAAACCGGATGTCCGCGTTGTTCGTGACGCCGGATGGCTCAAACCGCACGTGGTTGAACTTATCCACCAACACCTTGAGCGGCACCCCATATTGCAACGCCAGGGAGACGGCCGTCGCAAACGAGTCCATCACGCCGGAGAGGGTCGAGCCTTCCTTCGACATGACAATGAAGATCTCACCTGGGGACCCATCCTCGAACATCCCGACGGTGATATAGCCTTCATGCCCGCCGATGGAGAACTTGTGGGTGATGGCTTGACGCTCGTCCGGGAGCCGACGCCGATACGGCTCACCAGTCGGGGGCGCGGAAGTCGGCTTGTCTTGGCTCTTGCCGGTTGAAAGCGGTTGGACCCGCTTTGAGCTGTCGCGGTAGATCGCAATCGCTTTGAGCCCCATCTTCCAGGCTTCGGTGTAGGTGTGCATGATGTCTTCGACGGCAGCGTCCTGCGGCATGTTCACGGTCTTGGAGATCGCTCCGCTGATAAAGGGCTGCACGGCTGCCATCATGCGCACGTGCCCCATGTCGTGGATCGTGCGCGCGCCGTTGGTCGGCTTAAACGCGCAGTCGAAGACCGGCAGGTGTTCGTCTTTCAGGAACGGGGCGCCTTCAATCGTTTCTTGCTCATCGAGATGCTTCAGCATCGCCTCACGCGCATTCGATTCGTAGCCCAACCGCGTGAGCGCGTTGGGCACGGTCTGGTTGACAATCTTGAGCATCCCTCCACCCACCAGCCGCTTATATTTGATGAGGGCGATGTCCGGCTCAATCCCCGTCGTGTCGCAGTCCATCATGAAGGCGATCGTGCCGGTGGGCGCGATCACGGTGACCTGAGAGTTGCGCACCCCGAACTGCTCCCCCAGCTTGATCGACTCATCCCACACGCGGGTGGCCGCCGCAAGGAGCGGCTGTGGGATCAAGCGAGGGTTAATCTTGTCCACTTGCGCGCGGTGCTTGCGCAGGACACGCAGTTGGGGCTCGCGGTTTTTCGCAAACCCCTCGTAGGGGCCAAGCTCTTTCGCGATCTGGCCTGAGGTCTCATACGCATGGCCGCACAAGAGCGCCGTGATCGCGCCCGCCCACGCGCGCCCAGCGTCGGAGTCATACGGAATCCCCAGCGACATCAACAAGGCCCCAAGGTTCGCGTAGCCAAGGCCGAGTTCTCGGTAGCCGTGGGCGTTTTGCGCGATTTTGGACGTTGGGTAGGACGAGTTGTCGATGACGATGTCCTGCGCGATGATCATGATCCGCACCGCATACTTGAACGGCTCGATCAGGAAGTTGCCGTCATCGTCGAGGAATTTCAAGAGGTTGACGCTGGCCA
>CAZUWM010000145.1:0-2095 GCA_964624155.1 uncultured Planctomycetales bacterium
GATAATCAAACGGATGAACCGACGGCCTCAGCGGCGGTGCTGACGGTGCTGACCACACTCTTCGGACCGGGGCTGCTGCTGGCGTTGGTGGGCGTGGACGTGACCGCGCTCCATCACGGGGTGAGCGGGATTGGCGCGATCCTCTTGACGGGCGTCAATGTCGTGTTTGGTGTGCCGGCGTTGGTGATCACGGCAAACTTGAGGACATTCTTCCGTCAGGCCAGGGACGTCCGCGAGGCGATGCGGCGCTACCTTCGAGATGCGGGCACGTACCGCGGCCCTCCGACGTTCTTGACGCGGCTCGCCTCGAAGTCCCCCTTGCTCACCCGCCACCTTGAATGGATCGCTCCGATTGCCACCCCAACGAAACAAGTGGCCGTTGCCTACCTGACGAACTCCGATACCAAAGCCTCGATTCGCTTCCACGAAGCGACTCATCGACGACTCGATAGGGTCTTGCGATACGTGCCCGTCCTGCGCAACGTCGTGGAAGAATTTCTCGTCCTCACCGCCCACGCCCTGGGCGATCTGGAGCGATTCATGGCAGGGCGGAAGGGATCTCCGATGGAGTCGCTCTTGCTATCCATCGCTGGCGGCCTCCTCCTCGGCGGGCTGGTACTGAGCCGTGGGGCGGTGCGGACGAGTGAGGGGCGAGTTTTGAGTTCAGAAATCCAGCCGTCGAGCCGAGGGGGTATCAAGATCTCGCACGCGCTCAATTCTCAGCGCGATGCGCATGATAGATATGGATTCCGCGTTCCACGAAGAGGTGAGGGACGTGCGGCTGATCGACCTGCCGACGGGCTTTCGTCAGCACACGCATTAGCCCGCAGCTCTCGCCCTGTCAAGCTCAGGCGTCCGACGCTGCAGCGTGTCGTCGGCGGACTCCTCCTGATCGGTCTACCGCTCGCGTTCTTCGGCCCGTCGTGGTGGTTCAGCCTCAGCGAGGGGGCGCGGGTGGCGCTGGGGGCCGGGGTCGAGATGGCGACTTCGCTGGCGGTTTCGATGATGGCGGGGTCCTCGCCGATGGAGCGACATGCTGAGGTGCTGGTGCAATTTGTGAAACGGATAGTTCAGCAAGCCGGGGCCGGAAAACACGTTGTCGTATTTTTGGGTGGTGGCAGCCGACCGGTTTATGAATTGGCCAAGGTACTTTACCCTCGCATGCAGCGGCAATTCGCGTACCTGTTGTTTCCGCGAAGCATCTACGAGCGTACGCCTCTACGGTACCTGCATAGTTATCTGATCGATTTCCTGCTTGAGCAAGGCGACCGGAGAATGAAGCTGCCCTGGCTGGTCATCGATATCGGCAGACATGGCAGCGCGATATCAGCCTTGAGGCAAGTTCTGGTTGGCGCGGGTCAGTGGGGACGACAATTTGAGCGTGAGGAGCGTTACCGAGGATACCTCTTGTATTCGGTAGGTCCGACTCCCAGCCTGAACAAAGAAATCCTTGATAGTTATTTTGGAGCGCGACGAGGCGCTCAGCAAAACACCCTTGGACGCCAACACCGTCAGATTATCGAGACCTATCAGTTCCTCGAGACGTTTCCTCGCGAGCTCCGAGACGCCATCATCGGCTTGGGGCCTGATGAGCGGGGACTGCCGCGGCCTGTGCTGGCCAGCAGCAGCGTTCGCACCTTGTTCCAGGAAGATCCAGGAACTGGAGACTGGGAGGGCAATGCCCCAATTGACGCCCAGGCTTCTCGACGGCTCTTAGACCAATTACTCAACGCTGCTCAGCGCCTGTCAGTTGGGCTGATCTGGAGCGGGGTATTGCTCGGCTTTCTCGCCTGGGCGGCGGGACACCCGGCCTCGCCGACGTTCGGCCTGATGGCGACGGTGCCGCCCTCGCCGGTGCTGCTGGCGTGGTTTAGCCTCGCCATCGGGGGGCTGTGGGCGGTGGATTACGTGAGGAAGCGGTCGATGAACTCGCGGGGGGAGAGAATTGGCACGGTGCGCCGAAACGGATGGAGTCGCTGGAGTGGTCGATCCCCCGTGATCAGGATGGCTCCTGAACTCAGGGCGGCACTGAGGTTGGTGTCAAGGACGACGAGCACGGTCGGCCCGCTCTCGACGAACGTCCCGACACAACCGC
>CAZUWM010000146.1:0-2071 GCA_964624155.1 uncultured Planctomycetales bacterium
GAAAAAGAAGCCGAACTTTTAATCCTCCAAAACGAAAATCCAACTGAAGCCCGCCGATTTTCATGGAGAGTGGAACTATACAACCTGAGTTATGCACGGCGTTGGCGCTGAAGTGAGGTGAGTTGGAAATAAAAACCATTTGGTGACCCCGATAAAACGGGATAAAAAGCGAATTTCTCTGAGGCGCAACTCAGGGGAATTCAGTCCCAGGGAGGTCACCCAAATGGTTAGGAACAAGAAAGAGGATAGAGAGAAAAAGCCCGCCAGACAAGGGTTTGAAGAGACCCATTCGGAGCCCAATAAAATCGGGGCTTCCACACCATACGCGTTCAAGGGAAAAAACCTGACAGCCTACGGAGGATTACTCCCGGTGGCGACCATGTTGGAGAAGCTCGGATTCCAAACCCTGCTGGAAGAAACGATCACTTGTAGCCGCGAGACGCGAGTGATGAGCTTGTACAAATTTGTTCTGGGCATCGTGCTGGGTCTCTACGTCGGATTTCCGCGATTGAATCAACTGCGCTTCATCGCAGGGGATCCGATGTTGACGGGCATTCTGAAAGAGCCGCGGCTGCCGCCACAGTCGACGTTATGGCGATTTATGGCGGCGCTGCACTTGAACGTGGCGGCGCAGATTCTGTCGATCCAACGATCGCTGCGGCAGCGGGTGTGGCAAGCCGCCAACATCCGGTTGCCGGCGGTGACCCTGGACACCGACACCACCGTCCACACGCTCTATGGGAATCAGATGGGCGCTCGCAAGAGCTACAACCCGAAGAACAAAGGGAAGAAGAGCTATCAGCCCATGCTGACTTTCATCGCCGAGACGCGCGAATACCTCTGGGGCGAATTGCACAATGGTGACCGTCCGACCGGCAAGCAGATTTACGATCATCTGAAGAATGCGATCGCAGCCCTGCCCTCCGGTATCCAACACATCTCGGCGCGGGCCGATTCGGGATTCTATTGCGGCGAAGCCGTGGAGGCTTACGAAGAGGGATCGTGTGGATTTGTAATCGTCGCGCGGAAAACCTCGAGGCTGGTCGAGCAATTACAGCGGGCCCAATGGAAGCCTTCGCCGAAAACCGACGCCGATGAGCAATGCGAGTTTGTGTATCAGCCGGACGGTTGGAAAAGGGCGTACCGATTTGTGGCGTTGCGTTATGCCAAGGACGAGGAGCACGAACCGCCGGATGAGCTTCAGCAATATCAACTGTTCGAGACCCGTCCTTACAAGTACAGAGTTTTTGTGACCAATCTCCAAGATCCGATTCCATTGGTAGTGTGGTTCTACAACCAGCGCGCCGGATGCGAGAATCTGATCAAAGAAGCCAACAATGATGCCGGATTGGCCGCCCATCCCTCGGGCCGCTTTGACGTGAACCGGAATCACTTTCAGTTGGCCATGCTGGCCTACAACCTCAATGCATGGCTCATGCTGTTTAATCGTGAGTCGCAGTCCGACGTCAACGCGCTGAATCATACGACGCTGGCCACCTCCCGACTCCGCTTTCTCTTCATCGCCGCCAAAATCTGGCGCCACGCCGGCCGCACCGGCATCAGCTACAGCGACCACTACGAAGAAAAGACCACCTTCCAGCGCTTGATGACCCGGCTCCGACGCATTGCTTCGCGCCCATCCGGTTTCATTCCCGTTATCGTCGCCCCCCTACGATGAACTGATGAACTTCGTTCTTCACCTGTGCATAGAAATTTATGCACAGTCCGTAAGTCCAACTGCCGACTTGAGAATTGGAAATCAACTTGGATCGACAACTACTAAGGAAGGCTACTTGGTCGGATTACATGGCGATAAATTGAACTAACGGACTCTAACCATCTCGACATTTTCCTCAATGGCCCTCCCGGCAAAGTGACCCCTCGCCAGTGGAATCAGGGCGATTCTGTGCATAACTCAGGTGTGACGGCTGTCGGCGATGATGAGGTTGCCCATGGCGTCGATGGCGATTCCTTCCGGAAAGTTCAATGGCGCCGCAGTGGCCAGGCCGCCGTCTCCAAGAAGGGTGGTTTGTCCGATGCCCACAATAGTGCTGATGAGGCCGGTCTGTGC
>CAZUWM010000147.1:0-2049 GCA_964624155.1 uncultured Planctomycetales bacterium
CAAAAACCAAGGGGCGTGGCGATCCAACTCGCTCGCCACGCCCCCCTTTACCCTCGGTCCATCCTTGCTGCGCCCCATAGCGAGCAGCCAGGACGGACTGAAATCGCCGGAACGTTTTTGGCGACAGGACCGTTGGCTCTTTTACAACCTAAACAACCAGTGGGCTCTGCATGAAAGAGGACACGCAATATGCGCATCGACGTTATTGATTGGAAACTTATTGGTGCATGCAACCTCCGATGTCTCCATTGCTACGGACCTCCGAAATCGGAACGAGCGTTGCCCCTCGAGCAACTACTCGACGTGATCTTAAGGTTTGAAGAGATCGACCCCCTCTGGGTCGTTCTGACCGGTGGCGAACCCCTGATCGTTCCGCACATCGACAGCGTGATGCGCCGCCTGAAAGCGGCGGGCATTCACATCGCGCTCTCCACCAACTCAAGTTTCTTCCGTCGCCATCAGGAGGACATCGAAGCGTGCGTTGTGTCGCTCAATATCCCGCTCGACGGCTCGACGCCGCAGATTCACGCTGCGTCGAGAGCAGACGAGACGTCGTTCCACACGTTTTTTGACGTCCTTGGGCATTACCAAGATCATCCGGCAAGGAAACCGAAGGTCCTCCGTGTGGGCACCGTCTACTCGAAAGCGACACGCGGGGATTTCATTGCCATGGCGCGTCTGCTTGAGCCGTTCGCTGCCACCATGGACACTTGGAAGATTTACGAGATCATCGACTATGAGTTCCAGCCCAAGCTTCGTCAGTCCATCTTACATGAGCACGACACGTTCAGCGAAGAGATGGCCGACTTGTTGCGGAACACCGACTTGGCACCGAAAATCATGCTTGCCCCTGCACACAGCCGGGACCGAGCCTACTTCATGGTGAACCCGCGCGCTGATGTCGTCGTTCCCACGAGTAAGAACGGGGTTACCTTCGAGATTCCAGTCGGCAATCTCCTCACCACCCCCGTCCAAGAGGTTGTCACGACATGGAAACAACACATCGTCCTAGACAACTATTATCTGAACCACCGCCTCCACTACGATAAAACAAAGCTGCACGGAATGTGATATAATCGGTCCATGTCTGAATATCTCGACGTCATTGATGACGACAACCGCGTCATTGGACAGGCAACGCAGGAGGACGTGTACGAAAAAAAGCTGAACCACCGCATTGTCCACGTGTTCGTCGTGCATCCACAAACGCGCGCGGTGTATCTGCAGCAGCGAGCAGCGACCAAAGCGTTCCTGCCGGGATACTACTGCACCTCAGCGGGGGGCCATGTGCGCGCCGGAGAAACCTACGAGGATGCTGCCGCACGCGAACTCCGGGAAGAGCTTGGGCTCGAGGCACCCGTACGGAAGATCCATGCCCTGGTCTTCGAATCCAACAGGCACAAACGGTTCATCGCGGTGTTCGTCGCGTCTGTGGCAGACGGCTTCGTCTTTCGGGACGATGAAGTGTTCGCTGGGTCGTTCCACTCCTTTGAGGAGGCAAACGCACTAATCCAAATGGGAGAAAGGATTCACCCGCAGCTTGCCGTCTGTTTTCGATGGCTCTACGAACACCGAGAACTGGCGGTTGGTCCTTGAGCACGCTTGAAGCGCGGTACGAAGCCAGGGAAACGCACCATGACCTGGAAGAAGTCAACCGCTACCTCAGGAATGCTCCGACGGTGACCACCAACCAGATGGGCTACGAGCTGATGGCCGTAGCTCCAGAGACGCCCGTGCGGCACAAGATGTGCTGCTGCGACGGCCGAAGTTAGGGAGCCGCAGCCAGTGGGGGAAGGTGCTCACTTAGCCTTCCCCCATTATTTCTTCCCTACGTATGAAAATTAGACCAGCGACAACGACCGCCGATTATCGTTACATCGCCGGATTGTATCATCCGAGGAATACCCGGTACTTTGTGGCAAAGACCATGAGTGTCAAACGGCTGCGGGAAAAGCCGTGTGATGATTTTATCTGCACGGTTGCCGGTCGGCTGGTCGGTTGGTTTCGGCTGCTGCCGCACGACCGTCAGCCTCGGCACGCTTGGCTCGT
>CAZUWM010000148.1:0-1971 GCA_964624155.1 uncultured Planctomycetales bacterium
TCGGCGATTTTCGCAAGACGACGACCGGGACCGCCCCGAGTGAAGTGCCGGCCGTCTCCAAGCTCAAGATCCCCGACTTCAAGACGGAATCCTTTCTAGGGGGATCCGTCAAATTGGGCGAGCTCGCCTTTGGGACGGTCGCGCGTGACGGGTACGAGCTCTTCCGGTACCTCGAAACGCTCGGGGAGACAAAGATCATCTCGAATCCCCGGCTGCTCGTGACCGAAAACCAGGAAGCGAAGATCCATGTGGGGACTCGTGAGGCCTATGTGACGACGACGACGACGACCGGCCAAACAACCTCTACGACGGCGGAGGACGTCGAATTCATCGATGTCGGCATCCAGCTCGCTGTCACCCCCTTCATCAACAGCGATGGGTACGTGACGATGAAGATCAAGCCTGAAGTCTCCAGTGTCGTGCGCACCCTCACGACGCCCAGCAAAAACCAGATTCCCATTGTGGACACCTCGATGGCCGAGACGAATGTGGTGGTCGCCGATGGGACCACCGTCGTCTTGGGGGGGTTGCGAAAGAATGAGAAGAAGTTTTCGAACAAGCAGATCCCCTACCTGGGGCATGTGCCGATTCTCGGGGCCTTGCTATTTAAGGACACGGATCGCGATGACCAGCTCACGGAACTTGTGGTGTTCATCACACCGCACGTCGTGCAAGGGGATGCACTGGTGACCGGCGATGAAACGACCCTGCGAGACTACCGCGACTACGCCCCGATCATTTCCGACAAGCCGTCGAAGGGAGAACGATGAGCGCTGAGCCAGTCTCCTCAGGGCCCGAGATCCAGCAGGGACGGCCGCATGCGGTGTTCTGGAGACGCCTTGGCCTCGTGGCGGGTGCGAGCGCCGTGCTCATCGGCTCACTTGGTGGTTGGCGCCTGCTCTCAGAGCTGCAACGCCTACGAGCGCAGCAGGCCAGTGGGGAGCAGGCAGCGCTACAGTTGAAAGAACTGCAGCAGCGATACGAGGAGCTCTCCGGTACCCACCTCCAGCTTGTCGCTGATCGAGACAACCTAGTGACTCAGACCAGGCGTGCCCTGGAGGAGAAGGAGCAGGCGCAAACCGAGCGGCAGGTCCTTGAAGAGAACTTCAAGCGAGCAGAGACCGAACGCCTTGCGTTGGTGAATCGACTCAAGCCGCTCGAAGCGCAGGTGGTGGAGCTTGAGCGCAATTACGAGCGGACTTTCAACGAGCGAGAGCAGCTTGAAAAGCAACTCACAAAAGCAAAGGGACGGTCTCAGGAGAAGGCCCTCCAGGCCCAGCTGGAGGAGGTACGCAAGAAAGAGCAAGAGATGCGGCGGACCCTCCTGGCGAGCCAGCGAGCGCTTCGGCAGATGAGCCGGCGTGAACAGAAGGCATCGGCGAACCTCATGCGGCTCGGGAAGCGCCTTGAGACGCTGCAAGGTGAGTACGGCGAAGAGGTGTCTGAAAACGCCGCACTTCGGCGCAAGGTGGAGCGGCTTCCCAAGGATGTCACCAATATGGCCAGGGAGCATGAACGGCTCTTGAAAGACATCGCCGATACCCACTATAACATGGGCGTGATGTTTACGAAAAAGCGCGACTATGTCCGGGCGTCCAAGGAGTTTCAGCAGGTGATCGAGCTGCGGCCGGATGATGTCGATGCGCATTACAATCTTGGGGTCATCTACGCCGAGCACGTGCCGGACCGCGCAAGAGCGTTCAGATTCTTTCGCAAGTACCTTGCGCTGAACCCCACAGGACGAGACGTCAGCCGGGCCAAAGAGTATCTTGCCACGTGGAATGCCTGGGAAGGAAAAGAACGGTTAGAGTAGATCCGCTCATCCCTATTTGGAGGCAATCATGCGAAGAGCAGTCGCGAGAGCGTGGATTATCGGGGGGATCGTCTTCAGCTGGACCGTCGGCGGCATGGCATTAGCCAAGGAAGAGCCTGCGGCTCCGAACGCTGCACCGCAGGCGCCGGTTGTCTCGA
>CAZUWM010000149.1:0-1934 GCA_964624155.1 uncultured Planctomycetales bacterium
ATCTGCTTTCGTATCTGTTGTCCTCAAAATAGGTTAAAACCAAATCTCGTTCATGGACGTTGACGTAGTTTCGTCTAATTTGAGGTGCTTCCATTAGACTATCATTAGACGGAACTCATCCATGCACTCGACGAAGAGGTCATAAGTTCTATAGCTATAACGGGTCACCCGTTCGGTCTAGGCTGTTAGCACCGCGTTGGCACGGCGTCTACAACCAATATCGCTGATAAGCCGGGTTTTGCAGTAGACGAATAAAGCCGTCGCCCAGCGGCCCGGGCAGCTCCGCCATGCTGCGCAACTCGTATCTTCCACCGCCCCGATCGTCCATCTCCAGCAAGAAAGAAACAAGTGACCCCTCAAAAACAAGGGTCACGGAAATCCCGCCGGAGTCGCTGGGGCCTAAACCCACGACGATGAACTTCTTCGTGAAAATGCCGACCTGTTTTCCCCCCTCAAGAACCGTAAACGCGCATCCATCCTCGGAACAGCTCTCATGACTCTGGATGGTGCGGTCAAATGTCTCACGAATCTGGGCGGGAACAGGCGTGTCATAGATCTCTTGAAACGCCCTGGTGCCATCGGTATAGATCCGTTGATAGGGAGACCTCTCGATCTCTCCCCAGCGATTGGGTCCGTCATAGGCATAGACGTGTCTGACGCGGTTGGTCGGCCCAGCTCTACAATCCCCTTCCTGGTGGATGAACATGTCAATCACCACCTTGCCGTCCCTCTCCCACATGGCATTGATGATCGCCCGATCGTCCAGGAGCTGCGAGGCTCTGTGTACGAATTGTTTCCCGTCGTTGATCAAAAACGCGAGCGTATACCATTCCGCGGTGCCGCCATTATCTTCCGTGATGATGACCGCTGCATCCTTCACTCCATCACTGTTAAAATCGCCGTAGACGTATCGGTCGTCGTACCGTACAGAGAGGTACGGCTCATCGTGAACTCCGTCCACCAATGTAGCCGCCTGCGCGGCGTACCCATCCCACATCACGTACGTTGCGTTCCCGAAGATACGCGCCGCTTGTCTGGAAGCCTGTTGCTGAACGAGCGCGCCCAAGGCAACCAAGCCAGCGAAAAGAAAGACGAAGCGACTCAGGCGCATATGAACACAGGCCTATCATCAATCGTGCGCCAATGTCCCACCGTGCAGCGGTATGGTCCTTTTCTCACGCCTTGCTTTTTGATGTGCTTGTTGGCTGGTGATTTCAGAGCGAATTCCGCTTCATAGAGAGGGATCTGTTCGACGTATTGCTGTGTCTCCCTCGAAAGATACCTTGCGACATCCTCCCATGACTGCGGATTCTTTCCAACCTTCTCGGCACGACGCTGAGCGCGGGCAATCCGACCTTCACCGGCGTTGAACGCTCCGAGGACAAACTTCTTCCGTTCCGAGATGCTTTTGACCGAAATAGTCTGCAAGCCCCTCGCTAACGTCGTCCTCTTGCCGAACCACGTATTGAGGTCTTTCAAGTATCGTGCCGCCGCGGAAGAGGCGCGGTCGATGTCAAAGCGCTGGTCGTCTTGTTTCGAAACAATCAAACCGTACCGTTGAGCTGTCTTCGGCTCAAACTGAAAGTGGCCGGCTGCATCGGCAGAACCGCGTTTTCCCAGTAGGATGCCGAAGCTATTTTCTTGTCCGTAGACGGCCTCAAGCGTATTCACTGTGAGGGTGTCGTTCGAGTCAAAATATCTCGAGGCGCTTTCCAGCGCCCGACGAATCCGCGGGGTCTCCCGTTCAAGCCATTGATCGACGTTGGACCGTTTCTCTGCCATGCTCAGCTTCTTCTACATGACGGAAAAGTGGTCGTGGTTCGACTCGCTCCGCTCGCTCACCACAATCCTGAGCGAGGCCGAAGGCTGAGTCGAAGGATCGGGGCGCTGGCCGCGCTCCCGCCGAGCGCGGCATTCCGCGGCGGCCTCGATGG
>CAZUWM010000150.1:0-1914 GCA_964624155.1 uncultured Planctomycetales bacterium
GCCGTCCCGATGCCGACGTTGCCGGTGCCATTGGGCATGATGGCGAAGTGTTCATTGGTCCCCGTCGTGATATCCGTGGTTGCTCCAGAGAACGTCAGGCCGGTTGAGCCGATCGTCTTGTTCGTGAGCGTATCGGTTGTCGCGCGGCCGACGAGGGTGTCGGTGCTCGTCGGGAGCGTCAGGGTGCCGGTGTTGACGATCGTCGCAATCGTGGGACTCGTGAGGGTCTTCGCCGTCAAGGTCTGAGTTGCCCCCAAGGTAACCACGGTACCGGAGGTGCCGGGGAAGGTCATCGTCGTGCCATCAGTCCCCGCAAGCGTGAGCGAGTTGCTCGCCGTCAAGGTTTTGCCATCAGCGATGGTCAATGTGGCACTTGTCGCTGGAGCCGTGATCGCCACTTTGTTGACGCTCGTCGCGGTCGCCACGCCAATGTTCGGGGTCGTGAGCGTGGGTGAAGTCGCCAGGACGATGCTCCCGCTGCCGGTGACCGTGTTCCCTAAGACGGTCACGGTCCCGCTCGCATTCGGGAAGGTATAGGTTTTATCCGCCGTGTCCAGGTCTGCGACATCAAAGATCCCGTAGAAGGCCGCCCCCGCGGACTCCAAGATCTTCAGTTCGCTGGAGGCGTTGGCCAGGACGACGTCAAACGCCCCGGTCTGGCTCCAGTCCGCGGTCAAGGCGCCAAGGCTCAAGGTACCACTACCCGTGATCGGTCCCCCCGTCAACCCTGAGCCGGAGGCGACACTCGTGACGGTGCCTGTGCCGTAGGTGGTGGTGTCCCAGGAAAGCGTGCCGGTGCTGGAGCTCTTGAGGAAGGCCGTGCCGCTGGGAGCCGCCGTGGGCAGCGTGTAGGTGACATTCCCGGCCTGGTCGCCTCCTTGGAAGATCGTGTAGTAGGTGGGAGAGGCTCCGCCTTCGAGGATCCCGAGCGTGCCGGCGACCGAGAGCTTCTGTCCCGGCCCCGTCGTCCCGATGCCGACGTTGCCGAGATCGTTGACCACCAGCTTGGTGGCGTTCGAGGCGTCATCGAGCCGGAAGATGCTGCTCTTCTTGTTGATCGTCTGGCTGGTCCCGTTGCCCAGCGCGGTATCGACGGTCAGCGAGGTATCGGAG
Organism: uncultured Planctomycetales bacterium; assembly: GCA_964624155.1. Taxonomy (GTDB): domain Bacteria; phylum Omnitrophota; class Gorgyraeia; order Aquiviventales; family Aquiviventaceae; genus CAZUWM01. The sequence continues at coordinate 1,114 of CAZUWM010000150.1, forward strand.
GCGATGGCCGTCACAGTCGCGTAGGTCGAGGCGGCAGAGGAGAGGGAGATCCGATCCCCGATCCCCAGGGAGGTCGTGAAGGTGGTCCCGCTGCCGGTAATGGTCGTGGCCGCGTTGGCCGTGGTGGTCCCACCGATGTTCGTCACATCCGCGCCTGGTGTGACGGTGAGGCGCGAGAGCTTGGAGGTGCTCCCGATCCCAACATTACCACCTGAGGGTTGCAAGACGAGTGTTCTCTTGGTTCCGGCATCATCAACTTCGAGGGCGCCGTAGCGGTTCCCAGCGGTGGCGTCCGTCTTGATGCCCAACCGCAAGGCCAAGGGGCTTGAGGCGTCGCTACTCGCCACCTGGAACAGGTTCGTGAACGCAGCAGTGGTGGCTTTGGCGGTTGTGCCGCGCACATCCAATTGGACAAGGGGACTGAGCGTCCCCACACCAACACGCCCGAGCACCGCACTCCCGTCGTCGTTCACGGCTAACAAGACATTACCATTCGAGAATCCCGAACCCGTATCTCCTAATCCGCCTGCGATACGGACACCCCCCCCATCACTCCCAACAACGCCACCACTCCCGTAGTTACCCCCGAGAATTTCAACACCTCCTCCAGACCCACCACCTTGGCCGGTGCCTCCGGTGCCTCCCCCGATAAGCAGCCAGCCACCTGGTCCTCCAGTACCACTTCCTCCAGGCCCCCCGGTACCAGCATTGACGCTCAGCGAGCGACCTCCCCCGCTAGCTGTAGTCACTGTCTCAGGTTGAATGGTAGCAGAGACACCGAAAGAGAGCGTATTGCTAGGG
>CAZUWM010000151.1:0-1904 GCA_964624155.1 uncultured Planctomycetales bacterium
TTATTACTGCTCGAAATTCGTGAGCAGAGAGGTTACGAGCCCTGGCGCAGCCTTTGCGCCAGGGCTCGCTTCATCTGGCCAACCGTCAAATGGTTGTGGCTCGCCGAAGTTGGGCGTGTGTGTCGCGCCGTTCTCTGTCGAGCCTACGGCCTGCCGATCAGTCGCCCACAGCCAGATTCGGCCCCATTTTGGCTCTCTTCCTCTCGGAATCTGCGATTCCTGGGGCTGGTTGATTTAAGCGCCCCCGCCAAGAATCGAGCAGGTGCCCCAGCGCCCAAGGAGCCTTGTAACTCCGCCATCGACCTGCGACGCTGTTCCAACCCACGTCCTCTCTGTCGCGTCGAGGAGAGAGGTTTTGCTACCCGCTTTGTCGTTTGACTTGTTATAATCTGTACGTTCCCCCAAGGAGGTTCCGAACCATGATCGAAACCCTCACGCCCAGCGAAGTGGCGAAGAGTCTCAAGCTCCATCCCTTCACCGTGGCGCGCCTTGCCAGGGAAGGCAAAATTCCCGCCTTCAAGGTAGGCGGCGTCTGGAGGATCAAGAAGGACGAATTCGAACGGTGGATTATCTCGATGCTGCCCAAACAACATCGGAAAGCGCGAAACAGCCGGTAGCCTCCGCATGCTTGAATCCGAGCGTTCCACGCGAGCAAGTCGAATCGATCCCAAGCTGCGTGCTCAAGGGTGGCGGATCGTGCCATACGAAGAGACCAAGCCGCTCGCGGCCTATGATCGATGCGCGATCAAGGAATTTCCGACCGCCAACGGCCCGGTCGACTACGCCCTCTGTGTCGGCGGTCGTATCCTCGGTCTGGTGGAGGCCAAAAAGCTCACCCTGGGACCGCAGAACGTCCTGACGCAAGCCGAACGCTACGCCAGAGGCCTCGCTGAGAGTCCGTTCAATTTCCAGGGGTTGCGGGCGCCGTTTCTCTATTCGACCAACGGCGAGATCATCTGGCATCACGATGTCCGTCATCCGCTCAACCGCTCCCATACGATTGCAGGCTTTCATACCCCGGATGCCCTCACCGAGCTGATAGATCGGGATATACCCGCGGCAGCCCGGGCACTCGCGGGCATTCCCAATACGAACGAGTTGGTGCGGCCCTATCAATGGGATGCCAACCGAGCCATTGAGCAAGGGATCAGCAATCATAAGCGCGTGATGCTGGTAGCGATGGCGACGGGAACCGGCAAGACGCTGACGATGGTGCACCAGGTCTATCGCCTCATGAAAGCTGGTGTCGCCAAGCGCATTTTGTTTCTCGTGGATCGCCGAGCTTTGGCCGCGCAGGCCGTCCGTGCCTTCGCCTCGTTCGAGGCCGAGCCTGGCTTGAAATTCGACAAGATCTATGAGGTCTATAGTCAGCGATTTCATCGGGAAGATCTTGAAGATGAGTCTTTCGACCCGAAGGTTCTGCCGACCGCTTATCTGACCGACCCCAAACCCGGCCATGCCTTCGTCTACGTTTGTACCATCCAGCGCATGATGATCAACCTCTTCGGCCGTCAGGCCATCGCGGCGCTTGGCGATGAGGTGATTGATGAAGATGCGGAAGAGATGCCTATCCCGATTCATGCCTTTGATGTGGTCATCGCGGATGAGTGCCACCGCGGATATACGTCCGCAGAGCTGTCAGCCTGGCGCAACACGCTCGACCATTTTGACGCGCTCAAAATCGGTCTGACGGCGACCCCTGCCGCTCATACGACGGCCTACTTCAAAGATGTCGTGTTCCGCTACGAGTATGAACGCGCCGTGCGAGAAGGCTACCTGGTGGATTACGATGTTGTCGCCGTCAACTCGAACGTCCGCATCAAAGGCATCTTCCTCAAGGAAGGCGAACAGGTCGGCGTTGTCAATCCGGAATCGGGCGCTGAACAGTTGGATTTCTTGGAAGA
>CAZUWM010000152.1:0-1828 GCA_964624155.1 uncultured Planctomycetales bacterium
GAGGTCGATTTACGTTTCGTCGACTTAGGATGACCTCCTGGCACAAAACCAAGAGCTCATCAAGTTCAATGCCTTCTGAGGCTGGTCTAACGATAGTCTAACAGAAGGAGCCAAAACGACCTGAAAATGCATGAACCACGATGAACGACAGTTCGGGTTAATTCCATCTGGGATGAAGAGATACGCAAGTAGGTAAAACGAGACGAAACACTGGGGTAGTTTTCGGGACGTGGAGGTCCTGGGTTCTCCGCCACAAAGCATGGCGCCCACCACAAGGCTTTGGCGGGTCCGCCGTTGGCCGCCAACGCTCTTTGGCGGAGATCCGCCAATCCGTGTGGCGGAAAATCCTGCGCAGCGAAGGCCGTCAGGGCCGAGCGGAGTGCCGGAGCCGGAAAGGCTCCGGCAAGCGGCGACCATCGGGGTCGCCGCGGAATGGCCGACCGCCAGCGCGTTCGGCATTCCGCAGCCACGCCGATTGTGGCTGCTGCACCGCGCTCGGTGGAAGCGCGGCCAGCGCCCCGATTTGCTCTTCGAAAGGTTGCATGCTTGACGCCACGCGGAGAAATATGTATATTCAATGTAGATACGTAACATCGGAGGAACGTCATGGATACCACGGTTCAGAAGTGGGGCAATAGTTTGGCCTTGCGGATTCCCAGATCGGTGGCAAGGGATATCCGTCTCCGCCAGGGGTCGGTGGTGGATATCGCGCTGATCGCCGGTAAGATCGTGGTGAAGCCAAGACGGCGGCAGCACTATACCTTGGCGCAATTACTCCGAGGGGTGACGAAGCGCAATCGTCATGCAGAACTTGACTGGGGAGGACGGGTCGGCCGAGAAACGTGGTAATGTCTGACTGGTCCTGTCCTAGGCGTGGTGACATCGTGTGGCTGACGTTCACTCCTCAAGCAGGGCATGAGCAGGCTGGCCACCGTCCGGCGTTAATCCTGTCCCCAGAAGCGTATAACAAGAAAGTTGGGCTTGCGCTCGCGTGCCCCATCACCAGCCAGGTGAAAGGGTATCCTTTTGAGGTGCCGATTCCTAAAGGGCTTTCGGTGTCGGGAGTCATCTTAGCCGACGAACTCAAGAGCTTGGACTGGAAAGCCAGGAAAGCCCGTTTTTGCTGCACGGTGCCAGCAGCGACCATTGCTGAGGTGCTGAGGAAATTGGCACCCCTCATTGTTGAGCCAACGATACTCTGAAGCCAAGAGCACAGCTGATCAACATGGAACTCCAGAAAATGGATAAAGAAAAGCTGAGGGTAGCCAAGGTGATCATCGGCGAGCGAATCCGTCAACGGTTGTCCCAGACCGCCTTGGCACGTTGCCTGGGTGTTACCCAACAGCAGATTTCAAAGCTGGAAAATGGCGACTTCAACAACCTCGGGACACTGCAAAAAGTTCTCTCGGTGCTCGGCTACCACGTGCGAGTCTCAGTCATCCCACTCCATCGTGAAGCGCACACCCACTCATCGAGGAATTGATCATCAACAACGGAAAACTCGCCAGTCTCTAACATGGGACCAGCCGAACCGTCGTCAAAAGACATGAATGGGTCGTAATGTAATGCCCAATCAGCCGCTCGCCGAAGTTTTTGGTTTCCCGATCACCAACCAGAACCGCGAGGCAGCGCGATCTCGCCAGCATCGCCTATGCCCATTTGGGAACCGCGTGCCGAATTGTACGAAGGATAAGGCAAACGATCCTCTTGGCGTATGCAGTATCTTCGATGGCCAGGGAATCGTCATTACTTGTCCCATTCGCTTTCGGCAAAACTGGATCATCGCTGAAGACGCTGCAGCCTTTTTCTTCCCACCCATGACCAAGTG
>CAZUWM010000153.1:0-1785 GCA_964624155.1 uncultured Planctomycetales bacterium
CTGACCCGGGAAGATCCTGACGCCGTGGAAGAGCACGCTTTGTGACTCTAGGTCTCAGCAACCTTGGAAATCTGCTCGTCGTGGTCTACACGTACCGCGAGCCGGATAACATCCGAGTGATCTCAGCTTGGAAGGCGAACAAACGCCAGAGGGTGCTCTATGAAGAAGGTCGTAGCTGAGAAGTACCGCGATATCGACTTCTCGCGCGCCAAGCGCGGTGCCGTCGTAAAGCCTGAACCGGGAAAGACGAAGATCTCCATTCGGCTGGACAACGCCGTACTGGAGTATTTCCGGAGTCTCGTGGACAAGGCGGGGGGAGGGAACTACCAGACCCTTATCAACGAGGCCTTGCTAGAGTACGTCCATCGCCGTTCGACCCTCGACGTCGTGCGCCAGGCAGTCCGGGAGGAACTCGCTCCCTACGGCATCGGCCGTCGGTCTAACATCGCACTCCAGCGGCCGCGCCGAGCGCGCCGCTGAGTGCGAGCGGTAACTCCGCGAGGAGAAGGAACATGAGTTACCATCCCAAACTTACGATTCGCGGACTACGGGTTCGCGCGGTCAATGTGCCGATGGCCCGGCCGTTACAGACCAGCGGTGGCGCGGTTGGCACTGTCCCGTTGGTCTTGATCGATCTGGAAACCGACGAAGGGATATCGGGGTGCGCGTACGTCTTTTGCTACACGCCGATCGCCCTGAAGCCGGTCTCGCAGCTCAGTGCGAATATGGAGACGCTGATCAAGGGCGACCTCGTTGCTCCAATGGCGATTGAGCAAAAACTACAACGCCAGTTTCGGCTTTTGGGGCCACAAGGCTTAACGGGAATGGCGATGGCTGGAATCGACATGGCTGTTTGGGATGCGCTGGCGAAAGCCTGCACAACCCCGCTGGTGAGATTGTTGGGCGGCGAGCCCCGCCCGATCCCTGCCTACAACAGTTGTGGTCTTGGCATGATCGGGAGCCAACGCGCGACTCTTGAGGCGAAAGAGTTGGTGGCGCCGGGCTTCAATGCGATCAAGGTCAGATTGGGCTATCCTGACGTTACGACGGACATTGAAGTGATCCGCTCCGTGAGACGTGCGGTTGGAGAAGACATCCATCTGATGGTCGACTATAACCAATCTCTTTCCGTTCCCGAAGCCATCAAGCGCACACAGGCTCTCGACTCTGAGAGCCTCTACTGGATCGAAGAGCCAACGGTCGCCGATGATGTTGTGGGCCACGCGCAGATCAGCCGAGAAACCAAGACGCCGATCCAGATTGGCGAAAACTGGTGGGGGCCGCATGACATGGCGAAAAGCATCGCGGCTGGCGCGTCCGACTTTGTGATGCCGGATGTGATGAAGATCGGCGGGGTCACGGGCTGGATGCGTGCCGCCGCATTGGCCGAGGCCGCCGGGCTGCCGGTCTCCAGCCACCTGTTTCCGGAAATCAGCGCGCATCTTCTGGCCGTCACCCCAACGTCTCACTGGCTCGAGTACGTTGACTGGGCAAACCCGATCTTGAAAGAGCCTCTGCGGATACAAAACGGTCACGCGATCATTTCTGACGCGCCCGGCAACGGCATACGCTGGGATGAAGCAGGTGTCAAGCGCTGCCTGGTGGAGTAAGCCTAACTTACGCTTTGGAGCGGCTTGTTGTTGAGCACGGAGATGCACGATTTCGCTGAGGTCGCCGTCGGATTTGGGAGCTTCGTTGTGATTCCATTCTTGGGGCTGTTGTCGATCTTTGGGATCGAAGATATTCGGACCCTAACAGAGAGTAGAGGGTAAATGCGATGGAGAA
>CAZUWM010000154.1:0-1758 GCA_964624155.1 uncultured Planctomycetales bacterium
CTCACCCTGTTTCTCTCATCGGGATTCATAACTTGAGATAAGCCCATGTGGCCACCGCTTAATTATTACACTTACGCGTGTCTATTTAACTTCATTATTACTGGAGTCTTCACGTGTTATGTGATCTCAAAAAAACCTGAACTAAAACTTGCAAGGCTTTTTTGTATCTTTTCTGCAGAAGTGGCGATCTGGAGTTTATTTTACTTTATTTTACTTTATCTCCTTAAAGACGTCTGATCGAGTTATACTCGAATGTTGTGGATGGGTAACGAGTTGGTGACGCGATGAAAAAGGCGTATCCTTGGTTGGGAGATGGTCAATTCGGCGTGTTGGATGCACGCCACAACCAGGAGGATACGCCCATGCAGCAGGATACGCCATCACCGGGGGCCCGTCCAGAGCGAAGTCTGCCGCGGTGGCCGTTGGATGAGGTGGTCCGGCACGGCGCCCAACGGCTCCTGCAACAGGCCGTGGAAGTGGAAGTGGATCTGTTTCTGGAACAGTACCAGTATCTGATGGATGACCGGGGCCACCGGCAGGTCGTCCGCAATGGCCACCGACCCGTGCGTCGGATTCTCACCGGCGCGGGTCCCATCGAAGTGGCCACGCCGCGGGTCGATGACCGCGTGCTGGCGCGCCACGGCGAGGCCCGCTTCACCAGCGCGTTGATTCCGCCGTCCCGGCGTCGGACGCAGCACATCGAAGAGCTCTTGCCCGTTCTCTACCTCAAGGGGATCTCCACCGGCGATTTCGCTGAGGCGCTCCAGGCGATCCTTGGCCGCGACGTGATCGGCCTCTCCGCCGAGACGATCGTCCGGCTCAAGCAGGTCTGGCAGCGGGAGTACGAGGCGTGGAACCGGCGCGATCTGGCGACGAGCCGCTACGTCTACTGGTGGGTCGATGGGATCTACTTCAACGTGCGGCTGGACAGCGACCGCCAGTGCCTGCTGGTGATCATCGGGGCCCGCCCCGACGGGACGAAGGAGCTCGTCGCCATCACCGATGGCTTCCGCGAATCCGCGGACAGCTGGCGCAGCCTCTTGCGCGAGCTGAAGCAGCGCGGGCTCACCCAGGGGCCGGCGGTCGCGACCGGCGATGGCGCCCTGGGCTTCTGGGTGGCGCTGGCGGAGGAGTTCCCGCAGACGCGCCCGCAACTGTGCTGGGTGCACAAGACGGCCAACGTCCTGGAGAAGCTGCCGAGCAGTCTCCAGGGCAAGGCGAAGGCGCTGCTGCACGACATCTACCTCGCCTCGACGCGCCAGGAGGCCGAGGAGGCCTGGGAGCGCTTCGTCGCGACCTTCACGGAGAAGTACCCCAAGGCCGTCGCGTGCCTCACGGCGCACCACGACGAACTGTTGACCTTCTACGGCACTCCCGCGGAGCACTGGCCGTCGCTGCGCAGCACCAACGTGATCGAATCGACCTTCGCCACGGTCCGGCTGCGGACGAAGCGGACCAAGGGCTGCGGGTCGCGCCTGGCCACGCTGACGATGGTCTTCAAACTCGTCGAGTCCGCGGCGACACGCTGGCACCGGCTGCGCGGCTACCAACGCATTCCCGACGTGCTCAACGGCGTCGTCTTCCAGGATGGCGTACGCACCGACGCCACCTCTCAACAACTTGCGGAGCCGGTTGGAGTGTGAGTTCATGCGACCAAGGACCGCCCACTCACCCACAACATTTGACGGTATCTCATCGATCGTTTCACCACCCAGGATCTCCGGACGTACCTCTCCCGCGTCTCCGCTTGGCTCGGAT
>CAZUWM010000155.1:0-1718 GCA_964624155.1 uncultured Planctomycetales bacterium
GTCCCAAGAGGAACGTGCGTGATCGTAACCACGCGGCTCTTGGATGCCTGTTCGTTCAACCCAACCGGAACTCCCATACGGGAAAGGAGTGTCATGCCACAGTCAGTGAAGGATGCGGCCCACATCGTACTGGTGAGCCAAAAGGTCAAGGACATCAAACTGCCGCGGAGCGGTGAGCTGGAAGTAGAAATGGACAAGCTCTACCGCGGTTTGCGGAAGCACGCCTACATCCCCGGCGAAAAGGTACCGGCTGACCTCAAGGCGAAGCGCGTGGATGAACATGGGGTCTTCTACGCCGACATTGACGGCAAGGAACTCTCCAGCGACCTGGATCTGACCATCCACGTCCGCTTCCCCCTCCAGCTGAAAGGCTACCAGGGGCCAATGGATGTGGAGCAGATTTGCTCCGAGGCGCCGGGCGTTCGCATTGACGACGGCGGGAACATCCAGAACATGACCATCAACCTGCTGCACGTGCTCGCCGATGAAGAGATGAGAGCATTCCTCAAAGCCCGCGGACTTGAGGTGATGGTGACGGTGGCCAGCAGCTCTGATCCATTCTCAAGAGTGGAGGCCGCGACCGCAGGCCGGTTCCGGAACATCAGCTCCTGGTACCCCATCAACCTGCCGGACCGATTCGCCGTTCAGGGACCGCTGCGAGTAGCCGGGGAGGAAAAGACGCTGGCGATCACGTCCGAGGCCATGCGCACGGGAGACGAACTCGTCGCCCTCGCCAAGAAGGAGGCGCGCTTTGGAGCGGCATGCCAAGGGGCCACCTGCTTCGTTTCCTCCGACCCCTTGTTCGCTCACCTGCCGCGCCTGACGCAACCGCCCTACACGTACCTCCTCAACGCCTCATCGTCGTTTCGCACGACCGCGGCAACGGAATCGTACCATCAGTCAGTCCTCCTGCCGATGAACAACGATGAGGCGGCGGAAGTCAGCCGCGTGCTCGAGCAACGTAAGTTGGACGAAGAGCTGGCCAAGATCCAACCTCCGCCCTTCCCGTCGCCCTTCAAACCGAATGGCGCGGAGGTGGACCGTGAAGCCTTACTTCAGCTCGACCGGTCAACCGAAATGCTGCGGGCCTACATCCCGCTCAAGCGGCATGTGCATCGTCTCGGCATCGCCTCTCCCATCACCTTCGGCAAGGAAGGCGGCCTGGTGGTCGGCACGGGGCAAGAGGAGGTGGCCTGCTTCGCATCAACGCCTCACCCGGGGCGCGAAATGTCCCTCCTCGCTGAGTTCGGGGACGCCGCGGCGGTAGATCGTGACCGTACGCACGAACTGGGAGCCGGCGATGCCTCCGCCACGATCGTCATGTTCTTCGCCACGGTCGATCCGCTCATCTTCATCAAGCCGCATCTGGCGGGGCGGGAGGGCGAAGACCGCCGGCTGCTGGAGCTTGCCAGCACCGTGTTCGTCAACGTGCTCTCGCGCATTGGCGGCAACTTCGTCCTGCGCACCCAGTATACCAACTGGTCGAACATCAAACCGAACGCCTTTCTTCCTCTCTTCCTTGAGGCGGCCAAAGAATCGTTGGCCGTGGCGCGGCAAATGGTGCTGCGCTTCCGCCCGGGTCAAATCGCCCAGGGCGAGATCGAGCGGTGGGGAATCCAGGTGCTGGCCTGGCAGCTCCGGACCATCGCCTACCCGCAAACCAGCCAACCCGACTAGGGGACACCCGGGGGTCCTTCCCTGCCACCAGCCTGAAGCAG
>CAZUWM010000156.1:0-1717 GCA_964624155.1 uncultured Planctomycetales bacterium
TACGACAGCCTCGGTCGCAAGACCGCGATGGCCGATCCCGACATGGGCCGCTGGACCTACACCTACGATGACGTCGACAATCTCACCGCGCAGACCGATGCCCGTGGGGTCACGACCCGCTTTGACTACGACTCCCTCAACCGCCTCACCCGCAAGGACTATCTTTTGCCTCCAGCCTCCAGCCTGCAGCCTGCAGCGCCCGTGAGCTATACCTATGACAACCCGGCGAAGCCGTTCTCGAAAGGCAAGCTCACGGGCATTACCGACGGCTCTGGCTCGTCATCCTTCGAGTACGACTCACTCGGCCGCCTCGTTACTGAGACCAAAACGATCACTGGCTACCCTTCACCCTTCACCATTCACCGTTCGCACGATCTCCTGGGCCGGCTCACGGAGCTGACCTACCCCGACGCCGAGAAGGCGCTCTACACCTACAACCCCCAAGGCGGTCTCGAAACCGTTGCTCTCTTTTCCCCAATCACTCAATCACTTCATCACTTAATCACGGCAGTTGACTACAACGCCGCCGGACAAACGACCCAACTGGCCTACGGGAATGGGGTCACAACTACCCATGCCTATCATGAGCAGACCCTGAGGCTGAAACAACTCAAGACGGCCGGCCCCACTGGCCCGCTCCAAGATTACGCTTACGAGTTCGACGCCGTCGGCAACGTCAAAAGTATCCGCGGTGGGGTCGCCTCCACCACCGCGACCGCTCCGCGGCGCGATGCGACCCAGCACTTCGAGTACGATGCCCTGTACCGTCTCACCCGCGCCGACAGTCCCTCCTACGGGGATCGGCGGTTCGCCTACGATCCCCTCGGCAACCTCCTCGAGAAAGACGGGCTGCTCATGCGCTACGGCGAGCGCGGCGCCGGTCCCCACGCCGTCACGTCGGTGCAGCCGCTCGCCTTCGGCGCCGCCCCCTCCTCCAACCAACCTCCTCCTGCTGGAGAGACTGGCGGGACGAACCTCTTGCAGAACGGTTCGCTTGAGGCATGGAAACCTGGCGCGTCGCTGCCCGACGGGTGGGCGGCGCAAGGAGCCGTCTCCGCCGGGGACGCACAGCCCAGCGCCGAGGCTCGCATCGGACAACAGGCCGTCCGCCTGACGACCACCGGCGGGGTCCTGCTGCAATCGGTGGGCGTGATCAGTCCGACCCAGAACCCGACGTGGCGGGGCGCCTCGGCCACCCTCTCGGCCTGGGTCAAGACGAGTGTGCCCGGTCGGGTCAACATCCAGATCGGCACCGGCGCGGGCCAACCGGCGTCCCGCTTCCATTCCGGCAGCGGCCAGTGGGAACTCCTGACGCTGACGATGGAGATCCCCGGCAGCGCCAACCAACTCAACGCCTACCTCAACGTGGACCAAGTGGCCTCCGTGGCCAGTGGGGTGGTGGCGAGCGCGATCTTTGATGAGGTACGCCTCGTCGTCGCACCGCCCAGCCCGCCCCCTCCCGTTCCCTCCGTGACTCAATCACTCAATCCCCCCACCACCCAATCACTGTCGTATGACGCCAACGGCAACCTCCTCGAAAAACGCGCGCAAGTAACGCCCTCCAGCGCTCCGTTGCTGGTCCAGTCGTTCCGCTACGACGCGGAGAATCGTCTCGTCGAAGTCACAACGGCTCCCACCCACGAAGCGAAGCTGGAGTTCAAGCCGGGCTGGAACGTCTTCAGTCTGCCCGTCCTGCCGGATGATCCCAAGATCACGA
>CAZUWM010000157.1:0-1713 GCA_964624155.1 uncultured Planctomycetales bacterium
GGTCATCGCGTGTAGGGGAGCGCGTGATGGAGGGCGTGATAGAGAGTGAAACCGTCAATGAAACAGGCGACTCGTCCCGTCCCCATCGGAGCTTATTCTACGCCTCACGCCTCCTGTTTGCCGAGGTAGGCTTCGATGACGCGCGGGTCGTTCTGCACCGATGCGGGTGGACCTTCCGCAATCACCTGCCCGTAGTCGAGGACGACGACGCGGTCCGACACCGGCATCACGAAACGCATGTCGTGGTCGATCAGGAGAATCGTCAGGCCCTGATCTCGCAGCCGTTGAATGAGGGTCAACAGCTCGAGCTTCTCGGTCGGATTGAGTCCGGCCGCAGGCTCGTCGAGTAAGAGGAGTTCGGGATTAGAGGCCATGGCGCGCGCCAGTTCGACGCGGCGTTGCAAGCCGAACGGCAACGAGATGGCGAGCGCCGGAGCCCACCTCGACAATCCCACGGTCTCGAGGAGGCCCATCGCATGATCCACCACCCATCGCTCTTCACGCTGTGCCTCGCGGGTGCGCAGCACGGCCGAGATCAATCCGGTGTGGGTGCGGATATACATGCCGAGCGCCACGTGTTCCAGGACGGTCATGTGGGCAAACAGCCGAATGTTCTGGAAGGTCCTGGCGATGCCGCATTGCACCACGGCATACGGCGGCAGTCCGACAAGCTGCTCCCGCGATTCATGACCGAAGCCAATCGATCCTTCCTCGGGTCGCAACAAGCCGGTGACACAATTAAACAGGGTCGTCTTGCCTGCCCCGTTGGGCCCAATCAGTCCCACGATGTCGCGTTGGGCCACCGACAGCTCCACGTCCGATAATGCGACCACTCCGCCGAAGCGCTTGGTCACATGACTGATCTCAAGCAGCGGAAGAGGCATCGCCGCGTCCCACGAAGGCCCCTACAAGGCCTTGGGGACATAACCGCATCATCACGACCATCACCAGTCCAAAGAGCAACATGCGAAATTGCTCCACCCCTCGCAGCAGCTCGGGTAAGATCCCCAGCACCAACGCCCCCACAATGGCTCCAGAGACGCGCCCTAACCCTCCAAGGACCACCATGGCCAAGACCATGACGGAGAGGATGAAATCAAAACTATCGGGGGTAATCGTCCCCTGTTTGGCCGCAAACACCGCGCCGGCCAATCCGGCGATGGCGGCCCCACAGCCTTGGGCCAGCAATTTCAGTTGCACCGTATGGATACCGGCACAGGCGGCCGCCATCTCATCTTCCCGAATCGCCGACCAGGCCCGCCCGACACGCGATCGACCCATGCGCACGCAGATGATCGTCACCAACATGGTGAGTCCGAGCACGAGATAGTAATAGGGGGTTGAACTCACACCGAAATCATGCAGACCTCGTCCAGGAATCCACACGGTTGGATGGTCAATCCCCAAAAGCCCATTCGGTCCTCCGGTCCACGGCTCGAGATTGGTGAACGTAATCCGCACGATCTCGCCAAACCCCAGCGTCACGATTGCCAGGTAGTCCCCTCGAACGCGCATCACCGGAATCCCTAAGATGACACCCCAGAACCCCGCCATGAGGGCGGCCGGCAGCAGTCCGAGCCAGAATGGAAGGCCCAGGTGGAGATTCAACAACGCATACGTATACGCCCCGATCGCAAAGAACGCGGCATACCCCAAATGGAGCAGGCCGGTGAATCCGACGACGATATTCAGGCCAAGGGCCAGCAGCGCGTA
>CAZUWM010000158.1:0-1644 GCA_964624155.1 uncultured Planctomycetales bacterium
CCTCGGAGGTATCTTACGCCGCTTTTTTGTTTACAGGAATTGTAGGCCATGACCGAAAGCCGCCCGATTTTTTGGAAGCTTTCCCGAATTTGTGGCAACAAAACGCCGTAACTGATTGTCGTTAGGGATGTTCTCTGTCAAATTTCTGCAACGGGTCAACCCTGAGGTATTTTCGGAGCTGGTAGAGCTTCAGGTGATCTTGGCGGCCTTGCGCGGCGAGGCCATAGCGGGCCTTCTCCATGAGCCGCCAGCGACGGATGCAGGACTCTGCGTTGCCACACCTGGGCAGCCCCGGATGGGCCAGGTACGTCACCATGTACGCGAAGCGCCAGCTCAGCAAGAACTGCATGGCCTTGGTCAGATGCCACGACCCGCGCCAGTAGGTCTCCGCAGCCAGGGCATCCCGCAAGGCGTAGGCGTCCTCGACGGTCGTCGCGTCGGTGAAGATCGCCCGGGCTTGGTCCTTGAGCAGCAGCACGGCTTCCACGACCGTGCCGCGGTAGCACTCGATGAGCTGCGTCACCACCGCGTGTTCGCGGGGCGAGAGCCGGTCCATGTTCTTGAGGAGCCGCCAGCGGTGCTCCCAGAGCTCGGCGGCCTCGTCCGTCCGCCCGTCGGCCAGCAGGTCCTTGCGGAAGCGGATGAGCGCGTTGCGGCACCACCGGAAGAGCTCTTGGACGACGTGGAAGTAGTCGAACTGAATGAGGATGTCCGGGAAGACCTTCCGGGCCTGCTTCGGGTAGACCGTCGCCATGTCGAAGATGATGGCCCACGGCGTCACGCCCAGGGCGTGCAGGCGCCGCAGGAAGGCTTCCAGATCACCATGACTGACGGTGCCGGTGCGCCACGCCGCCCACTTCGGCAGCGTCTCCAGGTAGAGCATCCGATCGCGCCGGGCATCGCAGGCGAGGAGGTCGAACGTCTTGGAGCGCGTCGGCTTGAACTCATCGATGGCCAGGACGCCGGAGAAGCCCAGCGCGTCGATGATCTCGTGGAAGCTGATCTGGCTCGCCGCCCGATGCTTCCAGCGCGCAATCGCGGACTTCGAGGCGCTGGTGTTGAGCGAGCGATTCAAGCGCGCTGCGGTCTTCTGCAGCGTCGAGTTGTCGTCGATGAGCCCCGCCACGGCCTCGGTCTGGAGGCGCACCGTGGCCCGCTGGTACCGCCCGACGCCCGGGGTGGGCAAGGCAAAGCTCTGCACGGAGCAGGCGGGATTGCGGCACTTCGCGTAGACGACCTGGACCTTGAGCACCCTGGGACGCTGGCTGTCGAGGTCCTTGACGAGCTTCCAGTGTTCGGTCTTCTTGCGGAACGGCTGCCGCTGCTGACAGCGGGGACACCGGACCCACTTGGGCAGTCGGACCCGAATGGTCTTGAGCGTGGTCATGCTCGCGCCTCCTTCCTTGGAGGCACCGTAGCATGGGCGTTGCCAAAGAACGACGACGGTCGTTAAAACTGGACTACCAAGACCTCAATACTTGCCACAAACTCGGGAAAGACCCCATTTTTGTGCTTGACTCTCCAGTTGACTGGATGGTTTATACTTGGGGCGTGATGAGCCGAAACTTCATTGGCGTGATTGCCACGCAGGCCGGCGTGCCCATCAAGACGATTCGGTATTACGAAGACGTCGGCTTGCTGCCC
>CAZUWM010000159.1:0-1606 GCA_964624155.1 uncultured Planctomycetales bacterium
CCTGCCTACCCTTTTGATCATCAGGTTAGCCATTAAATTTTCCTGGAAATGAAAAACCTCCGCCGCGCGGCGAAGGTTTGCGTTATTTTAACGTGCCAGTTCCCCCTTCAAACGTAGCACGGCATCAATTGTTAGACTTAGCATATCAAAGCCCGTCAGATTGTCAACCTGAAAGATCGGCTCTTTCCCGTGTTTGTGGCAAGTATTGAGGTCTTGGTAGTCCAGTTTTAACGAACCGCGCCGTTCTTTGACAACATCCGTGTTACGGTGCTTCCAACCAAGGAGGCACCCGCATGGCACGCCTCACCACTATCCGCGTCCGGCTGCCGAAGTGGGTCCGGTGCCCCCGCTGTCACCAGCGGCAGCCGTTCCGCAAGAAGACCGAACACTGGAAGCTCGTCAAGGACCTCGACAGCCAGCAGCCGCGGGTCCTGAAGGTTCAGGTGGTCTACGCGAAGTGCCGGAATCCGTCCTGCCCACTCCAGAGCTTCGCCTTGCCGACGGCAGGGATCGGCCGGTACCAACGGGCCACGACGCGCTTGCAAGCCGAGGCGATCGCTGGGCTCATCGACGATAACTCGACGCTGCAGAAGACCGCGGCGCGGTTGAATCGGTCGCTCAACACGAGCGCTTCGAAGTCGGCCATTGATCGCTGGAAGCACCGGGCGGCTTCCCAGGTGAGCTTCCACGAGATCATCGACGCGCTGGGCTTCTCCGGCGTCCTGGCCATCGATGAGTTCAAGCCGACGCGCTCCAAGACGTTCGACCTCCTCGCCTGCGATGCCCGGCGCGATCGGATGCTCTACCTGGAGACGCTGCCGAAGTGGGCGGCGTGGCGCACCGGCACCGTCAGTCATGGTGATCTGGAAGCCTTCCTGCGGCGCCTGCACGCCCTGGGCGTGACGCCGTGGGCCATCATCTTCGACATGGCGACGGTCTACCCGAAGCAGGCCCGGAAGGTCTTCCCGGACATCCTCATTCAGTTCGACTACTTCCACGTCGTCCAAGAGCTCTTCCGGTGGTGCCGCAACGCGCTCATCCGCTTCCGCAAGGACCTGCTGGCCGACGGGCGGACGGACGAGGCCGCCGAGCTCTGGGAGCACCGCTGGCGGCTCCTCAAGAACATGGACCGGCTCTCGCCCCGCGAACACGCGGTGGTGACGCAGCTCATCGAGTGCTACCGCGGCACGGTCGTGGAAGCCGTGCTGCTGCTCAAGGACCAAGCCCGGGCGATCTTCACCGACGCGACGACCGTCGAGGACGCCTACGCCTTGCGGGATGCCCTGGCTGCGGAGACCTACTGGCGCGGGTCGTGGCATCTGACCAAGGCGATGCAGTTCCTCCTGAGCTGGCGGTTTGCGTACATGGTGACCTACCTGGCGCATCCGGGACTCCCGCGGTGTGGGAATGCTGAGTCGTGCATCCGACGCTGGCGGCTCATGGAGAAAGCCCGCTATGGCCTCGCCGCGCAAGGACGTCAAGATCACCTGAAGCTCTACCAACTCCGAAAATACCTCGGCATTGAACCGTTGCAGAAAATTGACAAGGAACACCCCTAACGACAATCAGTTACAACGTTTTATTGCCACAAACTCGGGAAAGCTTC
>CAZUWM010000160.1:0-1590 GCA_964624155.1 uncultured Planctomycetales bacterium
AATCCGCCGTCGTGGTGCCAACTCCTACGCCCACTCCCGCGCCGACCCCCGCGGCGAAGCCTCCAGCGCCCTCGCCTTCCGTCGTCGCGAAGCCTCCGATAAGTTCGTCGACGTCCTCGACGCCGGTCGTGTCCGCGAGTGCGATCTCAGCGCCTCGGAGTGAGGTTTCCTCGTCGGTCTTCGGCGCCGTGCCGCCGCCCCCGCCGCGACCACCCGCCCCCTCGCCAGCGTCCCGTCCACGTCCGGGACCTCACGATGATGTGGTCCTGCCGCCCGATTTCCAGGTTCCCCCTGCCGGCCCGCGGGTGTCGCGTAAATCGCTGCAAGGCCCCACCCAACCCGGCACCCTCGGCAAACAACGCCTCGCCGCCATCTTGGCGACCTTCAAGGACCCGCCACGTCCGCCTTATGATGCACTCATCCAACCACCCACGTCTGCGCAGGCGCAGACCATGATGTTTGCTACGGCAAACAGCGTGGCCTCGGATTATTACAAAGCCTCTTACGAACAGATGTCGTTTGAAGGCACGGTGACGAACCAGTGGTATCCCCTGACGCGCTCCATGGCGGATGCTTGCGCTGAAAAGACTCCCGAGGCTCGACAGAAAGCTGAATTGGAAGTGCTGCAAGAGGCTGTCACGGCCGCCGATGCCGAGCTCGACTATCGAACGTACGGCTACCTCCTCGTCCTCTTTCCATCCGTTTCACTTGAAGATAAATGTCCAGGCGGTCGAGCCTTCCTAAGGAACACCTTTCAGACTGCCGAAGGAACGCGTTCGCTTCCAGTCGCCTGGGCCCGCTTCTGGGACGGCGGTCGCAGTGATCGCGATACCGCCTTCCATGAACTCGGCCATCTACTAGGACTGCCTGCTCATCCTTCTCGACTCAATTGTTTTCCTGATGTCGTCCCGAAGACTCTCCTGGAGCCATGCCCAGCAATTAGCACGGGGGGCGATCGCTATAGTATTTTGAGCATGAACGTCAACGACAGGTTTCGTTTCAACCCGGTTGAACTGGATCACCTGGGCTGGTTGACTGAGGGCGAGCATAGGGAGTCGATTGAGCGCCAGGGCATCTTCCGCAAGAGGATCGAGGACTTGGATCGTTTGAGCCGTCGTCTGAAGGTCCTGCGCATCCGCCGAGGGGTCATCTACCCACCTGCTCTGGCTCCGATCGATGCATGGTACTATGTCTCCTATCTGCCGTGGAGTGGCGTTGTGGTGCATACGAACTTCTCTCGCGGCATCGTGAACTTCTCTCGCGATGTTGAGCCCTGGGATACGTTCATGCTCGATGTGACTCCCACGAATGACCCCAATGATGTTGATGTTACCCTGGCGGCGGGGAAGACATTCAAGGATCCTTCCGGCCTCACTCTCACAACCCTGTGGACGAGTGCCGATGAGGCCGAGCTCGAGGTCTCCATGCCGCGTGATACGATGGCTCCGCTGGTGCGCTTCGCCGGTTTGCAGGAGGTGATGATTGCTACCAGCAGGAACACCGATCGTTTCGTCGGCCCGACGATGGTTGCCTTGGCAGTCGAAGCCGCCGACAACCAACGGGTCACGCACGTCAGCTTCTCTGCCGATG
>CAZUWM010000161.1:0-1581 GCA_964624155.1 uncultured Planctomycetales bacterium
GCTAAATTGGATTCGAGGAAAGGTTCAGGAGGTTGAACCCGGCCGCGGCGAACCACGGCGGGCCGCCCGTGGCAACGCCAATCACCCAAAGTTACTGTATACAGCCCCGCCCCGCCGCGTCAGGCTTGGGCCACGCGATATTGCCAAACCAATCCGCCCCAAGTCAAGCGCGAAGCGCCTTCGCCTCAGTGATCCCCAGTTTTGTGATCGGGTGCATCAATAAAGGGCGTACACGGCATCGATCGGTCTAAAATGGGCTCGAATTGAGAAATGGAGTTCCATTTTGGAGGAGGAAGCCATGTACGACCCGAGCAAGATATTGGCATGGATTGTTCAGAATGTCGAGGGGATGCGTCTTTCGCGGAGCAAGACGTTGGCGGCAATTGTAAGCGCTGGGTTATTAATGAAAGGGGTGGGGGTGCTGGCGCTGGGCCGAGCGATGTCGGGCGAGGTGGCCGCAAAACACTGTATTAAAAGGGTCTGGCGGTTTCTGCGCAATGGTGAGCTGGAGACCGAAGCGCTGTTTGCGGCACTATTTCGGTTCCTACGTCCGCCCACCGGCCGCACGATCATCCTGGTGGACTGGACTGATCTTCATCCCTTCCAACAATTGGTGTTTTCGTTGCCTCGGGACGGCCGGTCGCTTCCGTTCTTGGCGATCACGATAAAAAAGAATGTTTCAGAAGAAGAGACGCAAGGGGCCATGGTAGCGGCTGAACAACAGGCGCTTGAGATGCTGGGGCGCTTCTGTCCGGAGAATGTTCGCCCGATTCTTATCGCCGATCGCGCCTTCGGCCATCCTCGATGGCTCAGAGAGATTCAAAAGAGGGGATGGCACTTTGTTCAGCGTTTATCCCATATTCATCAGGTATGCGTGGAGGAACACATGGGGACGCTCAAAGAACTGGGGATACGGCGCGGTGCGCGGGCACGCGACTGGGGTTGGGGCACAATGGACGAGCAAGAATTCGGGCCCATCCGGCTGGTTACCGTGTTTGACCGAGAAGCGCAAGAGCCGTGGTATCTCGTTACCAGCCTTGAGTTTGAGGCGCCCGCCGAAATCGTGCGTCTCTATAAAAGACGCATGTGGACCGAGGCGATGTTTCGCGACCTCAAGAACCGCGACTGGGGCCTTGGCTTGGACCATGTTCGCCTGTCCGCTGCTGACAGGCACGACCGCCATTTCGCCATCCTCGCACTGGCCTACGTGCTGTTGTGTGCCTTCGGGGCTGCCGCCGAGACCTTCAAGATCGCCCAACAACTCAAAGCCAACACAAGAGCCGAACGCGTCATGACCTTGGCCAGGATCGGAAACTACTTTCTCCAGATATACCGATGTTCCCTCAGGCAGGCTTTTCTCGCCTTGCAGGAATTACCTACCTAAAAGTGGGGAGCACTGAGGGCTCGACCTTGGTCAAAAGATTGTCTCCCAGATCATACGTATACTGATACACGGCCTTGATGTTGTCGCTGGGAGATTCCCTCGTGGCCTTGGTCAGGCGGTTGCGCACGTCGTATTCATACTTCCAGTCCACCCCGTCCAGGTGCGTGGTCTTCGTGATGTTCCCGAACACATCCATC
>CAZUWM010000162.1:0-1539 GCA_964624155.1 uncultured Planctomycetales bacterium
ACTGCACGGACGCCTGCCCGCGAGGCATCAACGTCACGAAGGCCATCGGCGAAGTCAAGAAGCTGCTCGTGCAGCGCACGCTCGCGTCCTCCAACCCTTCCGCTCTCGATACTTGATTTTCCTCAGAGACCAGAGTAAAATTACTCATAATGACACAACCCACTATGTATAAAAGAGATATTACACGACTTATTAGCGATCGACTCCGTGAACCGAGACGGTTCATGCAAGTCATCACCGGTCCTCGGCAAGTCGGAAAAACCACGGCTATCCAGCAGGTGTTGCGTGAAGTCGACGTGCCTTCGCATTATGCAGCCGCCGATTTGCCAGCTCCTCCAGCTGCGGAATGGATCACTCAGCAGTGGCAACTGGCCCGGATGCAGGGTTCGGCCCAGACACCGGCGGTGCTGGTATTGGACGAAGTGCAGCGCGTCTCCCATTGGTCCCTTGAGGTCAAACGCCTGTGGGATGAAGATGCCCGCGCGGGACGCCAGCTCCACGTCGTCATTCTCGGCTCCTCCGCCTTGTTGGTGCAGCGAGGACTCGATGAGAGTTTGGCGGGTCGATTCGAGCTCATCCGCTTCCCCCACTGGTCCTGGAGCGAGTGCCGAGACGCCTTCGGCTGGTCGCTGGATCAGTATGTCTACTTCGGTGGCTACCCTGGTTCTGCCGCGCTGATTAGCGACGAATCTCGTTGGCGGCAGTACGTGCAAGATTCACTCATCGAGACGGCCATCTCAAAAGACATCCTCCTCCTCAACCGCGTGGATAAACCCGCACTGTTGCGTCAGCTCTTCGTGCTCGCCTGCGAGTACGGAGGGCAGATCCTGTCGTATCAAAAGATCCTGGGACAACTGGTCGATGCCGGCCATACCGAGACCCTGGCCTCGTATCAACGCCTCCTTGAATCGGCGTTTCTGCTGCGCGGGCTGCCCAAGTGGTCGGGATCCGCCATTCGCCGTCGAGGGTCCAGCCCGAAATGGGTGCCCCTCAGCACGGGGCTGATCACCGCGCTCACCAACCAGTCGTTTGCCGACTGGCGGGCGGACCCACAACGCTGGGGACGATTGGTGGAGGTGGTGGTCGGCTCGCATCTCGTCAACAGTGGCGCCGGGCACGGTGTGGAGGTATTCTATTGGCGGGAAGGGAACGAGGAGGTAGACTTCATCATTCGCAAAGGAGCCCGCGTGACGGCCATTGAGGTGAAGAGCGGGTCGCGCCGGATGAACCGGCCTGGCCTGGCGGCGTTTGCCAAGCGCTATACGACTGCGCGTACCGTGACCGTCGGGCTGCCGGAGCTGAGCCTCCAACAGTTTCTTGAAACGCCGTTATCACAATGGCTGGATTAGCCGTAGGGTTCTTGGGACTGGGGACGATGGGCGCGCCGATGGCGATGAATCTCGCCAAGGCGGGGTTTCCGCTCGTCGTGTGGAACCGGACCGCCACAAAAGTTGATCCTCTCTTGCGCATCGGGGCGAAGGCGGGCAAAAGTCCCGCGCACGTGGCCTCAGAGGTTGAGGTGATCATCACGATGGTCTC
>CAZUWM010000163.1:0-1500 GCA_964624155.1 uncultured Planctomycetales bacterium
ACCGATTCCCGGGGCATGGGTGGAAGAAAAAGGGTTAACCTTCAGCGTCCATTGGCGAACCGTCCCGCGCTCGGCTCAGCGAACGTTCCACCAACTCCTCAAGACGTTGACAGCCCCGTACCTGAAGCGGGGGGTCATTCGTCTGACTCGGGGCAAGCGCGTGGTTGAAATCCGGCCTGCGGTTGACTGGGACAAAGGGGTGGCGGTCGACTGGCTGTTGAAACGTATCGCTGGACGGGACGCCTCAACGCGACACTGGATTACGTATCTCGGGGATGACCAAACAGACGAGGACGCATTTCGAATCGTCAATCGCCTTGGTGGCGCCTCGGTGTTTGTCGGCGACCCGAGACGGCGAACGGCGGCACGGTATTGGCTCAAGGACCCGCAAGCAGTTCACAGCTGGTTAGCAGAACTGGAGCGCTGGAAACGATGGAACTCGTCAAAGGGTCCATGACGCGGCCCCCCTCGACCCCAAAAGCCGCCACCCCGTTTCGGTTCCACACGAGTTTTGTACTGGAGGAAGCCACGGGCTTACGCGCCGCGACCTTACCCACACTTGCTCGACTCATTCGGAAAGTCCCTGAAGGGTGCATCTACCATCACACCCATTACTTTCTCCTCTCGCATCACTATCTGACACCAGAGCCCGCAAATGACTTTGCCTATTGGGTAAGCGAAGTGTTGGGGGAAGAACCGCTGGGAGAACGGCTCGCCAGCATTGACACACTCGAGCATTCCTCACTTCAAAGCCTTCGAGAGGTGCTCGCGGTGACGATTGAGGCGTACCTGGAAAACAATCCAACAGCACGCCTGAAATTCGTCTCAGATGGAGAGGCGTTCTTCTTCATCAAGTCGGTGCACCTCATCATGCCCACCTCCTATGAGGTGTCCACCTTGCCCGAGTTTGCGCACACGTTATCGCAGATCAGCATCCGCTCGCTGTACTTTCACGTGTTTGATGCTCGACTGCGGGTTGGGCGTCGGAGCAACGACTTCGCGATTTGGTTGGAGGAACAGCTCGGCTTGAAGGAGCTGGCTGAGCGTGTCGCGATGCTTGACCCCTATGCGCACACCCTCGAGACGCTGCGATCGCTACTCCTTTCGCTGATCCAGGACGAACTCAGTCGTCAAACGGCAGGCCATGTCGAGTCTCACTGACTACGAACCACTCATCGGCCTCAGCGGCGTTGAGGAGCTACGCGAGCTGGCGAAGCGGCTTGTTGGACAACGGATTGTCATGGTCAATTCGACCCGCACGGGTGGTGGAGTTGCCGAAATCCTCAACCGCATGGTCCCGCTGTTGGGAGAGTTAGGCCTTGCAGTTCGATGGGAGGTCATCCAGGGCTCGGAGCCGTTTTATCGAGTGACGAAGGCGTTCCATAATGCCCTGCACGGCAGGCCGGAAGCCATCACGCCGGAGATGTTCGCTCTCTTTCTTGAAGTCGGCCGACACAATGCGAACCGGCTGGTGCTCGATGATGACATCGTGTTCATCCA